>JALFSR010000109.1 GCA_022778745.1 Clostridiales bacterium
TGGTTCGCTATACTTGGTGGTAAATACCCGTGACTGGACTTTCACCAGTAAGACTAGTGCCATGCTCGACACACAAAAGCAGTAAAGCGGACATTCTCAATCCGCTTTACTGTGTCTAAAATCTATTATTTACGATGCATAGAAATATGCTGTAATTCTTCATACTTAGAAAGATTTTCCCAAATCTCTCTTCCGTCTGCCTGAGCGATCAAATTATCTCTGTCTTTCTTTGCTTCAGCCGCAAACTTCACACTTCCTGGACCGTTGACACAACCGCCTGGACATGCCATACCTTCAATAAAATCTGATGGGAACTTACCTGCACGAAGAAGCATCAATGCTTTCTTGCATTCGTCTCCGCCACTGCAGCGCTGAACATTAATCTTAGATGTATCAATACCCTTTTCTTTCATTGCCTGGATTACTGCATCAGTTACGCCACCAGCATTACCGAAACGTTTTCCATATGTACTTCCGTGCTGAACGTTTGGCTCATCTTTTTCAATCTGAATATTTCTTGCGCGCATCATACAACGAACTTCATTAATCGTCAAGCAATAATCTGCATTGCCTTCAATACCAAATTCCACAACTTCACTCTTCTTTGCAAAACATGGTCCAACAAATACTGTTACTATTTCTGGATCTGTAGCTTTTAACAGACGAGATAATGCACACATTGGTGATACTGTTGTTGAAACATTCTTCATAACAGATGGATAATGTTTACGAATCATATTTACAAATGCTGGGCAGCAAGATGTTGTCATCTTCTTACCTTCTTCATAAGCTTCTGCCCACTCCATAGCCTCATAAGCAGCTGTTAAATCACCACCAAGTGCTACTTCTACTACTTCTGAGAATCCAAGTTCACGAATCGCTGCAAACAGATTACCCATTGTTACATCTGCACCAAACTGACCTTCAATTGCAGGTGCAACCATCGCTACAACTCTCTTTCCAGCCTTAATTTCTTCAATAACATCTACCATATAAGTCTTTGTCGCAATCGCACCAAATGGACAGCTCTCTACACATGCTCCACAAGAAATACACTTACTTTCATCAATTGTACAAATTTGTGTATCTGGATCCATCTGAATTGCCTTTACTGGACAACTTCTCTTACATGGACGTACTAAGTCAGCAATCGCATTATATGGACATGCCTGTGCACATTTTCCACATTCTTTACAAATTGAAGGGTCAATATAAGCACGATCATCTTTAATTGAAATTGCGCCAAATTTACAAGCCTGCTGACAACGTCTGCTCATACATCTCTGACAGTTACTTGTTACACTGAATCGAGTGATTGGACAGTCTTCACATGCAGAACTGATTACTTGTACAATGCCCTTTGATTCTTTTCCGTCTGGAGATTTTCCCTCAGCAAGACGAATTCTCTGACGAATAATTTCACGTTCACGATAAACACAACAACGGAAATTTGCATTTGGTCCTGGAATCATTTCAAATGGAAGCTGATCTCTTACTTCTTCTAAATCACCCATATAGGCATGTCTTGCTACTTCCGTCAAAACAACGTGTTTAATACTAAAAATATTGGCATGTTTGTCAATCATTCTAGTTCCTCCTAAATCTCTTCATACATTTTCTTATAAAAATATAATAAAATGTTCTGTATTATTTGTCAAGTTTTACATCAAACAATTTCTGTCCTATTTTTTCGTACAATATTACCAGTAAAAAATCATCTGAGTTTATACTATAAAAGTATCTCCAAATAGAAAAAGCGAGCATTTAGAATCCACTTTGTTTTTTTACAAATTCAGTATAAATAATTATCAAATAATTTTCGATAAAATTGGCATATCTATACAAAAATTGCAACTATAATGTTAATTATCTATTGATAAAACAGAAACTAGATTTCTGCAAATTTATTTAAAAAGTAAATCTCTTGTCTCAATCATCTTTAACACTATAGTTACAATCTCTATTTTCTTATCAATTGCTTAATTCACGAATTCTTTCAAATACTTGATAAAGATCCAATGTTCCATATCCCCACTCTCTATTTGGATAGATTAAACCTTGTTTGCGATTTGCTCCTCGAATAAAAAATGCAATCGTGTCACCTGTCGTTAATATTCTTCGATTTTCTCTTACAATTGCCCATTCCAGCAAAAGTGCCACTGCACCAACCATATGAGCCGCCGCAATGCTTGTTCCTGTCATTCGCCCGAATCGATTTCTAAGCATTGGACCATATATATTTACTCCAGGTGCTGCCAAATCAGGTTTTATAATATTAGAAATTGGATAGCCGCGCCCAGAATGAACATAAATTCCTCCAGTTACATGGTCATATGCACCTACCACAATTACATTTGGCGTTGTTCCTGGCAAAGTTAACGTCGTATTCGGAGTTGGTCTTAAAAATACTGTATTCGGTGAAATAAATTGATCCATCGGAAGCCACATATCATAGTTTCCATTAATATATAAAGAATTATAAATTTGAATACTCCAAATTCCTGGCGTCGGTGCCTCAAAACGAACCAAAATTAAAAACGCCCCATTTGCCTGTACGACCGTTCGATAATCGACATAAATTGTTGTCTCTTCAAAAACGAAGCTGATTTTTTGACTAGCTGTGAATTTTGTTACAATTCTCGGTGTATATTCTCCTGATGGAGAACGAATCGCAATTGAATAATATTCTGGGGCCCTTGCCCAAAATTCTAATATAAACCCTCTTTCTTCTTCTCCCACTCGTATTTCTACTTCATCAAATTCCCGATTTGGACGGTACATTCCATGATAATGATGTCCTTTTCCCGTTTCATTTCCAGCAGCAGTAACAATAATATTTCCTACAACAGAAGAAATTTGATTGATCACATTTTCAATTGGAGAAATACCAAGATGGCTTCCTTGATTTGTTCCAAGCCCAATTCCAATCACTAACGGCATATTCAATCGTTCTGCCAAGCTTCTCAAATAGTCCATTGCTATCATCATATCATTCTCCTGATATGCTTCTGCCCCTTCTTTTATAAAGAAAAAATTCCTTAAATACTGTTTGGCTGGCTTTAATTTAACCATTGCAATCATCGCCTGCGGTGCAGCTCCATAAAAATTTTGATCTTCTAATTCACTTCCAGCAGCAATGCCAGCAAGAAATGTTCCGTGTCCATTTGTATCCACAGACGGTACTATGTTAAGTGGATTTTCCGAACGCAATGCCTCGTCAATTTGTTCTTTTCGATATTCAGTTCCGTATAAAAATCCTTCTGGAGGTTCTCCATCTTGAATTGTCTGATCCCATATTGCCGCAATACGACTACTTCCGTCTGGATTTAAAAATACTTGATTTTGATAATCAATTCCTGTATCAAGAAATCCAATTAACACTCCGCTGCCTTTTAATGCTAACACTGGCTGATTTTGAACTTTTGGAATTCCAGAAGCTTCCATATTGCTCGTATCTAATAATCCATATAACTTTGGCAGCATATAATATCCAATATTATTCGTAGGAAGTTTCTCTGCCTCACTCAAAAGCCAATGCTGTATTTCATATAACCCTCCAACATTTTGACTGCATACGCCTTGCATCCCTATAATTCCACCAGGCGGAACAATTAAATCTAAATATTGTTCTGATGTAATAATTTCTCTACAGTCTTCTGGCATAATAACCTCTATTGTTTCTTTTGTTTAGTTTATGAAATTTTCATATGATTTGTTCTAAAAACTAACAATCTAATTTTCTTTATGCCTTCACAACAAATAGCGGGTATCAAATTCATTCATCTGACACCCGCTTTTAAACTTCTGTATCCATTGGAGAATACCTCTCTTTTCTTTTTTTGTATTTTTTCTAGACACGATATAAACTATATCTGCCCTGCTCCTTATTCAATTGTATTTTGAGAATTTTCTTATCTGCTGTTATCTTTCCATAGCTCTATTTTCTTTTCAAACCACTGTTTTCTCTTAACATGAACTTTAATGATCTTATATCCGATATATGTACTCCAACATTCATACCATCCTATACATGGCGCATCTTACGCGTTCTCATATATATATTCCTATTACTGATGAATTCCATATCATTCATATCTCTCATTCTGAAAGTTCTTACGATTTGTATGCACATAACTACTTCGCTTAAGCAGCTATTCTCATTTGTTCTCCTGCCTGATCTTACTTCTCAAACTGCAGTTCCCACAAACAGATGAAAAAATAAATCAGGTAATTTTACTCAACTGGTGGTCCGTACCTCTCTTTCTTTTATATTTATCCGGATTTTACTTAAGTGCCCTTTGGACTCTCCTCCTATGTATTACTTTACTCGGAAACAATGTTAAGTGGACTACTCATCATCGAAAGATAATGGGTTTTACACTCCCAATTTATAAAGATCATGGATGAATATTACTATTTCATTGGACCGTTCCTCCTACTTTTTATCCTCTCTGCTAAAGTCTAAGTTCCCATTGGACGAATCCTCCTTATCTATTTATTTGTCTCTTTGTTTGTTATGTCCTTATTATAGTACACATTTCTTTTTCCGTCAAGTACTTTTTTTAATTTTTTTTATAATTTTTTATTTTATCTAAATTGTATGTATTGTATAGAATTTTTTATTCATTATATAAACTTTATTATCATTTTAAACTGTTATATTTATTATTTTTTAATACTTTTTCAAACTATTTAGCAAATTACACGAAATACAATACGTATTTCATTTGTTTATATCATTTCGGTCTATTTGATTGTTGCTTGCATTATACGGTTCCATTATGTATAATGGCTCTATCTGCAATTCAACTGAGTATGTTAATCTTACCTTCTCAGTACGATCTGCCAGAAATGGATTAGTCATCCACTATAATAATAGCAGTTAAAGAAAATCCTCTGAATTTATTCATTGAATGTCAGAATGTCAGCTGCTTTACAAGCAATATAAAAAACTTTTATCAATAAGGAGACTTTAATTTTTATGGAACGCTACCAAGAAATTGAACGCAGTATTATAAAAAAATATAGAAAAGAAATTTGGTGCAAATTTACAACAGCAGTGAATGACTATCAGTTACTGCAGCAAGGCGATCATATTGCTGTCTGTATCTCTGGGGGAAAGGACTCAATGCTTTGCGCAAAACTTTTACAGGAAATTAAACGCCATGGAAAATTTGATTTTGGACTGGAATTTATTGTAATGGATCCCGGATATAATAAAGAAAATCGACAGCAGATCGAATATAATGCACAGCTTTTAAATATCCCGATTAAAATTTTTGAATCTAATATATTTTCTGTTGTAGAGACTATCGATGACTCTCCTTGCTATTTATGTGCAAGAATGCGCCGTGGGCATCTTTATGCGTATGCCAAACAGCTTGGATGTAATAAAATTGCCTTAGGACATCATTTTGATGACGTTATTGAAACAACAATGATGAGTATGCTTTACAGCGGACAAATGAAATCTATGATGCCTAAGCTACATAGCACTAATTTTCCAGGGATGGAATTGATTCGTCCAATGTATCTGATCAAAGAGCAAGATATCATTGCATGGCAGCGTTACAATCAGCTGACATTTATTCAATGTGCCTGCCGCTTTACAGAAAATCTTGCTAAAAAAGATGAACGTGCGACATCTAAACGCGAAGAAATCAAAGAATTAATCAAACAGCTTAGAACTGTCAGTCCGTTTATTGACAGTAATATTTTCCGAAGCACTCATAATGTTAATCTTGATACAATGATCGGATGGGAACGCCATCATAAAAAATATAGCTTTTTGGATGAATACAATGACTGATACTCATTCTTCAGTTATAAGAACGAAGCGCTGCAAATTCAGAATATACGCTTTACCATTATTTGTTGAAAAATCTCCCCTGCTTCATCCTATACACTAGAAACAGGGGGAGATCTTTTAGCAAAATATTTTTCAAATATATAAAATTAATGTTCCATTATAGCAATCAATATTGATATTCAAAGAAAACTTACTAATAATATAGAAAATAATAAATCAAATAGATGCCAGTATTTCCTGCTTTTCTTCTAATGCATGAATCATATGATAAAACAATTCATTACATGGAGTTGGAATATGATATTGTTTTCCAAGTCGAATAATCGTTCCAGCAAAATAGTCAACTTCTGTTTTTCTATTTGCTTCTAAATCTTGCAGTGTAGAAGGTTTTCCATATGGAACCATCGTCATAAGATAATTTTTCTGCTCAATCAAATCTTTCTCCGACAACTCGACTCCTGCTGCATTTGCAATTGCAATTACTTCTTTTGCTGCCATTTCACGAATAGCAGAAATATGTTCACTTACTTGAAATGCCTTATACGGCATTCCCATAATTGCAGCAGTTTGATTTTCACTTACATTTGTCATAAACTTATACCACATTGTATAATGAATATCATCACATACTTCATGAGGAATCTTTGCGAGTTCAAACAATTGTCTCACTGCTGTTACTTTTTCATCGTCTTTCTTATTATCTTTTGCATTAAACGAAATTCCTTTGAATCGTTCTGGATAAGAAATTACTCCATTTGTATTTAAAGAAGGAATGCGTATAATCGCATACAGAACTTGTTCTGGATAAAATTGTTGTTCTAACCGTTTTTCACTCTCCACTCCATTTAACAAAGACATTACAATTGTATCTGGTCCAATTTGGTTGGATGCATCTTTCATTGCCTGATCTAACTGTGTATTTTTTACAGCAAAAATAACAAAATCAGCTGGTTCCATCGTTTCTTCTGGATCAACAATCAAAAATTTCCATATTTTCCCATTAATTTGAATTCCTTGTTCCAGTCGTTTTTTTCGTTCTGCCCCTGCGATAATTCTCAAATTTTTATGTCCTACTATATGCCCAATTCCAGGCGCAACAACTGCTCCTATTGCTCCTAATCCAATGAGCGCCACTGTGCGGACTTGCCTCATATCCTTCGCCTCTCTTTCCTTTCGTAAATTAATAGTTATAGTGGAGACAACTTCACTATGGGTATTTGAAAGACTTATTTTTTCTATAAATAGTATAATACACCAAATACAAAAAAGCAATTTTAACGTTATATTTTATCTCCAGTCGCTTATATCTCTATAGAGAGATGTAAAGACTCTTTGCTCTTATCTAATAAATATTACAAACATCCTCTTAAACCTGCTCACTATGTAAAAAAGTTCCCTGCAAAATCATTATTTTACAGAGAACTTCCTTTTTGCTACTGAAGATAATCCAATGGATCAATTGGAACTTCTCCATTCAGGAGCTGAAAATATAAGTTTGGTCCTTCTACCGAATAATATACGGTTGGCTCGCTAATTGCTCCTAAAATATTTCCCTGTCTCACAAATTGACCTTCCTGCACTGTAATATCTTTCAAGTTTCCAACTTTCGCCTCGTATCCATTTCCAAGACTCATTAAAATGTAATTTCCAATTTCCTCATCTTTTCCAATGGAAACAATCTGTGCATCTGCTGGTGCTGCAATTCCAACTCCTACTTCACCTTGAATTAACATCGCTGGACTTACTTTGTATTGCTTTAATGTTGAATAATAGACTGTTGTATCCATTGAAAAATTCATCAGCACATTTCCTTGAATTGGCCATGCCAGACGACTTTCTTGTGAAAAATTTGGAATTACAACATCAGCATTTGCTGCTGCGTCTTTTTCTGTTGTAGATTGCTGCACTGTTGATTCCGTTGCTTTTGCTATATCCTCGGATGTATTTTGATTTGCCATACTTTTTGAGGCATTCATATCCACAGTAGATGGCTCCTTTGTACGATCTTGTCCATTTTTATAAACTGCTGCAATTGCAACTGTTGTGCAAAGCACAAAGCAGAGCAATAAAATAACTTGGACAACCTTATCCTGCATAATCATTTTGAACTTTTTCAATTTTATCACCTCAGTAAAAGTGTTGCCGAAAGTTCAAAACTTATACAATATATTTCCATAAATTTATAGGTTGTTTTGAATTTGCAGTCCTGCATCAAATGCATAATAATATTGAAGAATTTCCTGCCAAGTTTTTCCTTCTTCTCCCATCTTTGACGCTCCCCATTGACTCATTCCATATCCATTTCCGATTCCCCTGCTAATCACACGCAGTTTGCCGTCATATTCTTCAAAGCTCATACAGCAAGACGTCATCTGCAATGCATTTGCGACTTCTAACCCTTGAAATTCACATCCTCCAATTTGCATCTTTTCAATATATCCACTGCTGTCTTTGGAAAGGATCTGCAATGTTGCCAAAATATTATTTGAGGTAATTGCCCGATCAGGATAAGCTGTCTGAAGGATTTGGGCAAACTCTGCCTGTGTCATTATTTTCATCTGTAAATATCCTTCCGCTTTAATATCGTATGGACTTTCTTTACTCTTTAAATATGGGCAAATTCCACTTTCATCCGTACGAGTTGTCCCACTGCTGACCCTATGATACAACAGCTGAATCAAACTTCCATTCCATGTTATAACTTGATCTGCAGTCTCATTTACTGCCTGCTGAATTTTTTGCAAATTCTCCCGAAATTGCTCGTTCCATTCTTGCTTCATTTTCTGTTCTGTCCATCCTTGTTCCGTAATGTCTGCCTCTTTAATCGTCTTATTCTCACCAATCGCCTGATATAAATACGTTCTGGCAATTACTGCCTGTGCTTTTAAAGCCTCTATATGATATTGCACTGGAATTTGTGCTGCGACAAGACGCACCACATAATCTTCCACACAAATTGTCTCGGATTCTGCTTGAATTTGTCTTTCTTTTAATTGATCAGAAACAGGAACTATTCTTTTTCCAAATACAAATACTGCTGCATAGGGCACTATCATTGCAGCAAGTATAATTGCCACAATTGCAGCGGGTTTTATACGCATGTCCTTATCACTCCTTTCCTACACTTTATGCAGTTGTGAGAAAATTTATTCCAAAAACCACTTATTTTACACTTGCGTGACTCATAAAGGAATGATATAATTTAAAAGGAAAAATATGTGGCACGCGTCACGAAAATGCAAAAGATTGAGGAGGATATGACTATGCAATGGTATCATGTCGTATTGATCATCCTTCTGGTAGTTTTAGCTGTTTTGGTTGCTCTTTATTTTTTAGGAACAAAACTGTCCAAAAAGCAGGAAGCTCAGAAGGCTCAGATGGAAGCAATGAAGCAAGTCGTTTCCATGCTAGTTATTGACAAGAAAAAAATGAAGCTCAAAGACGCCGGACTTCCTGATGTCGTTATAAATGAAGTTCCAAAATACATGAGACGAGCTAAGATGTGTTTTGTAAAGGCAAAAATTGGTCCGAAAATTATGACCTTAATCGCGGATGGCAATGTATTTGATACAATTCCAACAAAGAAAGAAGTAAAAGTTGTAATTAGTGGTATCTATATTACAGAGATTAAGAGTGTTCGTGGCGGTACGATCATTACACCACCAAAGAAAAAGAAATTCTTTGATCGCTTTAAGAAAAATAAGGATAATAAGCAGCCTGCATCAAATAACACAGCCAAAAAATCTACAAAAAAGAAATAATTTTTTTCAAAAAAAATATTGCAGTTATTATACTGCAATATTTCTCGTACTTAATATAATGCTTTCCCTATTCTGCAAGCTTATCAAGCTGGATAGTTATAATTCACTTTCCAGCTTGATCATAATTGAATAACGGAAAGCATTATTTTTTTATTTTGCTTCCACTGTCATATAAATGAAACTGTCTCCTACAAAATCTCCATTCATCTCTAAATCGTATCGAAGCTCTAGTTTTATGAGACATTCTGTTTCTTGAAACTCTATTTCCTGCACACAAATTCCTATTTCAATTGTACCAAATGGTGTTTTGTACATACTCATGTTTTTCTTCCCTGTCTCAAAAAACATCTGAACATTAGAAGCACCTTTTTTGCACACTTCTACTTTATTATCATAAATCTTAATCCAATTTTTAATCGGCGGTTCGGAACAATCTAAAATTTCTTCATAATAAATATAATGTTTTCCATTTTTGAAATAATATGTTCCCATCGTCGTTATCTCAACATTATCACTTCCGTTCATGTTCATCTGCATTCCCTGAACATTGATTAAAACATTTTTTGTCATTTTAATCTACTCCTCCACACTGCTCTCCTAACAGCTCAAATAGTAATGAAAAATTTTTACTAATACTCCTCAATATTAATTTGAGACGGAGCATGAATTTGAAATGTTAAAATAGAATCGGCAAATTTTTGAAAACGTTCTGGCGAATCACTTACATAAAATTCATACTGATCTTCTGCCTTCTCAGAATGCTGTTCCCGCATCAAATCTTCCCACTCCAGCACACGGCGCAGCTGTACTGCCGTCTCATAAGCAGGATTCACTAAATTTACTCCTTCTCCTGCAATTCGCTTTAATAGTCTTCGGATCAATGGATAATGTGTACAGCCCATAATTAACGTATCAATTCCTTCATCCAGCATACTTCCCAAATATCTTCTCGCAACTTCTTCCGTAATCGGGTCATCCCATAATCCTTCCTCTACAAGCGGAACAAAAAGTGGGCATGCCTTTCCAACTGTCTCTAAAGCAGGATTGATCTCATGAATAAATTTACTATATACATCACTGCGGATCGTGGCCTCAGTTCCAATGACTCCAATTTTTCCATTTCGTGTAGAATTACAGGCAACAAATGCACCCGGCTTTACAACACCAATAATCGGAATATCAATCTCCTGACGCACTTCTTCTAAGGCAAGTGCACTTACTGTATTACATGCTACAACAATCGCTTTTACATTTTTTGTCATTAAAAACTTTATAATCTGTCTTGTATAACGTAAAATCGTAGTAGAAGACTTACTTCCATATGGAACTCGTGCCGTATCTCCAAAATATACAATTCTTTCGTCTGGTATTTGTCGCATAACTTCTCTTGCAACAGTCATTCCGCCGACACCAGAATCAAAAATACCAATCGGTGCATTTCTGTCCATGCGATTAATCATCCTTTCTAGTAAATGCTATATCAATTATTTTTTGAATCAACTCTTTCTTCTCTATTCCTTTATTTTCCCACAACATTGGATACATACTAATTGCAGTAAATCCAGGCAATGTATTGATCTCATTAAATACAACACCATCTTTGTCAAGGAAGAAATCAACACGTGCCAATCCGTTTCCATCTACTGCATTAAAAATACGCACTGCATAATCTCTTACTTGTTCTTCCACACCTTCGCCAAGATCTGGATTTACTTCAGTCTTTGACTCTGCATTATTATACTTCGCATCATAGTCATAAAATTCTGCTGCTGCCAAAATCTCTCCAACTCCAGATGCTTTTGGTTCCTCTCCTCCAAGCACTGCACATTCGATTTCTCTTCCTATAATTGTCTCTTCTACAAGAATCTTTCTGTCATGCTTTGCTGCCTCAAGAAGAGCATCTTCTAACTGCTTGCGGTTTTCTGCTTTATTTACACCTTTTGAAGAACCTGCACAAGATGGCTTTACAAATACTGGATATGGAAGTTTACTTTCTACTTTTGCAATAACAGCCTCCATATTTTTGATTTCTTTTCTATGAACCCCCACGTATTTTGCCTGACGAATTCCAAGCGTATCTACAATAATCTTTGTATACAACTTGTCCATCGACACTGCAGATGCCAATACACCACATCCTACATACGGAATCTGTGCCAGTTCAAATAATCCCTGAACAGTTCCATCTTCGCCATATAAACCATGCAGCACAGGGAAAATAATATCTAATTTCTTTGTCTCAACTGTCTTATCTTTATATAAATATACGCATTTCTTCGTCGCATCTGGAGAAATCGCCGCATCTACTTTTGATTCTCTCCAGCTTCCGTCTCGAATACAATCTACTGACGAAACTGCTACCCAATGTCCTTCTTTTGTAATACCAATTAAAACTAGTTCATATGTATCTTGATCAATACAATCTATTACATTTGCTGCTGACATACAGGAAACTTCATGCTCGGAAGATTGACCGCCAAATAGTACTGCCATTACTTTCTTTTCCATAATAATTCTCTCCTTATTATTCTTTTACAACCAAGAAAATGCTCTGCATCTTATTTTTATCAATCAGTCATTTTCTTATTCTTTCATACTCCTACATATTACTATGTTCTTATTTATATTTCAATGCCTTTCTTTTTTTTCCACATTTCTTTTTCTATTTTTTTACCCTGCATCGGAATATATAGGAAAAATATGGAAACAATACAGTCAGGAGGTGTTTGAAATTGAAAAATATATACAAAGCAATGTTTCCTATTATTCTTACTATTTTATTTGCTGCATCGTTCGTACATACAAAAGAGAAACTCTCTTCAACCGAAGAGTTAAAGACTCAGCTTCTGCGGTTCCATGTCATCGCAAACAGTGACAGTCCTGGCGATCAACAACAAAAACAGCAAGTAAAAGATGCGGTATTACAAGTACTCTCTCCCTTTCTAAGCGATTGTAATTCAAAGAATGCAGCAAAACAAATCATCCAATCCCATATGTCTGATATTTTGCAGACTGCTCATCAAACACTTGCCTCATTTAATAATGATCAGACAGTCACCGCAGAAATTGGGTTATCTTACTTTCCGACAAAAACGTATGGAGATCTGACATTTCCACCTGGACAATATGAGGCATTAATTATTCGCATTGGACAGGCAAAGGGAAAAAACTGGTGGTGTGTCATGTATCCTCCACTTTGCTTTGTAGATGCCTCCTATGGAACCGTACCAGAACGTTCCAAACAAAAGCTACAAGGGCTTTTAACCCATGATACGTATGAAACAATTCAACAAAAAAAACAACCGTTAAAAATCGGCTTCCGTTTCCTTTCATTTTTTGAAAATCTATGGAACTGACTGTTATTTTTCCAAGATTTTATTGAGAAATTCAAAAAATTATGATAAAATAAAATCATTCAAAATGACAGGAGGAACAAATGGAAGATAAAATCAAAACACTGTTAGAAAAAATCCCTGTTAGCACGGATAATCTTATTACTGCTTTTCAGCTGTTGCTCTGCATTGCAGCACTGTTTTTTTCAGCGAAACATCAGATTTCCAGCAATATAAAGCTAACGAGTCAACAAAGACGCTACGATGATAAATTCGCTAAAAAACTAATGAAACAAAATTACCGATTAGAAAAACAGATTTATAAAAATAAAATTCGTACGGAAAAATCAAAGTTACGTATCTCTCAGCTAAATCAAAAGGTAAAATGCAAAAAGTTAAAATCAAAGCTAAAATATATCTGACATTATAATATTCATACAAGATACTAAACGTTTATAAAATCATTAGAGAAACAAACAGGCAAGACTCTCTTAGAATTATTTTTTTCAGAGACTTGCCTGTTTTTCTATTGCATAGTCATGATGTTGGAGTCAAAAGCTTTTGACCCCATGATGATTACGGATTTCGAGAGCATGAAACGCATGACCTTTTGACCCTGGCATCTAATCATTTTATTATAAGTTTAAATTCTCCAGAATTGTATTTCTTTGATGAATAATATGTTCTCTCACAACTTGTTTTGCCATCACAATATCTTTTCTTTTCAATGTGTCTACAATCATTTTATGTTCTTCTACAAGACCACTTCTCTTATTTTCATCTTTAATATATTCCAAACGATAGCGGTACATCTGTTCTTTGAGATTATTAATCATCTGAATTAACTTTTGATTCTGAGTGGATTCGTAAATGACATTATGAAATTTTTCATCAAGTTCTGCAATTATGCTTAAATCGGTATTATAAATTCTATTCTTAAATTCTAAGAATGCCTCATTCAGCTGCTCAAACATATCATCATTCATACGCTCACATGCCAATTCACTCGCAAGTTCTTCCAGCGCGCAGCGAAGTTCTAATACATCTCTCAAATCTTTCTCAGAAATTTTCGCCACTTCTGCCCCTTTTCTTGGAATCATAACGACAAGTCCTTCCAATTCTAACTTACGAATCGCTTCACGAATTGGAGTGCGGCTTACTCCTAAGCGATTTGCTAACTGAACTTCCATCAAACGTTCGCCTGGCTCTAATTCTCCCATTAAAATGCCCTGACGCAGCGTATTGAAAACTACATCTCTCAATGGTAAATATTCATTCATATTTACTTTCAAAAAATCACCCATAATCTAGTTTCCTCTCTTTTCTTTTTCTTGTACCGTTTATAAGGCGGACATTCGCAATCCGCTATTATTTCGTAGGATTAAATATTGTCGTCAAATATACATTCTGTGCCAAATGGCTCACTTTTAAATCAAAATATGCTTGCTTTGCTGTTGTCAGATCAGTATACAAACCAAATACTGTTGGACCACTTCCGCTCATCATCGCTCCAAGTGCACCATGATCTTTCATGAACTCTTTAATCGTATTAATAATCGGATATTTGACTGTTGTAACAGTTTCTAATACATTTCCCATCTTATCTGACATTTTTTTCAAATTTCCTCTTGCCATCTCCGCAATCATACCATCGATATCAGGATGAATACTCAGCTCATTTGCATGTAAATTTTCATAAACCATCTTCGTTGAAACGTTAATGCCTGGCTTTGCAATCAAAACATAACAATTTGGACACGCTGGCAGCCGTGTCAGTTTTTCTCCGATTCCTTCTGCCAGTGCTGTTCCTCTCATCAAACAATATGGAACATCCGCACCGATTGTTACGCCTCTTTCCATTAATTGTTCCAATGTGAGTCCTAACTGATACATTTGGTTCATTCCAAATAAAACTGCTGCTGCATCAGAACTGCCTCCTGCCATGCCAGCAGCTACTGGAATGTATTTATAAAGACGTATATGAACGCCCTCTTTTAAATCGAATTCTTTTTTTAATAAATCTGCGGCACGATAAACAAGATTGTTTTCATTATTTGGCAAGTACGAAAGATTCGTATCTACAGTAATATTATTATCCATTCGTTTAATTAAATGTAGCTTATCAAACAGACGAATCGTCTGCATCACCATCTTCACTTCATGATAGCCATCTGGTCGTCTTCTTAACACATCTAATCCAAGATTAATCTTTGCAAATGCACGTAACTGTATTTCATTCATCTCAATACTAAGCAGGATCTCTTAGCAATTCATCCTGCCATCCTCCTTTCAAAAAACATCGTAATGTTTTTCCAATCGTACCGCTGCTAAAGCTGAATATTTGGAATTGCAAAATCATATATTATTTATTTTATGTATACAATATACATTATACACTCTGTTTTCTATTTTTCAAGTGTTTTTTAACTTTCTTTTCCATTCAAAATATGTTATGCTATTTAAGTCAAAATATTTTGACCTATGGTAGCTATATTAGTTTATAAACTTCAGAAAGGATAAATCTATGAAATCAAAATGGGACAACGATAAGATCACAACTTGTATCTATGTTGTTTTGACTGCCGCAGCTATTTATATTGTTATTACATTATTAAATAATATTTCTAACATATGGACATTTGCAAGTTCTATTCTACATACATTATTTGCTCTTTTGAGTCCAATATTAATTGCAGTTATTATTTCTTACTTACTTTGGATACCAGTTCGTGCTCTTGATAAACATTTAAAAAAAGTTTTTAAAAAATCACACCGAGGTATCAGTGTACTTCTTGTATGTATTTTATTAATACTAACTATTATTAGTGTTATTCTACTTATTTATTTTATGATTGGCGGAAAACTGTCGCAAGTTATTTCATTTCAGCAGTTATTTCAATCCATCATTGATTATGTAAACAATACAAATTTCAATTTAGATGCTAATTATATTCAGCAGCAGCTATCTAATCTGCCACTTACAGATGCTGTAAAAGAATCGATTGCATCTTACCTCTCACAATTTATTTCATGGCTGCAGTCCTTTTTCTTCAATGGCATGAATAACTTGTTCAGCTCTGCGACAACTTTAATCAGCAATGTATTTTCTACATGTATCTGTATTGTATTAAGCATATATCTTTTGTTAGATAAGGAATATTTTATTGATTTGTGGAACAAATTGTTTTTCCTTTGCTTCCGTAACAGTTCTATTGGAAAACATTTAAAAAATATTGCTTCCACATTTAATGAGACATTTACGAGCTATATTCGCGGACAGTTATTAGAAGCCTTTTTTGTTGGTCTTCTTTCTGCAATTGCATTAATCTTATTAGATGTTGATTATGCAGTCGTTATTGGTATTATTGCTGGAATTACAAACATGATTCCTTATGTCGGTCCATTAATCGGCACTGTACTAGCAGCGATTATGGCACTCTTAAGCGGTGATTTCTTACTTGTACTATGGGTAGTCATCGCCATGCAAGTCGTTCAGCAAATTGATAATAACTTTCTTCAGCCAAAAATCATCGGAGAATCGGTGGAACTTCACGCTGTGTTTACAATGGTTGCTATTATTATCGGAGGAGATGTCGGAGGACTTCTCGGAATGCTGATTGCGGTGCCGATCTTTGCATCTGCAAAAAAATTAATTAGCGGTTGGTACACTTCTCACCATTTTGAAGAACAACGTCTGCGCTGCGCTATGTCTTCTCCTTCCCAAAATTGTGAGAAAGAACAGAATAAGA
Organism: Clostridiales bacterium; assembly: GCA_022778745.1. GTDB lineage: Bacteria > Bacillota > Clostridia > Lachnospirales > Lachnospiraceae > Fimimorpha. Next base: position 16,652 of record JALFSR010000109.1, read on the forward strand.
AAAAGACACCTCAGAAAGCAACACGCTCTTCTCATACAAAATAGTTTCTCTATATAATCAGATAAAACACACCTATACTTTGCGTGTAAAAGAAAACCTCCCGCATTTGCTCTTTGAGCTCTTGCGGAAGGTTTTCTCCTTTTTACTTCTTTTTCAAAATTAGCTCATCGTCATATATAAGTCCCAGTTTATCACGAGCAATCCGCTCTTTAAACTGATCAGTATCTATATATGTACTTAACTGATCCAAATCTTGCTTCCTCTGTTCTTGCAAATCCATTTGTCTCTCAAGTTCCGTAATTTGTTGTTTGCATTCTTCATTTTTTTGATGTAATTGTGTACTTTTTGTGGAAACAATGACTGCAAGTAATAACACTACAGCTAAAGCAAGCATAACCGATTTACGATTTGCTCTTTTTTGATAGCGACTTTGATTTCCCAAAAAATTATCCTCCAAGTATCACAATGAATAAGTTACACTTTCATTGTAAAGCAACTATATGTTTTTTTCAATGCTTTCTATCATATTTCATTATTTTTTTTAAAATATTTCCTAAAAATTTTTTAAATTTTTGTATAAGTTTCTTTATCCGTCCAATCTGGTTTGCCAACATAGGAATTAACATATGACTTGGACCAAAATGCCAAATACTCATTCCTATTGTAATTCCGCAAAGTGCAAATCCTCTTATTACTCCATTATTATTTTCATATAATAATCCAAATACAAAATAACAGCAAATCATCCAATAAAAAAAATCCTCTATAGAAATCCGAGTATGTTTTGCACGCTTGATTGTTCTTCCAATTAATAAAAGATCATATCCTGCGCGGAGTATTCCTCCTAATATAATTGCTTCGATAAAGAAGCGCATTTCCCATTTTATTACTTCACTCATATGCTACCGAAATATTCGTTTTAAAAAAGATTCCCCTGGCTTATTATAATGCTGTGCAGAAGAATATACCATACTCACAATTTCTCCATCAATATCAATTTCTTCTTTTTCCAATGTTAATCGACTCATATGAAGATTTTGCCCTTTTATTTGAAGAATTCCCATTTCTGTCTCTAACAATGCTTCTTCTGCAGTAAACGAAATCACATCTCGAACACCTGTCATCTGACACTCATTTCGATTATGCATGACAATTCTATGATTTGCATTTTGCTGCTTTTCATCCATACAACAAAACCTCCTAATATACTTGTAATTTAGTATATTAGGAGGTACTCTCCGTTATTCCATTCATTTATAAATAACGGTACAATTCTTTTGCATCATCTTTTTTTACTGTTTCCTGAACATCCAGTACTTCAACTTTTACTGTCTTTGTACCAAATCCGATTTCAATTACATCTCCAGTTTTAACTGACAACGATGCTTTTGCTGGCTTTCCATTAACCATTACTCTGCCTGCGTCGCATGCCTCATTAGCAACTGTTCTTCGTTTAATCAGACGGGAAACTTTTAAAAACTTATCTAATCTCATCTTATTCGTTTACAGCATCCTTTAACACTTTTCCAGCTTTGAACTTTGGTGTCTTGGAAGCAGCAATGTGCATTGTTTCACCACTCTTTGGGTTTCTTCCCTCTCTTGCAGCACGTTCTGCCACTTCAAATGTACCGAATCCAACAAGCTGTACTTTATCACCGCTCTTTAATGTCTCTGTGATAACACTTGTAACTGCTTCAATTACTTTTTCCGCATCCTTTTTTGATACTTCACATTTTCCTGCAACTGCTGCAACTAACTCTTTCTTATTCATTGAACTTCCTCCTAAAATATCGGTTTTGCTGTATGAAAACCGCTTTTTTACAGGGGTAATCCCCTACGACAATCAGTCTGTACTAGACTATATACGCAAAACCACAATTTGTCAAGGTTTTTTCCATATTTCTAAATGAGTTTCAGGAAATTTATCGTAAACTGCTTCGGCAGTCATATTCAACTTTCTAACTGTCTTCCTAAAAACGAAGCTGCACATGCTGCTGCCTTTTTTTCCGTGTCTGTAAACTTAATCTTTTGTTCTTTGCTGAAAACAATAACAGATCCAACTGCATCTCCTTCACATATAATCGGATAAATCGCCTGCGCTGTATAATTCATTTCTTCTCCCTGTATTAACGGAATGCAATTATGATCTGCTTCTGCACGATACTCTCTTGATATAATCAGATTTTCCAATGATTTGCTAATTGACATTCCTATTAATTCTTTGCGCAATGAACCAGACACTGCAACAATCTGATCTCGATCACTGACTGCTACACCATGCCCTAACGTCTGTCCCAACGCATCTGCATATTGCTTTGCAAACACGCCAAGTTCAATCATCGGGGAATATTTTTTTAATATAATTTCCCCTTCTTTATCTGTAAATATTTCCAATGGTGTACCTTCTCGGAGTCGTAATGTTCTTCGTATTTCTTTTGGAATAACTACTCTGCCCAAATCGTCAATTCTTCGTACAATTCCTGTCGCTTTCATCGTTTATTTCCTCCATTTATTATTATGCATTTACCGTCGTTGTACATAAATGTATTATCTGTAAAATGGAGGAAATTATACATTATTTTATTTATTTGCCTCAGCAGAATCAGATGCTTCTGATTCTGTTTCACTGCTGTCTGTACTTGATGATTCTGCCTGTGCTTCATCACTTGATGCAGCCGCATCAGATGTCGCATCAGCACTGCTTGTAGAGATTTCTATTAATGGTTCTGAAAAAACTACTTTCTCCCATTCCTTCTCATTAACTGTAAACTTCTTTGCTGATTTTTTTAATTCTTCGTATTTTTGTTCAAACATCGCAGCACGGCGATTATTTAATTCCTGTTCGATTGCCTGTTGTGTTGCTTCTTCATCTTTTTCTGAAGTACAGCGTACTACATAAGTCGCATTTGCATCGACAGCTGTAATACCCTGTCCTTTTGTCATCGCCATCGCCTGTTCTGTATACACAGCTGTATCATCTTTTCCAATTGCAAACGCATCTTTCTTTTCCACAGTAAATGTAACACCATTAAATTCTTTGTCATGATAATTCTCTACAATCTCATCTAATGTCGCACCTTGTTCTAATGCAGACTGAATGATACCAGCAAGCTCTGCTAACGCTGCCTCTTCCTTTTGTGCTTGTTCTTTTTGTTCTTCTGTCTGCTCTGTGCTTTCTGTCGATGCTGCTGTCTCATCTTGTTTTACACGAATTGAGATCTGCTCTATCGTCTTATGCAATACCGTGCTTTCATCTACATTTGTATCAATATCTGCAATCATTGCCTGATACTGTTTATTTGCCATTGCATTTTTTGTCACAATTGACTTTACAATTTCTTCGGTTACTCCACTGGCTTCTACAACTGGCTCTGCTTTCATAATCTGTTCTGCAGCTTCCTCTATTTTTTTCTGTTCTTCTTCTGTCAACGTAATTCCATCCGCCACTGCTTTCTCATTCAAGATTTCTGTCTGAAGCACTGCAGTTAATGCACTTTCTTTTACCTGATCTTCATATGTCTTTGATGTTGTTGAATCAGTCTGCTTCCATAATCCTGTCGGATCACTTCCGTACATAAGGTACATATATTCTGTAGAATACTGCTGATACCGTGCATAAAATTCTGCCTCTGGTCTTCCAATCATCTGATCTCCATAACTTGCAATCACATCGGATGGCAGACGCTTTGTGCATCCAGTCATAGATAAGGCTGCCACAGCAGCTGCCATCATGAGAGCAATCGTTCTTTTTCCTATTTTTCTCATTGTTCTTACCAAACCTTTCTCTTTCTTTCATCCTTTATTCGTCATTCGCTTCGCTGCTTTTGCAAAGCGTTTTGAAACTATTATAGTCTATTTTGGGTCAATAAGCAATCGTTTTATGTTGTTTAACAACTTTTTCACAAAATTCAGCATTTGGTCTGCATCTTTATTTTCTTTTTTTCTGTCACTATAAACAAAATATGGAACATCTGCCGATGCTACAACCCGTAATGTATTTGCTCCATATAAATTCAATAGCTGCTGCATGTTTTCTGTCTTTAAATTTGCTTTTGGATACATCATAATTTTAATTTCTCTGCGATTTCCTCGCACTTCTGTCGCATAAATTTGATGTGCCATTGAACGAATGACTGCAATTTGAAGAAGATTCTGCACTGGTTTCGGAATATCTCCAAATCGGTCAATTAATTCATCCTGCATATCCATTAATTCTTCTTCATTTTCAATTTCCGCAATTCTCTTATAAATATCAAGTTTCATATATTCATTACGGATATATATGTTTGGAATATATGCATCAATATGGAAATCAACGGTTGTATCAAATGTTTCTTCTTCCATTTCTCCTTTTAATGTGCGAACTGCTTCATTTAACATTTTACAGTACAAATCATACCCAACCGCTTCCATATGACCGTGTTGACGTTCTCCGAGCAAACTTCCTGCACCTCGAATCTCAAGATCCCTCATTGCAATTTTAATTCCTGAACCAAGTTCTGTAAATTCACGAATTGCCTGAAGACGTTTTTCTGCATCTTCTCTTAACACTTTATTTTTACGATACATAATAAACGCATAAGATATTCGATTGGATCGTCCTACTCTTCCTCTTAACTGATATAACTGGGATAAACCAAACCGATCTGCGTCGTGAATAATAATTGTATTTACATTTGAAATGTCCAATCCAGTTTCGATAATTGTAGTAGATACTAAAACATCAATTTCTCCATTGACAAAATCGAGCATAATTCGTTCAAGCTGACGCTCACTCATCTGTCCATGTGCATACGCAATCGTTGCCTCTGGAACGAGTGCTGCGATTTTACTTGCTACATCTTCAATGTCTTTTACTCGGTTATATACATAAAATACTTGACCGCTTCGCGCCAACTCACGATTAATCGCCTCACGAATCATTTCTGGATTATATTCCATAACATAAGTCTGAATCGGCTGACGTTCACTTGGAGCTTCTTCTAATACACTCATGTCACGGACACCAATTAAGCTCATATGAAGTGTACGTGGAATTGGAGTCGCTGTTAATGTCAAAACATCTACATTTTTCTTCATCTGTTTGATTTTTTCTTTATGTGTCACGCCAAACCGCTGCTCTTCATCAATAATTAAAAGTTCGAGATCTTTAAATACAACATCTTTTGACAAAACTCGATGTGTTCCAATAACAATATCAACCATTCCCTTTTTCAAACCTTCTAATGTATGCTTGATTTGTGTTGGTGTACGAAAACGAGAAAGCATCTCAATACGAATTGGAAAATCTTTCATTCTCTGACAAAATGTATTATAATGCTGCTGTGCAAGAATTGTTGTAGGAACAAGATAAACAACTTGTCTGCTTTCTTGAACTGCTTTAAAAGCTGCACGAATCGCAATTTCTGTCTTTCCAAATCCAACATCTCCACATACAAGACGATCCATAATCTTTTTACTTTCCATATCTCGTTTTGTCGCTTCAATTGCCTCAAGCTGATCTTCGGTTTCTTCATACGGGAACATTTCTTCAAATTCTTTTTGCCATACCGTATCTGGCCCATACATATATCCATTTGTATTTTCTCGAATTGCATACAATTCCACTAGCTCTTTTGCAACTTCCTGTACAGCTTTTTTTACTTTTTTCTTTGTTTTTGTCCATTCTTGACCGCCTAGTTTATTCAGCTTTGGCTGTGGTCCTTCTTTTCCAGAATATTTTTGTACAAGATGAAACTGTGTTGCCGGAATATAAAGATTACCGCCATCACCATATTCGATTTTAATATAATCCCGTTCCGTTCGTTCAATTTCTACTTTTTCAATTCCACGATAAACGCCAAGTCCGTGGCTTTCATGAATAACATAATCTCCAATCGATAAGTCACCAAAATTATTAATTTTCTGTCCTTGATAAACAACTTTTCTTTTTTTCTTCTTTTTTTCAGTTCCAAAAATATCTCCATCTGTCAGAACAACAAATTTTAAAACTGGATAACAAAAACCGCGATGCAGCCCTCCGCTTGCAACCATAATTTCTCCAGGTAAAATACTGCGTCCTTTCTCTTCGGATGCATAGGCGCGCAGCTGATATTCTCTCAAGTCCTGTGCCATACGTTCTGCTCGTGTTCTTGAACCGCAAAGCATTACAACGCGATAATTTTCCTTTTTCCACTCTGTCAAATCTTTAATTAAAAGTTCAAAACTATCTTTATAGGAATTCATATTTTGAACTGTAATATGATACGTATTTGTTACCTTCATTAATTTGAGTTTCTGTTCTAAACTACTGATTAAAACCGATTTTCTTGACTGAAGTCCTGCAAATGCTTGCCTTACAGAATATAGTACATCGCTCTGACCAGGAAGCAAGTATCCCTTTTCTAAACGATGTGTCATACTTTCTCGAAATTCTAATTCCACAGCTTGTGCACGCTCTCTTAACCGAACTGGTTCGTCCAGACAAATTAATGTACTTTCCTTTGGAAAATATTCATAAAATGCAACTGTTTTATCATAAAAAAAGGAAAGATAACTTTCTAATCCAACTGTTCTTCCGCCCTCTTCGAGTTCTTCCAAAAGCAATTCTATTTTTTCTTGAATTCTTGCCGCTTCCTCAAATTTTCCATCTTGTTTTAGTTTTTCATAATACTGCGTATACTGTTTCTTTATCTCTTTTGTACCTTTTTCAAGCTGTTCTTCTGTCAATACAATCTCTTGTGCTGGATAAATCTCTGCTTCTTCTAATAATTCAATAGAACGCTGACTCTCTGCATCAAAATATCGAATGGAATCTACTTCATCTCCCCAAAGCTCAATTCGATACGGATTTTCTTCTGTCATACTAAATATATCAATAATTCCACCATGAACAGCAAATTGACCTGGCTCTTCTGCCTTTGCTGTGTACTCATATCCGAGACACACAAGATCTTTGCGCAGCATTTCTAAATCAAGTGTCTGCCCCGTTTTAATCGAAATAATAGCTTTTTGAATCGCATCAAAAGATGGCAGTGCATTCATTAAACCTTCAATAGTCGTAATAATGACATTTCCTTGTTGTTCCCTTATTTTTTTCAACACGCTCAGACGTTGTCTTGCAAGTAAACTCCCCTGAATATCTGCATTATAAAAAATTAAATCTTTTGCTGGATAAAGTGCTGCATTTTTTGTAAAAAACTTGAAATCTTCAAAAATTTCCTTTGCTCTAATTTCACTATAAGTAACAACAAGACATTGTGAATCGTTTTTTCTTAAAGACTCTATTAAATGGACTTTTTGAGAATCCATACATCCTGCCATTTGCACAGGAGTCTTACCCATTTTCAGTGCATCTACTACGTCTTGATAATCTTTTAATTCTTCCAATAGATTTCCGAACAAATCAGACATATTTACCTCCTAAACACCATATTTCTATGGTATACACTCCAGGACTAGGAACGTGATGTTCCTTTTCTACTGCCTCTATTTCTATTTTTAATACAAACCTTCCAGATTATTCCTTATATCTATATTTATTCTCTTTGATTCGTTTTTTCTTTATAGTCAAAAGGAAATCTACTTAACTCGGTTAAACCGATTCATCGCTGTGTCAATACCTTCTGATATCATAACTGCCGCTGCATCAGCTGCATTCGCAAATGCCTCCTGCATAATTTCTTTTTCTTCTCCTTGAAAATGACCAAGCACATAATCTGCCAGATCACGATGTGCTGGTTTTTCACCAATACCAACTTTTATTCTCCAAAAATTTTGTGTTCCCATATGCTGAATAATATTTTTTATTCCATTGTGTCCACCTGCGCTTCCTTTCGCGCGAATACGAATCTGACCAACATTCAAACTTATATCATCATAAATAACAATTAAATCGGACTCATCTGCTTTATAATAATCTGTAATTTCCCGAATGCTCTCTCCACTTAAATTCATGAAAGTCTGCGGCTTTACAAGCAGCACCTTTTCTGATGCAATCATTCCTTTTCCAATCAACGCTTTATGTTTTTTTGTATCTACGTCAATTCCATACTTTTTTGCCAGACAATCAATCACTTCAAATCCTACATTATGTCTTGTCTTATCGTACCGAGAAGTTGGATTTCCTAATCCTGCGATTATATACATTGCTTTATCATACTCCTTTTTTTATTTATAAATATCAAATTACAGGAAGCGCGTAATTGCTTCCTGTAATCGTCAAACGGACATTTGCAATCCGTTTCGCTATTTCAATCATCGTAATGTTATACTTATTTTTTTGCTTCTGTACTGCTCTTATCTGCTGGAGCTGCCTCTACACCCTTTACTGGAACTGGACGACTTGGATCAAATACTTCTTTTGCATCAAACAAATCAGATAATAAGTCTCTCTTTCCACATACTACTTCGTACATACGAGTGCCGTCTAAATTACGACGTCCCTGACGGAAATAATCTTTTGCAATCTGAACCCAATACTGAGAAGAATCTACATTACAATAATAATCAAATCCCGCTTGATTCAAATAATTATAACGCTCGTTTGTCTCATCATATCCTTTCCATGTTCCAACATCGGCACCCTTTGGAAAAATAATAATATCCGTATCTCCAAGAATTGGTTCTACTTCTTTTTCCCACATATCGGTATCCCACTTGAAGCGACTGATATCACATTCTCCTAAATTTGGATGTCCCCAGCTATGACTGGCAAGTTCCCATCCTAAGTCTCGAATTGCCTGTGCCACTTGTTTTGCTGTCTCTTTGTCCTGCTCAATATTAACATTTGGTGATTCCATCTTTGCACGCTCTGCAACATTTTTCTCATTTGCAATGAAATAATCACAATCTGGATTATACCAAAAGTCACTTGTTCGATATCCAAATACACCATTATATCCAGTTAAGGCTAAAATACCTTTTGCACCACGATAGGAAAAGTCTGGATGTTCTGCTATAAAATCCTCTAAAATTGGAAGTACATCGTAAGAACCTCTGACTGTTGTACCATCTTTTTGTACATATTCATTTGTCACTTTTCCATTTTCATCAATGATGAGTCGTGTGGCAAATCCATCACCCTTCATATATTCATAATAGCTTACATCATCTTGAGACAGTACAAATGGCTGCTTTCCTTCTGGAAGCATAATTGGCTGTGCTACCATCTTTTCTGTGCCGTCTGCCTGCTTTTCAATCTTTGCAATATCATGCAGACGAACTAATACAAAACCACGGTCATACATCTCTTGAATAATTTTTTTGAATTCATCTACTGTCGTCATAACCTGGTTATAATCATCCTGTTTATGATCTCCATCAAATGCCAAATCGGTATCTACAATTAACGTATGGAAGAATACATGTGTAATCTTTGTATTATCTGGCCATTTCTTTAATAGAGATTTTTGTTGCTCATACTCCGCTACTGCCTGTGCATATGCATCATTTTTTTCATAATCACTCTGACTTTTTAATAATTGTGTTGCTTGATCATAATCATACATCGCTGCCAGACGATTTGCCTGATCAAGTATTTGATCTCCACTCTCTTTCAATGGATTTTTTTCTTCTTCCTTTGAGTCGCTTGCATTTGAGTCTTTTTCATTTGCATTATTTTCTTGACTTGTCTGCGGATTTGCGTTTGCCGGGACATTATCTTTATGCTTCCATATAAAGTAACCTAATCCAGCGCATAACACAACTAATACTATGGCAAGTGCTGCAATCAGCCCATGTCCAGACTTCTTTTTTTGCGATTCCTTTTGGTTTACCATCTTCTTCCTCCTCGTCTCTCAACTCTTACTATAACATTCTTACACTGCTTCGATTCTTATCATCTATCAACATGAATCTACTATATTCTACATGAAAATCTGCCATGTTGCAAGGCTGAATATAAAACTTAATAAAAACTTAAATATTTTATCTATTGACAACATTTATCATATTTCTCTTTTTATTGACAATTTCCTTTTTCACATTTAAAATAAAATTAGAATTTTTTTGTTATCATTTTATAACAATATGTACAATAGGAGGACTTTATGAGAAAACAAAAAAAATTTCTTGCTACTTTATTTCTAGCATCGATTGTATGCTTCAGTTTAACTGCTTGTGAAGCCAAAAAAAGCAGTGATGAATCGACAAATGCTAACACTAACGTCTCTGCAGGTACGCCTTCCGCATCAAAGGAATCTCTTTCCTCTGCTGCTGAAAGTACAACACCTTCCGTATCAAAAGAATCGGTTTCTTCTGAAACACCAAACAATTCTTCCGCAGCGGAATCGTCAAGTACTTCATCTTCTTCAGCAGAACCACAAGTAACTGCAGAATCGCTGACATCGAATGCTGTGCAGCCAACTCCTGCACCACAGACCTCTGCTGCTGTACAGCCGACCCCATCCGGCATCGTTCCTACAAACTCAAATATTGTTTCCCGCACTGATGGTTTGGCATTGAACGCCGAGGCATCCATGACTTATCCAATTATCAATGTTGGATCTGAGCCATTAAATGCAGCAATCAATCATGATATTGTTGCACAAAATACGGCATTGCTTCAGCAATATGCGGCATCCTACTCTGATGTACGCCTTAATTTTCAAACTGCATTTTTAGATTCCAAAAATGTTGTATATACTTCTTACTATATTGATTATACAAAACCAGGTGCCTCATCATCCAATACCTTTATATTTACACGAATTTATGATTTAAAGCGTGGTGGTGCTGCTGTTCGCGTAACTGATTTGACCTATTCAGCTCGTGAACTTGCTCAGGCATTATTAACACAAAACTTAGATACTTACCGCAACACCTCTCTAGAACCAGGTCTATGGGAAGCACAAAAATCTGTCATTTTAACACAAAGCGAAGATGCTCTGACCGATCAACTGGAAAAAGCAGATTTTGGCAGCAACCATCCTTCTGCTACGATTTTTACAAGAAAGCCAGCTGATGGATTAATGACTATTTATTATCCAGTCGGAGAAGCTTTGGATGATTACGCTGCTTTCACTGTAAAAGTATACGAGTAATTCATCCAGACATTTTTGAAAGCATTTTTATTACATAGACTTTCAGAAAATTCGCGAACAATTCAATAATTGAAAAACTAAGAATTTCCATTTATTATCCAAAAAAACTGCCACTGTATCATATTAATCATGTACAGTGGCAATTTTTATTATTATTCAGTTACTTCAGCTTCCTCTAATACCGCCTGATATTTTTCTAAAATAATCTTCTGGATAGAATCTCTTGTATCAGAATTAATTGGATGTGCAATATCACGGTATTCTCCGTCTGCTGCCTTACGGCTTGGCATCGCAATAAAGATTCCCTTTTCACCTTCAATTATTTTAATATCATGAACAACAAATTCATCATCAATCGTAATGGATACGATCGCTTTCATTTTACCTTCCTTTGAAACTTTACGTACTCTTACGTCAGTAATCTGCATAAATTACCAACCTCCTTGCGCCTTTCTGGTGAATTTTTCTTTCGTCTGGTTATCCAACATAAAGTGGATTTTCCATATCAATTTCCCAAACTTTCTTATGATAAAGCGGATACTTAGAATCCGCTAAGCTACTTTCTTATAAATGAAAGTGATTACATTACATAGCGTTCGTTCTTCTCAATTACGATTTTAATTTCTCCAGGAACGCCGACATAACTTGCATTTGCACGAATCGTATCTCTGCTTTCTACAATACAATTCTCAATTCGAGTGTTATCTCCAATATATACATCATTCAAAATGATAGAATTTTTAATATAACAATTATTTCCAATATAAGCTTTCTTAAAAATAACGGAATTTTCTACTGTACCATTAATGATAGAACCACTTGCAACTAAACTATTTTTTACATTAGAACCAGAATTATATTTTGCTGGTGGTAAGTCATCAATCTTAGAATAAATATCATTTCCCTGTTTGAAGAAATAATCTCTTACTTCTCTGTTCAAGAAATCCATATTTGTTTTATAATAAGAATCAACAGAAGAAATATTACTCCAATAATCGCTCGTACGATATGCATAGATTCTCTTTAAATTTTTATAACGAATCAAAATATCGTTAACAAAATCATAACGATCTTCCTGAGCACAACGCTCAATCAAGTCAATTAAAAGACGTCTTCTAATTACATAAATACCACATGAAATCGTAGAGGAACTTGCTACCATTGGCTTTTCTTCAAACTCAATAATTCGATTATCTTCATTTGTCTTCACTTGTCCATAACGATCTACGTTTTCACCCTCTGCCATATCTTTGCAGACAACAGTAATATCTGCCCGCTTTTGAATATGATAATCTAACACATCATTATAATCCATCTTATAAATACCATCACCAGAAGCAAGCACTACATATGGCTCATGGCTTTCTTTTAAGAAATGGATATTTTGATAAAGAGAATCAGCAGTTCCTCGATACCAACTGCTGTTATTTGCTGTCAAAGTAGGTGTAAATACATACAATCCGCCTTGCTTTCTGCCAAAATCCCACCACTTTGAAGAACTTAAATGTTCATTCAAAGACTTCGTATTATACTGCGTCAAGACAGCTACTTTTTGAATATGGGAGTTTGACATATTGCTCAGAGCAAAATCAATACTGCGATAAGTTCCAGCAATTGGCATCGCTGCAATCGCTCTTTTGTTTGATAACTCTTTCATTCTTTTGTTATTGCCGCCTGCTAAAATAATTCCAACTGCTTTCATCGTCACTCACCTGCCTTAATTATGTATCCGCCACTTACTAAATTGCCGTCTGTATAGTCTTCTGGAACTGTCACACCAGAAATTGCAGTGTTCTTTCCAATACTTACATTGTCTGGAATACGGGAATTCTCACCAATTGTTACTAATTCTGCAGCATAAACCTTCTTATTATATAAACTCTCTGCATAATCACCAACACCAAGCTTACAATTCTGACCAATTATAACATTTTCTGCAATAATTGCCTTATTCATATTCGTATTCTTTCCTATCACAGTGCCTTGCATAATAATGGAATCATTGACATATGCACCTTCTTCAATAATTACGCCAGGTCCTACAACAGAGTTCTTTACACAGCCATAAATCTCTGCGCCTTCTCCGATAATGCATCGTTCTACTGTCGCATTCTCAGCTACAAACTGAGGAGGCATCGTATCTGATTTTGTGTAAATCTTCCAATACTCTTCATATAAATTAAATACAGGCACAATATCAATTAATTCCATATTGGCTTCCCAATAAGAAGCTAATGTTCCTACATCTTTCCAGTAGCCATTATATTCGTAACAGAAAATACGATCTCCTCTCTTGTGACAATATGGAATAACATGCATACCAAAATCGCAGTTTGGAATACTTGCATTTGTAATCAATGCTTCTCTTAATACTGACCATGTAAAAATATAAATACCCATAGAAGCTAAATTACTTCTTGGATGTGCTGGTTTTTCTTCAAAATCTACGATTCTTCCTGTATCATCTGTTATTAACACACCAAATCGACTTGCCTCTTCAATCGGCACTGGCATAGCTGCCATAGTAACATCTGCATGATTTGACTTATGATAATCAAGCATCACCTCATAATCCATCTTATAAATATGATCACCGCCTAAAATCAGGACATATTCTGGATTAAAACTGTCGATATAATTAATATTTTGATAAATCGCATTTGCTGTACCAGTATACCAGTCACTATTTTCCGTCTTCTCATATGGAGAAAGGATTGTAACACCGCCATGATTACGGTCTAGATCCCACGGAATACCAATTCCTATATGAGTGTTTAATCTTAATGGCTGATACTGTGTCAATACACCTACTGTATCAATATTAGAATTGATACAATTACTAAGCGGAAAGTCAATAATACGATACTTGCCGCCAAATGAAACTGCTGGTTTCGCAACATTTGCAGTTAACACACCTAAGCGGCTGCCTTGTCCGCCTGCCAATAACATGGCTATCATTTCTTTTTTAATCACCTGATCACCCCTCATTGTTAATATGTTGTTTTTATTATAGCATAGTTTTTGAAAAATGTGAACAATTTATACAAGAAAATTTAATTTATTTTTGATTTTTTCGCTTAATCTCATAGTATTATCAACATTGACAGAATAAAATGATGCTAGCATGAAACGCATGACCTTTGAAACTCGTAAAACATGAGAAAGCAGCTATTTTTCGTAGAAAAATGTGCAGATTTCGAATGTTTTTAGGATTTGGAAAGTGTGAAACGCAGAAAAATCCGTAAGCATCATGGGGTCAAAAGCTTTTGCTCCCAACATCATAAAATAAGACTAGACAAAAAAGCTCTTTTACTTTTTTTTGTTATCGGTTATAATATCTTACAAAGAATTCAAAAAGATAAGAGGTAATTTTTATGTATGAAATAAACTTTCAAAAACCAATACATATCTATTTCATAGGAATCGGTGGTATCAGTATGAGTGGTCTTGCTGAAATCCTCCTTCAAGAGGGGTTCTGTGTTTCTGGCTCTGATATGCATCGCTCTTCTTTGACTGAACAATTGGAAGTCCAAGGAGCATCTGTTTATTATGGTCAGCGTGCTTGTAATATCGAAGAAGATGTCTCTGTTGTTGTATATACTGCTGCGATTCATCCAGACAATCCAGAATACAAAGAAGCTGAACGCAGAAAGATCGCTATGCTCACTCGTGCACAGCTTCTTGGTCAGCTCATGAAAAATTATAAGACATCTATCGGTGTTTCTGGTACCCATGGAAAAACAACAACAACTTCTCTTTTAACTCAAGTGCTGCTTGAAACCACAATCAATCCTACTATTTCTGTCGGTGGAATTATGCCAGCTATCGGTGGCAATATCCGTGTCGGCAGCAGTGATGTATTTGTAACAGAAGCTTGTGAGTATACAAATAGTTTTCTTTCCTTCTTCCCAAACATGGAGATTGTACTTAATATAGAAGAAGATCACTTAGATTTCTTTAAAGACATCAATGATATTCGTAATTCTTTCCATCAATATATGCAATTAATTCCTGCAGATGGAACATTAATTATTAATAGCGATATTGATCATTTGGAAGAATTGACTTCTGACCTATGTTGTCATGTTATTACATTTGGGTCAAGTGCCGAGACGAGTGATTACAGTGCCCGCAATATTGAATTTAATGACACAGCATGTCCATCTTATACTGTAGTGCACAAAAATGAAGATGGCTCTCTCGAAGAAATTGGAACGGTTTCTCTTTCTATACCAGGTATGCATAATGTATTTAACTCATTATCTGTCATTGCACTTGCACGAGAACTTGGTCTTTCAATGGAGACAATTACAAATGGTCTTCATAAATTTACAGGTACAAACCGTCGTTTTGAAAAAAAGGGTGTTCGCGACGGTGTTACAATCATTGATGATTATGCACACCATCCACAAGAAATTACTGCAACATTACAGACCGCCAAAAATTACCCTCACAGAGAGATTTGGTGTGTATTTCAACCACACACATACACACGTACACTTGCTTTAATGGATGAGTTTGCAAAGGCACTTTCCCTTGCTGATCATGTCGTACTTGCTGACATATATGCAGCAAGAGAAACTGACACACTTGGTATCAGTTCTCAGACATTACAGCAAAAGCTTCTTGATTTAGGTGCTGATGCCCATTATTTCCCATCATTTGAAGAAATTGAAAAATTTTTATTAAAAAATTGTATCAACGGCGACCTGTTGATAACTATGGGTGCTGGAGATATTGTAAATGTGGGAGAAATGCTCATTCAGCAATAGTTATCCACAGTATCCACAGGGAAAGGCAACTTTATCCCTGTGGATTTCTTTCGCTTTTTTCTGCATTTATATTATATTTATATACATGCAAAAAATCTTTTTATTTCAACGTTTTTTTGCATCTCTATTTTTGTTATATTTTTAACGAAAAATAGTTATCCACAATATCCACAGTATCCACAAGCTCTTTTTCATCACTTATCCACAAGCGTCTTACCCTTGCATTTTTGCTCAACTATGATATACTCAATATACCAGATTTCGTATTTGTTGTTCTTATACTTTTAATAATTATAATTACAGCATTGCTGCTCATACTTATACTGTCTGCAGCTGTCTGGTTTCAGTATTTGTAATGATCTTACAGTGTTTATTTATACACAGATGGAATTATAAAACAAACAGGAGGAGTACGCAGCATATGGCAACATTGAATTTACATAATCAGATAAATTTAGATACCGTTACGGTATCTGGAATATTTATAGATGAATATATGCCAAAAGCAAATGGAGAATTTGTAAAAATTTACCTTTATTTGCTGCGTAACTGGCAAAGACCAAATCAAACACTCTCCCTATCATGTATGGCAGATGTTTTCCATCTGACCGAACAGGATGTTCTTCGCGCACTTTCTTATTGGGAAAAAGAGGGTCTTTTGCGTCTTAGCTTTGATTTTAATCATAATTTGACCGATATTATTTTATTAGATATTACTTCTCCTGCGATTCCTGCTGTTACGGTCGCTCCTAAAACTCCTGCTCCTTCTAATACAGCAGCACCGTCTACTCAGACAGAAACGACTATTTCGCAGCCTCCGCTTACTCCTAACCCTTCTATGATGGAAACATTAAGTCAAGATCCAAGTTTTTGTGAGCTGCTCAATGTCGCAGAAATTTATTTAAAACGAACTGTTCAGCCAATGGAGCAAAATATTCTCGGATACTGGTATCTTATGTTTGAATGTTCTTATGATATTATGGAATACTTAATTGAATACTGTGTAGAACAGGGTCATACAAATATGAGCTATATCGAAACTGTTGCCCGTAACTGGCATGAACAGCACTTATTTTCTATTGCAGCAATTAAAGACTATACAACGAGCCGCTCAAAAATTGTATATTCGGTCATGCGTGCATTCGGTCTGCAAAACCGTGGTCCTTCTTTAAAAGAAACTGATTTTATCCGTAAATGGAGCCGTACGTTTTCTGTTGATATGATATTAAAAGCATGTGAAAAGACAATGACTGCTGTACACAATCCAAGTTTTGAATATACCGATTCCATTTTAACAGCATGGAAACAGGCTGGAATCACTACATTAGAACAAGTATCGGCTCGTGACAAAGAATATCAGACAAAACAAAAACAGACACCAGCTGCCCAACCATTTGGCAGAGTAAACCGAAAACCTGCATCTCAGTTTCACAATTTTAAACAGCGTACTACCGACTATGATGAACTTGTTGCAAATTACTATGGTTACGAATAAGAACTAACAAAGTGAGGAATTTTATATGCCTTTAAAAAATTCTCAATACGACTTGCTTATGCGTGAATACAACCGCAGACAACTCAATGCTGTACACCGTCAGCAAAAAAACATCGAACGAGCTTACAAGTTAGCTCCAGAATTAGAACAGATTGCTGTTGATTTAACGACATTATCTGCTCAAAGAGCACGCTATTTCATTCAAGGAAAAAAAACAAATGCCAACGCACTGCGCAGCCAGATTTCTTCATTAAAACAGCGGCGACGTGTAATTCTTGCCGATCATGGACTGCCTGCCGATTATATGGAACTTCATTATCAATGTCCTGACTGCAAAGACACTGGCTATATTGGCAATAAAAAATGTCATTGTTTTCTGCAGGCTGCAGTTGATCTGCTATACGATCAGTCCAATTTAAAAGAAATATTGCGGCGTGAAAATTTTAATACATTTTCTTTTCGTTATTATTCTGCAGAATATCATCCTACTCTTAAGAGAAGTGTACGCGACTATATGAAAGATGTTGTAAATCGCTGCAAAACATATGTCTCTTGTTTTGAACAACAGCATGGAAGTATTTTATTTACTGGAAATACTGGTGTTGGAAAAACATTTTTATCAAACTGTATCGCAAAAGAATTGATTGAACGGACAAATTCTGTCGTTTATCTAACTGCAACAGAACTTTTTGAGATTTTCTCCCGCAGCAGTTTTTCTTATCAAGAAGATGCCTGCGATGACGTCGATCATTATATTTTAGAGAGTGATTTGCTTATTATCGATGATCTCGGTACAGAGCGAACGAATTCTTTCACTGTCAGTAAACTTTTTTACTGCATTAATGAACGCATCAACCGCCGAAAAGGAACCATTATTTCTACCAATTTAAGTCCAGGTGATCTGCGTGACATATATTCCGAACGAATTGCCTCACGCATATTAAGCAGCTACGATATTATCCAGCTTTTTGGCAATGATATTCGTATTCAAAAAAAATTTGGTCACTAATCCGCCTCGGACTTGATTCCTTTTGAAAAACATGTTATAAATATTCCATAAGACACCAAGGAGGAGAATAAATTATGCCAGATACAGAACAGTTACAAACAATTCCAGTTGGACCACTTGCCTTTATTCCAATGGCAAGCTGTGCATCACTCGGACAGCAAGTTGACCAACATCTTGTAAAATGGAGAAATGAACGAGAAAATGAACATACTTCGACAATTCATTTCAATGGTTATTTAAAAGACAGCTACATTATTCCTGCAAAAACACCTCGTTTTGGTTCCGGTGAAGCAAAGGGTGTTATTAATGAATCTGTTCGAGGTAATGATGTTTATATTATGGTTGATGTTTGTAATTATAGTCTTACTTACTCTCTTTGTGGTTATACAAACCATATGTCTCCAGATGATCATTTTCAAGACTTAAAGAGAATTATTGCTGCAGTTGGAGGCAAAGCACGCCGTGTTAATGTCATTATGCCATTTTTATATGAGAGCAGACAGCACCGCCGTACAGCAAGAGAATCTCTTGACTGTGCAATGGCTTTGCAGGAACTGACAAACATGGGTGTTGAGACAATTATTACTTTTGATGCCCACGATCCTCGCGTACAAAATGCAATTCCACTCAAAGGATTTGAAACTGTTTCCTGTACGTACCAGTTTTTAAAAGGTTTGCTTCGTGCAGAACCAGATCTTGCAATTGACAGCGATCATTTAATGGTAATCAGTCCAGATGAAGGCGGTACAAGCCGTGCCGTTACGTTTGCGAACTATCTTGGGGTTGATTTAGGTATGTTCTATAAGCGTCGTGATTATACACGCGTTGTAGACGGAAAGAATCCAATCGTTGCACATGAATTTTTAGGCAGCAACGTGGAAGGCAAAAATGTACTGATCATTGATGATATGATTTCTTCTGGTGACAGCATGATTGATGTCGCAAAAGAATTAAAACGCAGAAAAGCAAATAAAGTATTTGCCGCTGCTACATTTGGACTTTTCACAAATGGTATGGAAAAATTTGATAAAGCATACGAGGCTGGTCTGATTGACCGTGTTCTCACAACAAACTTAATTTATCAGACACCAGAATTATTATCCAGACCTTATTATGTAAATGTTGATTTAAGTAAATATATTGCTCTTTTAATTGATAATTTAAACCATAATGCATCCGTTCAACATTTACTCATCCCAACTGACCGCATTAATCGTCTGTTAGAACATCATAAAGAACATTTAAATGAAATAAATAAATAAATAAATAAATAATCATAGTAAAAAGACTGCCAAAGAGAAAAATAAATTTTTCTCTTTGGCAGTCTTTTTACTATAATTGAAATAAATCACCCTAATCGGGCTATTTTCTCATATTTTTCATGTCTCAAAATCATACAGTATGAAATGTATAAGCTGTTGCCCTTAGTATTATTTTATTGCACAACTGACATAATCTGCTGCTGAAGCTGTGCAAGACGTTCATAAGAAAATGTGGCATCTTGGAATCTCACGTCATGCTGTGCGGCAAGTTCTGGTGTATATTGTTCCCATAAATATGTCGTCACAACATTATAATATCCACAGTTTGTATCTGTATTTTGGAAATGTGTCACTAATGTCTGCAAACTATGTGCCACAACATGTGATCCTGTATTATCTTTGCGAATTGTAATATCAGCAAGACCTCCAAGCATCGTTTCCGTCTTATATTGAATCGACTGGAAATTTCCAAGTGAATAATATACTAACATCGGATCATCGCCCTCTCGCTGTATCCACTGCACAGGCTGAACAACATGAGGATGGCTTCCAATTACAATATCAACTCCCTGCTCTGCAAAAAACATCGTCCATTCTCTCTGCTTATCCGTAATATCAGCAAATACATATTCATCTCCCCAATGCGGGAATACAACTACCACATCTGCCATTTGCTTTGCTTTCGTAATGTCTTTTGCCATGCGATCGCGATCCATATAGTCAACAAGCCATGGTCGTCCCTGAACTGCATCATGTACATTTGTATCGTATGTATAGTTTAATAGTACAAGTTTAATTCCTCGTACATCCATCACCGTAATTGTGTCCTGATCTTCTTGGTTTTCGTGAACACCTAGAAGCGGAATATTCGGATAAGCCGTTCTCCAATAATTTATCATATTATGCACACCAATATAATCCTGATCAATGATATGGTTATTTGCAGCTAATACAACATCAAATCCAGCATTGATAATAAATGATCCTACTTCTGTCCCTGTATTCAACATTGGATAATTTTGAATTCCAAGTTCTAGACCTCCCATCACACATTCCTGATTTATTACAGCAATATCTGCCTGCTGAACGAGTGGAGCAACATTTTCAAAGTTTTTTGTATAATTCCAAGTTCCGTCTGGCTGTTGTCCACTTAATGAATACGAACGGTGCATTAGATTATCACCAACCGCAATCAAACGCATCTCTGTCACTGGAACATCTTCTGGCTGTGTCAACGGCTGAGAAGCAGTATCCTGTGTCAGCGGTACAGACGACTCCATATGCTCTGGCTCTGCCTGTGTAACACTATTCTGTACACTTGGTTGCTTTTCAGAGCATCCCCCTAATACAATTACCATCACTGCTGTCAATATGAAACGCATTACTCCTATTTTCCACTTTTTCATAAATTCATCCATCCTATAATTACAATACTAATAATGACTGCCGGAATACCAAACTGCATTATTTTTCTAATTTTGATCGAACATTTTGGTCCTTCTCCTGTATTTATTTCTTTTAAAAATTCATGAAACCCCCACGTTCCATCGGTTGTACACTGAAGAGAGATAATTACTGCACCTGCTGGCAGTACCCATCTTCTGAGTAAAGCATCTACTCCAATTAAGGCTGTTGTCCCATCAGTTGCCGAAATTTTTACAGAAAATATTATAATACAAACCAAAATAAACGCAATTAATACAGAGCTGATTCCTAATAATATGAAACAGGCTTTTTTTCTATCCCACTGAAACTGATCCATAAACATCTCTGTCATATTTTCGAATAAAACAATTGCGCTGCTGGCAGCTGCACAAAATACAACAAGATATAATAAACATCCCCATATTCTTCCATGATCCATTCGTAAAAATACACGCGGCAATGTTTGAAATACAAGTTCTGCACCTAATGTAATTTCTTTTCCATATGCAACACAAACGCAAATAACTGCCGTCCCGGTCAAAAGCGATACCATCGTGTCAATCACAGCAATCCAAATCGCTTCCCCTAAAATCGTTCTTTTTTTTGTCATATGCTTTCCAAGCATTGTCATCATTCCAACACCAAGCCCTAGCG
Organism: Clostridiales bacterium; assembly: GCA_022778745.1. Classification (GTDB taxonomy): domain Bacteria; phylum Bacillota; class Clostridia; order Lachnospirales; family Lachnospiraceae; genus Fimimorpha. The sequence continues at coordinate 38,290 of JALFSR010000109.1, forward strand.
TAAACAAGGCCTGATTCATTGCATCTTCTAATAAATGGGAAATCCCGCCTGCAGCTGCTTGTTTCCAATCTGGCTTAAAATAAAGGATTAATGCTTCCCCTAATCGTTTTTGAAATAACCCGTCTATTACTAAAAGAATTAAAAAAGCAAATAATAATACACTGAGTACACGAACGACTCGGACAACACCCTTGCTCATTCCAGCCAAACAACAAATTACAGTAAAGCAAAGTACAATTGCTCCAAGCAAAAACAATTCACCTGCACTCGATGTCAGCTTCTGAAACAATCCAATCGTTGAGACAGCCGGATTTGAAAATGTTCCAAGCACTGTCTGAAAAAAATAATAAATTGCCCATCCCGCTACTGGCACATAAATAGCAAAAAGTAAAAAATTACCCGCATACGTAATAATGCATGGAACATATTCATATTGCCTTTCCTTGTCTAACTGCTGCATCGCATGAGAAATCGTCTGGCGAGATGCCCGTCCAATCGCCATCTCCATTGCAATAATTGGAATTCCAAGTATAATTAGAAAAATAAAATAAATAAAAAGGAATACACCACCTCCATAGTGAACCGTTAAGTATGGAAAACGCCATATATTTCCTATTCCAATCGTACAGCCTGCTGCCAAAAGCAGCAAATCTAAACGAGAATATATTCTTTCTTTTTCCATTTATATTTAAGCGTCCCCTTTCTTTCCCTATATTGTTTCTTATCACGCCTCATTTGTGTCCCACTTTATTGGCATCTGGACATCATATTTCTTCTGATCTGATCGAGCTTTTCATAAGAAAATGTAGGGTCTTTACTTATAATTCCATGCGGTGCTGCAGCTAATGCTGGACTGTACTGCTCCCACGGATATGTCGTAACAATATTATAATATCCAAGATCTGGTATTGTTAATTGATAATGTGTCACTAAATACTGCATTGCATGATTTACAACATAAGTGTCTCCACTTTCATCTTTAATAATCGTTACATCCGCTAATCCACCAAGCATCTGTTCCGTACGAAACTGCTCGGACTGAAAATTTCCTAACGAATAATAGACTAATGTCGGCTTATCATTTTCCCGTGGTATCCATTCTACTGGTTCAATCACATGTGGATGCGCTCCGATAATCAAATCTGCACCCCAATCAGCCATCTTTTTGGCAAGTTCTTTCACTTCAGGAGTTGGTGTGTCGTTGTACTCCTCTCCCCAATGTGGAAATACAACTACAAAATCAGCCATCTGTTTTGCCTTTTTTATATCGGCTTCTATCTTTCCCTCTTCTAAATAGTCAACTAAATAAGGCTTTTCCTGAATTCCACTCTTTGAATTTGTATCATAAGTATAGTTTAACATCGCAATCCGAATTCCATTTTTATCAATCACACGAATGATCTTACTGTCTTCTTCTGTATCATGAATGCCAAGCAGCGGAATATCTGGATAATTCGTCTTCCAATAACGAATCATATTTTGCAGTCCTACTTCTCCTTGATCTAAAATATGGTTATTTGCTCCTAAAATTACATTAAATCCAGCTTTTACTAAGTCCCTTCCTACTTCATATACTGTGTTAAAACACGGATATGTCTGAATTCCAAGTTCAATGCCTCCCATGACGCATTCCTGATTAACGACTGCAAGATCTGCCTGCTGAATAATCGGTGCTACATGCTGAAAATGATATGTAAAATCAAAACTGCCATCTGACTGCTTTGCACTCATTGTATTTGACAAATGCATCAAATTATCCCCCACTACCATAAGACGCACCGATGCGATAACAGGATGTTCTGCTGCAGTCGGACCAGTTGACATCATTACAACTGATTCTGTCTGTTCTTGTCCTATTGACTCTGGATCTGTATGCGGCATCGTATGTTCTGCACTTGATGTCGTATTTTCCAGAGCAGAAGCCTCTTGTTCCGATTTCTCCTCTTTCGATGGGATCTGTGTGGATGCCATCTCAGTTGTCTGCTGTTTAATCTGATTTTCTGTTCCACATCCGGCAATCATCATAATCATAATTAAAATCCATAAAGGAAACAAACGATTTCGTTTCACTTAAATTCCTCCCTTCCCAAACGTTAGAATTATTACTTTATAACAACTTGGTATTGATATGCATTATACCATATTCTGTTCTATTTTGGAAGCATCCTTGCTCTTAATTATGAAAACAAGAGTTTACAAATATTTTGATTTCCCTTATACTAAATTAATGACGTAGTTTATTCGACTATATTAATCTCGCCATACAACTTTAGGAGGATAATAACATGACTGACACAAAAATTATGTTTTTTGATATTGATGGTACACTTATTTCAGATGAAACAAAAGAATTTCCTGAATCTGCAATACGCTCTATTCGCCAGGCAAGAGCAAATGGTCATAAAATGTTTATTAATACTGGACGTTGTCTTTATAATATTGATTCCTATATTCGCGATATTGGTTTTGATGGAATGGTCTGTGCATGTGGAACACATATTATTTATAACAATCAAGACTTACTCTATGTGACTCAGCCGCTTGATCTCTGCTCTCTTGTTGTAAAGGCTGGCATTGACTATCACTTGGATGTTGTATTTGAATCACGTACACATATTGGATTTACTTCTAATCTTCGTCCATACGCTCAAGCTTTATATGAATCTTGTTTCGAACGTGGCTTTCAGCCACGCACTGACATATCATCGGATGATTTTTCATTCGATAAATTTGTCGTTTGGATTGAAGAAGACAGTAATTTCCCTGCATTTTTAAATGCCGTTTCTCCATATTTTACTTGCATTGACCGTGGAGAAAACTTTAAAGAATTTGTTCCAATCGGCTATTCAAAGGCATCTGGCATTCAATTTTTACTTGATCATCTCAACATTCCACTTGATCATGCATATGCAATTGGAGACAGTAATAATGATCTCCCTATGCTCGAATACGTACCAAACAGTATTGCAATGGGCAACAGCCAGCCAAGTACTTTATTTGAAAAGGTAAGTTATATTACAACAACTGTGGAAGAGGATGGAGTGGAACACGCATTAAAACATTTTCACTTTATTGCATAGAAGTGAAATCAAGTACTTCAAAGTAAATCAAACATCCCCTTCATAGCTTCCTTATAAACATAGAATTTAACGAAAATACTACTCAAAAAGGTCACGGTTTTACTAATCAATATATTTGTAAAACCGTGACTTTTTAGTTACTAATATTGTTATTTTTTTAATTTCTGTTATGAATTCATAATGAAATAATGATTCATTTATTCCTATTTACAGGTTGCTGTTATGTCTGTACACAACTATATTATGCAGTCTGTACGATCTTATAATATTCGCGTGCCGTCCATATATAGACAATTGCATAAATTATCGCAAATACAGCGACAACAAAGATCGTAGATCCAATGAATACAGAAATATTGACTAATCCGAGTGCCATTAAAAGCTTAGAAATCATTTTAAATGCTCCTGCAATATGAATACACGCAGTTACTAATGGAAGGAAAAATACAATTAACACTTGGCTTCCAATTGCACTTTTAATTTCTTTACGACTCATTCCGACCTTCTTCATAATTTCAAAACGTTTCTGATCTTCATATCCTTCTGAAATCTGTTTATAATAAATAATTAATACAGTTGCCATAAGGAACAAACTTCCAAGAAACAATCCTAAAAAGAAAAATCCTCCATACATTCCCTGTAGCTCTCGACTCGTCTCATAACTATTTTCTACATAACGTACTTTATAATTATTATCTTCCAGTGAATTTCCCCAACAATGTTTTACTATCTCTACGTCTTCTTCCGCCGCATTTGCACCAACATAATATGTGTAACTAATAGTTCTATGCTTCTCTTCCTTTCTCGCCGCAGCATCCATCTTTTGACGAAGCTGCTCTATAACATTATCATTTGCTATAATAAAATAGCTGTCATAAACGACAATAGAAGATGTCGTATTTTGAATTTGTTCGATCTCACCTTCCACTTTCATAGACATATCCATGATCTGAATATTGCTATCTAACTTTTTTCCACCCTTTGTATAATAATAAATCTCTTCATGATCTAATGTTAACTGTTTTCCTTCTATTCGTTCATACTGACTTACTGGTATAAATACCATATAATAGGTTTTATCCATCGTCATTTCCGCTTGATACTGAAATGCATCATCTTTTTTTACCATATATTCTTCGAGATAATAGTAAGAAACCATATCCTGAACTTTATCTCCTGCTTCCTCTTCTGCCTGTTTGATATCTCTTGCAATCAATTCTTTTTGACTTAAATCATCCATAATAATTTCAGTCTGAATTTTACGCAAAAATCTTGATTCTAATGCTTCTTGCATTCCTACATACAGCGATACTGTTGAAGAAAGCATGACCAGTACCATCGTAGATAAAATACATATATTTGCCAATCCAACTGCATTTTGTTTCATACGATAAATCATACTGGATACACTTACAAAATGGTTTGTTTTATAATAATACCCTTTATTTTTTCGAAGAAGCTTTAAAAATGCAATGCTTCCTGCAGTAAATAATGCATACGTTCCTATAATAACACAGATAACTGCAACGAAAAATAATCCAATTGCATCCATTGGACCTTGCACACGCAATGCAAGATAATATCCCACTGCCAATGTTCCAACTCCAATGACTGTCATAATCCATTTTGTTTTTGGTTCACGTTCTCCAGCCTGATCCCCATGCAGTAATTCAATCGGATGAGAAAGACGAATCCTCCATAAATTAGAAATTAAAATGCAGAAGAAAATGAACCCAAATAATAATAACGTATACTGCAGTGCTGGAATACTAACTTCAAATCCAAATGGAATATTCGTTTCTCCTATTAATTTTAAGAACACTAAAAATAATAGTTTATTCATCGCAATTCCAAATAAAATCCCTACTGTCAGGCTAATCAATGCAATGATCATTGTTTCACAAAACATCATCTTTGCAATATGACGTTTTCCCATACCAAGCACATTATAAAGACCAATTTCTTTTTTTCTTCGCTTCATCAAAAAACTATTTGTATAGAATAAAAAGATCACTGCAAATAATGCAATTACAACAATTCCAAGTCCTAATACTGATTGTACAATTAATGCACCATGAAGCTCCCTTATTCCATCATTTCCTGCAATTGCACCAATATTATAAAACATTAATATTGTTCCAATACATGTCAAAATATAAGGAATATAAATCTTTCCATTTTTCTTTATATTGATCCATGCAAGTTTTGGATAAAACATACATTTATTCATGCAGCTCACCTCCCGTTGTCAGTACCGTTAATGCATCCGAAATTTTTTGATACATCTTATCATTTGTCATACCACCTTTATAAATTTGATGGAATACCTCTCCATCTTTAATAAATAATACACGGCTTGCACAGCTTGCAGCTTTCATACTGTGAGTTACCATCAAAATCGTCTGTCCACTTCTATGAATATCTTCAAATAATTGTAATAAATCATCACTAGAACGAGAATCCAATGCTCCTGTCGGTTCATCAGCCAACACAATCTGAGGTTTTGTGATCAATGCTCTTGCTACTGCACAACGCTGTTTTTGACCACCCGACACTTCATAAGGATATTTTTTTAATATATCTTCAATTCCAAGTTTTTTAGCAAGCGGCCGAATCCGATCATTCATTTCTGAATAATTTTTTCCAGAAAGAACAAGCGGTAAATAAATATTATCTTCCAGAGAAAACGTATCCAGTAAATTAAAATCTTGAAATACGAATCCAAGATTGTCACGGCGAAATGCCGCGATTTCTTTTTCTTTAATCGATGTTAAGTTATTTCCAGACAATAATACGGTTCCGCTTGTCGGCTTATCAAGCGATGCCAAAATATTCAGCAATGTCGTTTTTCCAGAGCCAGACTCTCCCATGATTGCGATATATTCTCCTTCCTCTACCGAAAAACTTACATTTCTTAATGCTTCTACTTGATTTCCTCCAAAACGAGTCGTATATATTTTTTTCAAATTTTTTACTTCTAATAATGCCATTTTTTCATCCTCCTTGTTTTCTTATCAAATTTCTTAATATGATATCAGGGTCAACCGATCATGCTTGCATGAAAAAGCACAATTTTTGAACCCGTTAATATAAAATGGTATATAATAAAATTTGCTTGTTCTGCATTCAGTATAATAAAAAAAGAAATGTACTGCCATAGATTTGACTTACATTTCTTTTCTTCTATCTTACACTTTTGTAATGTAAAGCAGACATTCAAAATTCACTTTACTTTTTCTATTTATATGATACCAGGGTCAAAAGGTCATGCGTTTCATGCTTGCATGAAAAAGCATGATTTTGGAACCCGCAAAACATGAGAAAGTAGCCCGATTAGGGTGAATTTCGAATGTTTCTAGGATTGCGAGAACACATAGTGCGGAGCAATCCGTAGGTATCATG
>JALFSR010000001.1 GCA_022778745.1 Clostridiales bacterium
ACGTTAGTCAGGAATTTACGTCTATGGAGTGTACAAGAACTTGTGAGTAGTAACTGAAATGATTCAGTACCAAAGCATACACGGAGAAGTAGAAATGGAACATAAAAGTTTTAAACTTTTTATAAGTTTTCAGTAACGGAATATAAAATGGAAGCATTAAAAATTGAAAATTTATATGATCTGGAGCAGACAATTGCAGCTGATTTATTAAAAACTGCGCAGTATCCATGGGAACTGCTGCCAAAGATCAGCGCATTTATTAAAGAATTAGGAGCTTCATTGCCAAGTGATCGTTTTGATGAAGTGGAAGAAAATGTTTGGATTGCAAAGTCCGCAAAAGTAGCAAAAACTGCATTTATTGCAGGACCATGTATTATTGACGAAGAAGCAGAAGTTCGTCACTGTGCATTTATCCGTGGAAATGCGATCGTTGGAAAAGGCGCAGTTGTTGGAAATTCAACGGAACTTAAAAATGTAATTTTATTTAATAAAGTTCAAGTGCCACATTATAATTATGTTGGCGATTCTATTTTAGGATATCGCTCTCATATGGGCGCTGGTTCTATTACTTCTAATGTAAAATCAGATAAAAAATTAATCGTTGTAAAATGCAATGGAGAAAAGATTGAGACTGGTTTAAAGAAATTTGGAGCAATGATTGGAGATAATGTAGAAGTTGGATGTGGCTCTGTTTTGAATCCAGGAACAGTCATTGGAAGAGAAAGTAATATTTATCCATTATCCAGCGTACGCGGTTATGTGCCAGCAGGAAGTATTTATAAGAAACAGGGCGATATTGTAGAAAAACAATAAGGAGGGATTCTTTTGAACAATTTCACGTATTCAATTCCTACAGTCATTCATTTCGGTAAAGGAATGATTTCTCATTTGACGGAGCTGACGGAAAGTGGCAAGAATGTATTGCTTGTTTATGGCGGTGGCAGTATTAAACGTTCTGGCTTGTATGACACTGCAAAGAAGATTTTAAGTGATGTACAGTTAGTTGTAACAGAACTGCCAGGTGTTGAGCCAAATCCTCGTATTGAGACGGTACGTAGGGGAGTAAAGCTTTGCAAGGAAAATAATATTGATATGGTGCTGGCGATCGGAGGAGGATCTACGATTGACTGTGCGAAAGTTGTGGCGGCAGGTGCAAAATATGATGGAGATGCATGGGATTTAGTATTAGATGGAAGCAAGATTACAGCAGCACTGCCAGTATATTCTGTGCTGACATTATCTGCCACAGGTTCTGAGATGGATGAGTTTGCAGTAATTTCTGATCTCTCAAAAAATGAAAAATGGGGTACGGGTTCTGATCTTGTAAAGCCAAAAATGTCGATTTTAGATCCAGAATACACTTATACAGTTTCTCCAAAACAGACATCCGCAGGCACCGCAGATATGATGAGTCATATTTTTGAAAATTACTTTACAAATGTGAAGGGAGCGGCAGTTCAGGCTCGATTATGTGAAGGATTATTAAAAACATTGATTCAATACGCTCCGATTGCTTTGAAACATCCAACAGATTATGAAGCTCGTGCGAATTTAATGTGGGTTGGAAGTCTTGCAATCAATGGTTTGTTAAGCGATGGTGCAGACGTGACATGGTGTGTTCATCCGATGGAACATGAACTTTCTGCATTTTATGATATTACGCATGGAGAAGGATTGGCAATCTTAACACCATTCTGGATGGATTTTGCATTAAATGAACAGACAGCGGCAAAGTTTGCAGAATATGGTAGAAATGTGTGGAATTTATCTATCAAAGATGATGATATGACCGTTGCAAAACAAGCAATTGCCTGCACAAGAGAATTTTTCAAAAAAATGAATTTGCCTGCTTCATTGCATGAAGTAGGAATCGACGATACTTATTTTGATATTATGGCACAAAAAGCAGCAGATGGAAGTGTTGGAAGTTTTGTTCCATTAAGCAAAGAAGATATTATTTCTATTTTTAGAGCTGCTTTATAAATAGATAAGTAAGAAAAGTCTATAAACAATCACTAATAATCAGAATCCCACGGGCAAGTCCGTGGGATTCGTCAGTTAAGAAAAATGAATCTTAAATATCCATTTTACTGATTTTTATAAATAGATACAGATCATTCTTTTTTTTGTCCAGAATACTTGGATAGATCATATTCTTGGAGGCGTACAAGTACATTACGCTCGATAATAATTGAATTAATAACTCCTCCAATAAAAATAATATGCATACATACAAAGAGCCAGAGCATTGCAAGTACAATACCAGCAAGGCTTCCATACATATAAGAATAATTTCCAAAATTATTAATATAAATAGAAAATACATAGGAAAATAAAATCCATCCGAGGGAGGCAAATACTGCTCCGGGAATATGTTCTACAAAGTCAGAATTCATATCTGGGAATGTATAGTAAATTAATGTAAAAAATATGACCATAACAGCAAGCATTAAAAGGTTACGTACCATTGAAAGCATCCAGTCAAATCGTTTCATAAATGGAAGAATCTCAATTAAAAAATCTTGAAAACGACTACCAAATACAAGCAGAAATAACGCACCTACAACAATGAAAATAAATATAATGGTATAAAAAATACAGATAAAACGGCGGTGAATCCACATTCGGCGGTCTTTCACGCCATATACTGCATTAAGTCCGCTAAACAGTCCATATACTCCGCTTGAAGCAGACCAAAATGCGGTGATCGCTGATAAAGAAAGCACAGTACTCGTGGATTTTACATAGAGATCATTGATAATGGACTCTGCAAATGCATGTAAGCTGACTGGAATTAGTTTATGGATCATATTTAAAAGAGAGACTTCTGTAATCGGAAGAAAACAAAGCATACTTAATAACAGCATAGTAAACGGAAAAACAGAAATAATGATAAATAATGTCGCATATGCTGCATAAGGAGTTACATTTGCCGTTGTAATACGATTGACAAAATAAGTAACTCGAATGATTAATTTTCTCATGAAAAGAACTCCTTCCAATAAGATTTTCTTCTATCCTATCATTTTTTGTTTGGAAACACAATCATTTTTCCAATCCTTTTTTTGCAAATTGTATTGACAATCTTGTTTTTTGTGCTAGAATAAGAATCACAGCATAAGAAAAAGCGAAGAAAGTGCTAAGTAGAGACTTATTTTCTTTCAGAGAGGGATAGTCACCGGCTGTAAGCTGTCCTAAGTTCAGATAAGTTATTGAATTTCTCACTGGAGCTGCGTCTTTGAACAGCAAGTAGAAGACGACGCTAATACACGTTACGTATTTGAGTGCCTGCATATCATGCAGGAAACAGGGTGGTACCGCGATATCTTCGTCCCTTTATGGACGAGGATTTTTTTTATGCGAAGGCATAAACCAAGCATAAATATCAAAAAGGATTGTAAATATCTGTTTTGACTAAAACGTCCTGTGAGGATGTGGCTAGGTGCTAGAAAAAGATATCAGATCACTAAAAATAGATGGTCATAACAAGTGGAAAGGAAGAAAATCATGAAGGAAAAGCTGCAAAAAATCAGAGAGGAAGCACTTGCAAAAATTCAGGCTTCTGACAATCTGGAAAAATTAAATGAAATCCGTGTTGCCTATCTTGGAAAAAAGGGTGAATTGACTTCTGTGTTAAAAGGAATGAAAAATGTTTCTCCAGAAGAACGTCCAAAAGTAGGTCAGATGGTGAATGAAGTAAGAGCATTGATTGAGAATGCAATGGAAGAGACAAAGAAAGCGTTGGCTGCGAAAGCAAGGGAAGAGCAGTTAAAGAGAGAAGTCATTGATGTTACACTTCCTGCAAAGAAAAATAACGTAGGTCATCGTCATCCAAATACGATTGCATTAGAAGAAGTAGAACGTATTTTTATTGGTATGGGTTATGAAGTAATCGAAGGTCCAGAAGTAGAATACGATTTATATAATTTTGAAAAATTAAATATTCCAGCAAACCATCCGGCAAAGGATGAGCAGGATACATTTTATATTAATGATAAAATTGTACTTCGTACACAGACATCTTCCGTACAGGTTCGTGTCATGGAACAGGGAAAGCTTCCGATTCGTATGATTGCACCAGGACGTGTATTCCGTTCCGATGAAGTAGATGCAACACATTCCCCATCATTCCATCAGATCGAAGGATTAGTAATTGATAAAAACATTACATTTGCAGATTTAAAAGGTACATTGGCAGAGTTTGCAAAGGAATTGTTTGGAGAGGAGACAAAAGTAAAATTCCGTCCACATCATTTCCCATTTACAGAGCCATCTGCAGAAGTGGATGTAACATGTTTTAAGTGCGGCGGAAAGGGATGCCGTTTCTGTAAAGGTTCAGGATGGATTGAAATTTTAGGATGTGGTATGGTTCATCCACATGTATTAGAAATGTGTGGAATTGATCCAAATGAATATTCTGGATTTGCATTTGGTGTTGGTTTGGAGCGTATTGCATTGCTCAAATATGAGATTGATGATATGCGTCTGCTGTATGAAAACGATACTCGTTTCTTAAAGCAATTTTAATATACCGATTGTACAAGTCATAAATAGATATAGGAAAGTCGGCTGATAGGAAATCAGAAAACCGAACACAAAAATTCACAGTATAAAAGTGAGATTTGGAGGAAGAATAATGAATACAGCATTATCATGGATTAAGGCATATGTGCCAGATTTGGAATGCAGTGCGCAGGAATATAGCGATGCGATGACTCTTTCTGGTACAAAAGTAGAGGGATATGAAGTATTAGATAAAAATTTGGAAAAAATCGTAGTTGGACAGATCAAGAAGATCGAGCGTCATCCAGATGCAGATAAGTTGATCATCTGCCAAGTCGATGTTGGAACAGAGATGATCCAGATCGTAACAGGAGCTCCAAATGTAAAGGAAGGAGATAAAGTTCCTGTTGTATTAGACGGAGGAAAAGTAGCAGGTGGTCATGATGGCAGTCCACTTCCAGAAAATGGAATTAAGATTAAAAAAGGAAAACTCAGAGGTGTAGAATCATTTGGTATGATGTGTTCGATTGAAGAGTTAGGTTCTTCAAGAGATATGTATCCAGATGCACCAGAAAATGGAATTTATATTTTAAAAAAGGATGCACCAGTAGGAGCAGATGCCGTAGAGTTATTAGGTTTAAGAGATGTTGTTTTTGAATATGAAATTACATCCAATCGTGTAGATTGCTACAGTGTTCTTGGTATTGCGAGGGAAGCAGCAGCGACATTCAGAAAAGAATTCAAGGCTCCTGTTGTGCGTGTAATTGGAAACGAAGAAAATATTAATGACTATCTTTCTGTAGAAGTAAGAGATAATGAACTTTGTCCTCGTTACTGTGCAAGAATGGTAAAAAATATCAAATTAGGACCATCTCCAGAATGGATGCAGAGACGTCTTGCAGCAAGCGGAATTCGTCCAATTAATAATATTGTAGATATTACAAACTATGTAATGGAAGAGTATGGTCAGCCAATGCATGCATTTGACTATGATTTACTTGCAAAACATCAGATTATTGTACAGCGTGCAAATGATGGAGAAGCATTCCAGACATTGGATGGACAGATGAGAACGTTGGATTCTTCTATTTTAATGATCTGTGACGGAGAAAAGCCAGTTGGTATTGCTGGTATTATGGGTGGAGAAAACTCTAAAATTACAGATGATGTAAAGACAATGGTGTTCGAAGCTGCTTGTTTTGATGGAACAAATATTCGTTTGTCTGCAAAGAGATTAGGACTGCGTACGGATGCTTCTGGTAAGTTTGAAAAGGGATTGGATCCAAATAATGCAGAGGCTGCAATTAACCGGGCATGTCAGTTAATTGAAGAACTTGGCTGTGGAGAAGTTGTAGGCGGTATGATTGATCATTATCCAGTGAAGAAGGAAGAACGAAAAGTTGCATTTGATCCAAATTATATTAATCAGCTGCTTGGAACTGACTTATCCGAAGAACAAATGCTGTCTTATTTTGGATCATTGGAGTTCAAATATGATGAAGAGACAAAGCAGTTAATCATTCCTACGTTCCGTCAAGATATTGAACGTGGAGCAGATGTTGCAGAAGAAGTGGCACGTTTCTTTGGATATGATAATATTCCAACGACATTGCCATCTGGAGAAGCAACGACAGGTAAGCTTTCTTATAAGCTTCGTATTGAAGAGATTGCAAAAAATATTGCAGAGTTCTGTGGATTCTCTCAGGCAATGACATATTCCTTTGAAAGTCCAAAAGTATTTGATAAATTATTGATACCAGAAGATTCTGCACTTCGTAATACCGTGACGATTTTAAATCCACTTGGAGAAGATTACAGTATTATGAAGACAACACCATTAAATGGTATGTTGACAGCTCTTTCTACAAACTATAATCGTCGTAACAAAAATGTTCGTCTTTATGAAATTGCAAATATTTATTTGCCAAAAGCATTGCCAATGACAGAACTTCCAGAAGAACGTACTCAATTTACACTTGGTATGTATGGAGAGGGAGATTTCTTCACAATGAAAGGTGTTGTGGAAGAATTCTTTGATAAAGCAGGTCTTCATAAAAAAATTAGTTATGATCCAAATGCAGGCAAATCATTCCTGCATCCAGGACGTCAGGCAAATATTATGTACCGTGGAAAAGCAGTTGGCTATTTAGGCGAAGTTCATCCAGCAGTAACAGATAATTATGCGATTGGAGAACGCGTTTATGTTGCAGTAATTGATATGCCATTTATTGTAGAATACGCATCATTTGATCGTAAATATACAGGTATTGCAAAATATCCAGCCGTTACACGTGACATTAGTATGTTAATGAAGAAAGATATTCTTGTTGGACAGATCGAAGAAATTATTGAAAAGAAGGGCGGAAAGCTTGTAGAATCTTATCAGTTATTTGACCTTTATGAAGGATCTCAGATTGCACAAGGCTATAAGTCTGTCGCTTATTCCATTGTATTCCGTGCATCCGATCATACATTAGAAGATAAGGAAGTAAATACTTCTATGGATAAGATTTTAAAAGCACTAGAAGGTTTTGGTATTACACTTCGTAAGTAAAACACAGATGTTTTATTTTGCAGCAGAAATTGATGTATTGCTCGAAACGCAGCGGTAATTTTCTGAAATATTATGGAAAATAGAGTTGTGCTTTTTGAAAAATTATGATATGATATATCTGTTTAGCCATAGGAGGTGGAAAAGAGAATGGAGATTTTGAAAATTGCTCTTACTGTCGTATTTGTAATTGTATGTCTGGCACTTACTGTCATTGTATTATTCCAAGAAGGCAAGTCAGCAGGGCTAGGTGCAATTAGTGGCGTAGCAGATACTTACTGGGGAAAGAATAAAGGACGTTCCGTAGAAGGAAAGTTAGAAAAGTTCACCACAGTACTTGCAGTTTTATTTATGGTATTAGCGGTTGTATTAAATATTAAATTTTAACTGAATGGAGGAGATCCCTTGCTTCAAGTGCGAATCGCATTCAGAAAGGAATGGGAATTTATCTATGCGAGTTAGTGTACAAGCAGTTATTTAGTTAAGAGATTTGTTTACAATTCACAATTAGGAGGATGTCTCAGACATGGTTCGGGGAAAGATTGATGAATGAATGTGTTCGATTCCGTATCATGTAGTGAAACATCCTTTTTGTGTTATATAGACAAAAAAATAAAATAGAAAATATGTTCGAAAAAAGTGTTGAAAAAATTGAAAAATATGTTATACTAATACTGAGAGTAAACAAACTTATTAAAATAAGATTAGCAAATAATGTATTTGGAAGATAAGAACTGATAGAGTGGAAAAGGCTGCAGAAGGGAGAAGAAAATTTGGAAAGAAATTTAAGAGAACAAAGAAAAAATATGATTGTGGAACTGATGAATGATCCGCAGTATGTTCCGATGAAGCAGAAAGAAATTGCGATGCTGATGCAAGTACCAAAGTCTTCCAGACATGAGTTAAAAGAATTATTGAATGAATTAGTAGAAGAGGGAAAAATCAGTCTTTCTTTAAAAGGAAAGTATGGAAAGCCAGAGTTTACTGCGATGGTTGGGATTTTTCATGCAAATTCACGAGGATTTGGTTTTGTAACAGTAGAAGGAATGGAAGAAGATGTATTTATTTCTTCTGATCATGTACAAGATGCGTTTGATGGAGATAACGTTCAGATTAGTCTTTTAGAAAAAGAACGGTCATTTAAAGGAGAGAAGCGGGAAGGAACTGTAATTCGTGTCATTGAAAGGGCATTTACACAGTTAGTTGGTACTTTTCAGAGAAATAAAAACTTTGGTTTTGTATTGCCTGATAATCCTAAAATAGGAAAGGATATTTTTATTGCATTGGAAAATATCAATGGCGCAGTAAATGGACATAAAGTTATTGCAGAGATTTTAAATTATGGCAGTCAGAGAAAGAAGCCAGAGGGAAGAATTAAAGAGATTCTTGGACATATTAACGATCCAGGGACAGATATTTTATCAATTGCGAAAGCATATGGAATGGAAATGGACTTTCCAAAAGAAGTTATCCATCAGCTGAATGATATTTCAGATGAAGTAGATGGAAAAGAACTGGCTGGAAGAGTAGATCTTAGAGAATGGCAGACAGTTACAATTGACGGAGAAGACGCAAAAGATTTGGATGATGCGATTACATTGACGAAAGAAGGAAATCATTATCATCTTGGTGTGCATATCGCAGATGTGACTCATTATGTGACTGAGAATAGTCCGCTTGATAAAGAAGCATTAAAACGCGCTACAAGTGTCTACTTGATTGACCGTGTCATTCCGATGCTTCCTCCAAAGCTGTCGAACGGTATTTGTTCTTTAAATGAAGGCTGTGATCGTCTTGCATTAAGCTGTCTGATGGAGATTGATGAAAAGGGAAATGTTGTTGGACATCGAGTGGCAGAGACAGTGATTCGTGTAGATCGAAGAATGAGTTATACATCTGTAAAGAAGATATTGACAGATCGAGATGAAGAGGAGATACGTCAATATGAATCGTTTGTACCGATGTTTGAGAGGATGGAAGAATTATCAAAGCTGCTTCGTCAAAAGCGATTTGCAAGAGGGGCGATTGATTTTGATTTTCCAGAGGCAAAGATTATATTAAATCAAAAGGGAGTTCCAGTAAAGATTGTCCCATACGAACGTAACGTAGCGACAAAGATTATTGAAGATTTTATGCTACTTGCAAATGAGACGATCGCACAAGATTATTTCTGGCAGGAGATTCCTTTCATTTATCGTATTCATGAAGAGCCAGATGAGGAAAAGATAAAAAAATTCGGAATGTTTATCAATAATTTTGGATATTCCATTCATTTTTCCAATGGAGTGATTCATCCAAAGGAATTGCAAAAATTATTGGATAAAATTGAAGGCACATCATCTGAGCCATTAATTAGCCGATTAATGTTGCGTTCGATGAAGCAGGCGAAGTATTCTACAGAAAGTGTAGGTCATTTTGGACTTTCAGCAAAGTATTATTGTCATTTTACTTCTCCAATCCGTCGCTACCCTGATTTGCAGATTCATCGAATTATTAAAGAAAATATGAGAAGTGGATTAAGTGAGAAGCGAATTCGACATTATGAAGCGATTCTTCCAGAAGTGGCACTTCAGTCGAGCCAGATGGAACGAAGAGCTGCGGATGCTGAACGGGAAGTAGAAAAGTTAAAGAAAGCACAGTATATGTCGAAGCATCTTGGGGAAGTATTTGATGGTGTGATATCTGGAGTGACAAAGTATGGTATTTATGTCGAGTTAGAGAATACAGTGGAGGGACTGATTCATATAACAAATTTGACTGATGATTATTATATATTTGATGAAAATTCATACAGCCTTATTGGAGAGATGACAAAAAAAGTTTACAAACTTGGCCAAAAGCTTCGAGTAGAAGTAGAATCAGTTGATACATTACTAAAGACAGTAGAGTTTGCCTTAGAAGGAGAAAGCGGGTATTCTGAGCAACGAGAATTGGAAGAGGCATTGCGTAGTGGAAAGTTGGAGGAATGGAGATAATAAAAGGAAAAGAGGAGGATGATTATGGGAAAGTCAGGGACAAAACTGATTTCAAATAATAAAAAAGCATATCATGACTATTTTATTGAAGAAAAATATGAGGCGGGAATTTCACTTGCAGGAACAGAAGTAAAATCCTTGCGTATGGGAAAATGTAGTTTGAAAGAATCTTTTATTCGCGTGGAAAACGGAGAACTGTTTATTTACGGTATGCATATTAGTCCGTATGAAAAAGGAAATATTTTTAATAAAGATCCACTTCGCGTAAGAAAATTATTACTGCACCGTCATGAGATTAATCGGATAGCAGGACAGATGACACAAAAAGGATATACTATTGTGCCACTGCAAGTGTATTTTAAGGGAAGCCTTGTAAAAATAGAGATTGCACTTGCAAGAGGAAAGAAAATTTATGATAAACGGCAAGACATTGCGAAAAAGGATATGAGAAGAGAAGCAGAAAAAGATTTCAAAGTAAAGAATTTATACTCATAGTTGAGCAGACAGCGGATTGTAAATACTGACTTAAGCTCATCCGATAAATGACACAGAACTTATTTTTCAGATTAGTGGAGAAGTAAGTTTTGTGTCATTTATTGGATCTCATTTCTGCGAAAGTAGCATAAGAAAATAAGTAGGATTGGTTTTTATTTAAGAAAGTCGTTTGTTTTCAGGATTTATATAATTTAAAAAACATAATGACGTGTAACAATAAATTATAATACACGCCAATCAAAAAATGTGAAAAAATTGTGTTTTTGTTCTTATTTTGTAAGAAACGATTCTCTCTAAAAATATTGACTTTTTACTTAGATTTTATTATGCTGTTATTATTATGGTTTGCAATCAGAAAAGCAGATTGCAAATGTCCGCTCGACAAAATGTAATTAAAATCAATTAAGATCCAAGGAGGAAACAAAGATGGCAAATAACATCATGAATACATTTTTTAAACGTTCTAATGGGAAGTTTCCGTATGATTATATAGATTTTGAAGGTAATCCTTTGCGTACAACGGAAGATATTGCAGTGACAAATAATATGCGATTGAAAGAAATGGAAAGAGAAGAGGGCTTTGCAGGATGGAACTCTCCATTTGTGAAGGAAAAAATATTCCAATATTGCGTAAAAACTGATGGATTAGTTCCAATAAAAAGAGGAATTGCGTATAAAGATCCAGAAACTGACGAAATTTTTGATCTGCGTGTCAGCCGTTTTTCGGGTCAAATCTTACCAGTTCATGCAATGTTTGTACCGCAAACAATTATTCAATATTTTGGAGAACATGGAGTAGGTAAAACATTATTAATGACACAATGGATCTGCGAGTCTCGCATGTTTGCAGGAAAGAAACAGGGCGGCAAATTCCTTTTAATGAGAGATGATCCAGTCGATAATCCAATGGATTATCCAAAAGAACGAGAGATAAAAGATTATTTCCGAGGTCTGCTGCCAGATATTACACAGATTACTGAAAAAGGGTATCCATATTCCTTTTTAGCTTCTTATTCTAAAGGAGATGTGCATAAAAGAGGGTTAATTGAATTTAGAGATATTGCAGGTGAAACATGTAAAGATCAAGGATATGATTCACCAGTTTACGCAGCTGATTATATATTATTGTTAATTAGTGCGAGAGATTTATTTGATCCATCTGCCGACTTACAGTTAGAACATTTATTAAATGTAATTCGACAAAAAGGAATGGAATTCAATCAATTTTCTGGAAAAATTTTAGTTGCTTTAACAATGAGCGATCGTTTCCGTGAAAAAGGGGCATTACAGGAATTGTTATCTTATAATACACTAGAACGAGAAAATGGTCGTTTGAAGATGCAGACTCATAAAGATGGTTTTTGTTTAAGTACGCAGCGTGCATACAGTGAGGCAATTGCACAATATTTGGAAGAAGAATTCCCAAATATTTATCTTTCATTGGAATCAATGGGACAGGCAATTGAATATTTTATTGTAGGTTCGATTAATGCAGTACCAGACGAAGGAAATCGATTCCCAAAAGATTTTGTACCGTATCGAATTGATGAAATGCTCACATATATTTTAGCACAAAAAGGATTGTATCCTTATCAAAATGCAGCCGAAGTACAAGAACAATGGAAAAAAGAGAGTGTAAAATACCAAAAAGAACTGCATCAATCAATGGAGCAGGTAGAGGCAGAAGATTTATATGATCCAGAGGATGATCTCTATGGTGATGATGTTTACGACGATGAGGAAGATAATATTGGAGGAAAGCAAAAAGCGTTCTTTCAAAAACTTCTGGAAAGGATGAAATTATGATAGACTATATTGCATACGGCAGAGGCAGTGGACAGGGCCTTGTCTGCTGTCAGATGACGAGTGGAATTCAGACATTTGTAAGAAACCATGAAAAAGAATTGATGGAACTTGCAGAAACAAGACTAAATGGAAAAGAACTCATTGCATCTATTTATTTAGATAAAAAGATGATTGTACTTTATTCACGAGTGATTCAGCCAGACTCAAATAGTGTGAGAAAAGAGTCACGTCCGTATACATTTACTCAAATGTATTGTATGGATACAGAAACGTACTGGAAATCAATTGCTGGAAGAATGGCATCGAATGATTTTGCAAATTATTTTTATCAGGGAACAGATTATCCAATAGAAATCAGCGAGGAAGAATTACGTGGAGAAAACTTATTGCAGGCACCAGACTGCGGAGAGAAATGTATCGCAGGTCTTAGTCCAGAAGAACGTCTTGCCTATGCTTATATGGGTATGGAAATGCTCAAAGGAAAACAGCGAAAAGGACGATATTCACAGCGTTTTACATTTCGTGAGATGGTGGCAATTATGACATTGCTGCTTCCAATTGAGTCAGTATCTCAGCTCACATATGCAGAAGGAGGGAAGATTAATCTTCCCTATAATCTTTTTCCATCTCAAAAAGAAGGCTGCTGTATCGAAATGCTTTGGGCACAGCGACGTCAGCAGGCAGAAGACTTTTTCAAAACACATTCGTTTTTAAGACTTGCAGTTATGGAATCGCATGAAGAACGAAAAGATATATATCAGTGGCTGTCTTCTTTAGCAAGGGAAAAAGGAAAACTTCATCCAACATGGGAATGGTACGAGGCACAATATTGGAATGCAAAGCAGGTTGCAAACCAAGAATTATATCAGGGAGAAGAGATTATGATTCCTCAAAACAGCGAGGAATATTTTGAGGAGGAAATAAAACAAGTGAATGTAAAGGAAAGTAATTATTCAGACGAAGAATTAGAGGAAAAAATTGCATTACTCATGGAGGAGAATACTTCAAAAAGTATTTATCAATTACGTGCACTTAGTCGGGAACTTTACAGAGAAGATCCTAGTACAGCAGCACACTGTCAAGCGTTGATTCGTACTATGTTAGTGGAAATGGGATGGCAGCGAAAGAGAAAAAATCAAATTGCGGAATTACTATTACTTTCTTGTGAGATGCTTCCAGATGATTATGAAGAAACATGGAAGAGAGAACGATTCAAAAATCTTCCAACTCCAATTGATTTTTCCGTGTTTGATCAGACAATTGACGAAATTTGTGATCACAATTTACGCAGAAAACGTGTAATTATTAATTGTGTCGAACAGATTATGCACGAACGTTGGTTCCAAAAATATTTTGATCGTTAGAAATATAAATTTTTGTGAAATAAAATATAAAATTTTCTTGATAAAACGAAAAAAATATTGTAAAATAAAAAAGATTTGTGATAGTACAGAGGAGTGCGAATATCGCACTCCTCTGTATGTATGTTTATACATAATAGAACAGGAGGAGACACGTATGATTGAGACGGTTGTAGATGCAATTGAAAAACTGGATAATATTGTATGGGGATGGGGAATGATTTTTCTTCTGCTTGCTACACATATTTTTATGACTATCCGTACGGGATTTATCCAGAGAAAAATTGGAACAGCAATTAAATTATCTGTAACAAAAGACCACGATGCCGAGGGAGAAGTGAGTCAGTTTGGCGCGTTAACGACTGCATTGGCATCGACGATTGGAACAGGAAATATTATTGGAGTTGGAACAGCAATTGCACTTGGCGGTCCAGGCGCTGTCCTATGGTGTTGGCTGACAGGTGTATTTGGTATTGCAACAAAATACAGTGAATCATTGATTGCTGTAAAATATCGTGTAAAGACAAAAGATGGACGTATGCAAGGTGGTGCTATGTATGCGTTAGAACGTGGATTACATATGAAATGGCTTGCAATCTTATTTGCATTTTTCGGTGGTTTTGCTTCCTTTGGAATTGGATGCGCAACACAAGTAAATGCGATTGCTACTGTATGTAAAGAAAACTTAAATATTCCTTCATGGATTGTTGGAATTTTAGTAGCAGCCTTAACGGCGCTTGTTATATTTGGAGGAATTAAAGCAATTGCTAATGTATGCGAAAAACTAGTTCCAGTTATGGCGGTTTTTTATGTATTAGGATGCGTAATTATTTTAGTATTAAATTATGATTTTATTATTCCAGCATTACAGACAATTGTTACATTAGCATTTAAACCAGGAGCAGTAGAAGGTGGATTAGTTGGTCGTGGTATTATGATGGCAATGCAGTATGGTGTTGCCAGAGGATTATTTTCCAATGAATCAGGTATGGGTTCTGCACCAATTGCAGCAGCTGCTGCTCAGACAAGAAACCCTGTTCGTCAAGCATTGGTATCTTCTACAGGAACATTTTGGGATACAGTTGTTGTATGTGCAATGACGAGTCTTGTATTAGTGACAAGTATTATGAAAAATCCTGCAATTGACGTTTCTCAGATTGACAATGGAGGAGTATTAACAACTCTTGCATTTGACCAAATTCCATACATCGGACCAGTAATCTTAGTTATTGGTATTATTTCATTTGCATATTCTACAGTGCTAGGATGGGCTTACTATGGAGAACGCTGTGTGGAATATTGTATGGGAAAGAAAGCTTTGATTCCATATCGTTTATTATATGTTGCAGTTGCAGCAATTGCACCGATTGTTGCATTAGATTTAGTATGGACGATTGCAGATATTTTAAATGCATTTATGGCAATTCCAAACTTAGTTGCAGTGCTGTTGCTTTCTCCAGTAATTGTAAAAGAAACAAAAAAATATTTGCATCGCATCGATGATCATCATGATGAAGAAGTTCAGATTGTTGATAAATAAAGAAATTTAGAACTGTATTAATTAACAAGAAGCAAAAATTTAAAATGACAATGGCGTCAACATTAGAAATATATTCTTCTTTAAGAATCGGATTGACTCAATTAGTGTATAGGAGTTTTGAGCAGTCAAAATATGAATTATCTTAAGAGGAATATATTTCTATTTATTATGTTTTTAGCTTATAACTGAGTGTAAAATATGATAAAATTTTATTAATTCATATGCGATAGCAAATAGCAATACTTGTACTTATAGTCATCTTATGCTTTCGCATAAATAAAAATAAAAGGAGAGATATTATGAGTAAGAAAAATCAGCCGCTTGGCAAAATATGGATTGCTGGAGCGAAAGGAAGAGTTGCAAAAGAATTTATCCGCCTTCTGCAATTAGAAGAAGAAATCAAACTGTTGTTGACCGATACAGATTTGGATGTCAGCAAATTGGATGATGTAACAATGTTTTCTCAGATTAACCGCCCAGATATCATTATTAATTGTGCGGGTATCACAGATGTAGAGTTATGTGAAAAAAATCAAGAATTAGCCTATCGTGTTAATACATTAGGCGCAAGAAATCTTGCTGTTTGTGCACAGAGAGTAAACGCAGAAATCGTACAATTATCAACAGATGATGTATTTGATGGAAAACAAGAAGGCTATTATACCGAATTTGATAAGCCATCTCCACAAACTGTATATGGAAAATCAAAACTTGCAGGAGAAGAATTTGTCAGAAATATGACATTGAAGCATCTGATTGTGCGCAGCTCTTGGGTATATGGAGCAAAGGGAGAAAATTTTGTCAATTCATTGTTAAAACAAGCACAAACAGAAAAAGAGATTTTTGTTCCTGATACACAAGTAGCTTCTCCTACGAGTGCAGAAGAAGTTGCAAAATGTATTTTCCGTTTATTAAATAAAAAAGCATACGGTGTGTATCATGCAACTTGTCAGGGACATTGCAACCGTTATGAATTTGCTAGTCGAATTGTAGAATACGCTGGACTTGATACAAAGATTGTGCCAGCATTTACAAAAGAAATTCCAGGTGTATCTATGCGTCCAGCAAATTCTGTTTTATATAATATGATGCTTCGGATTAGCGATATTGAACTTCCAATTCACTGGGAGGATGCATTAAGAAACTATTTGAAGAATATCGGAATGCTGGCAAACGAAACAAAACATGAAAAGGAGTAAATAAACTATGAAGCAAAAAAAGAAATTAGGTTTAACAACCATTATTTTCATTGCATTAATTTTAGGTTCACTGACAGGAGTTATTTTATACTCGTTTGTACCTGCAGGATATGTAAGAGATACCGTTATTGTCAATGGTATATTTGATATTGTTGGAAGCGGATTTATTCGAGGAATGCAGATGCTTGTTGTTCCACTTGTATTTTTCTCATTAGTATGTGGAAGTATGGCAATTGGTGATACAAAAAAACTTGGAAAAGTAGGTGTTCGTACACTCGTATTTTATTTATGTACTACAGCACTTGCGATTGCAGTTGCATTATGTGTTGCAAATATTTTAGATCCAGGAAAAAATTTAGATATGTCATCTGTTGCAGTCGCAGATGTAAAAGTAGCAGAAGCAACAAATATTAAAGATACGATTTTAGCAATTATTCCAACAAATCCAATTAAGGCACTTGCAAATGGAGATATGCTTGCTATTATATTTTTTGCGTTGTTTATCGGTATTTTATTAGCAGCAGGTGGTGAGCGTTTTGAAACACTTGCAAATATTTTTAGCCAAGGAAATGATTTAATGATGGATATGACAATGGCAGTTATGAAAGTAGCACCAATTGGAGTATTCTGCTTAGTCGCAAAAACATTTGGAAGTCTTGGTTATGATGCATTTGCGCCAATGTTAAAATATATGATTGCGGTATTTCTTGCATTAGGAATTCAATGTTTTGGAGTATATCAGATTTTACTGTTTATATCCACTCGTTTAAATCCAATACGTTTCCTAAAAAAGTTTTTCCCTGTTATGGCATTTGCATTTTCTACTGCAACATCCAATGCAACAATTCCATTATCCATCGAAACATTAGATGAAAAATTAGGCGTATCACGTCGTATTTCTTCATTTACAATTCCACTCGGTGCAACGATTAATATGGATGGTACTTCTATTATGCAAGGTGTTGCTGTCGTATTCGTTGCACAGGCATTTGGTATTCAATTAGATATGATGGATTATTTAACTGTTATTTTAACAGCAACACTTGCTTCTGTTGGAACTGCAGGAGTCCCAAGTGTTGGTTTGATTACTCTTTCTATGGTATTTAATTCCGTCGGTCTTCCAGTAGAAGGAATTGGTCTTATTATGGGAATTGACCGTATTTTGGATATGACTAGAACTGCAGTTAACGTTACAGGAGATGCTATCTGTACTACTATTGTAGCGAAACGAGACGGCATGTTAGATGAAAAGGTATTTAACCAAATGCAGTAAATTCTTTTCTTTGAGTACAGGTATCAACTGAAAGAGAAACTTACTTGTTCAGTTTATGATAAAGGGAGAGGAAAAAATGAACTCAAAAAATAAAGTTTCACAGTTTTTAAGAAGAAAAAATATTGTTTTTTCTGTAAAGCGTTATGGAATTGATGCGTTAAGTGCAATGGCACAAGGATTATTTGCATCCCTATTAATTGGTACAATTATTAGCACATTAGGGGATCAATTTGGAATAAAACTGCTTGTGCAAATTGGAACATATGCAAAAAGTGCGACAGGAGCTGCAATGGCAGTATCAATTGGATATGCATTACAGTGTCCTCCGCTTGTATTATTTTCATTAGTTGCAGTTGGTGGGGCAGCAAATGAACTTGGAGGGGCAGGTGGTCCGTTATCAGTGTTTTTTGCAGCAGTTTTTGCAGCAGAAATTGGAAAACTAGTATCAAAGGAAACAAAAATTGATATTATTGTAACACCATTTGTAACGATTTTTGCTGGAGTATTATTTTCAATTGGATTTGCACCGACTATTGGAACAGCAGCGAGCTCCCTTGGAGCTGCAATTATGTGGGCGACAGAGCTTCAGCCATTTCTTATGGGAATTGTTGTATCCGTATTAGTTGGAATGGCGTTGACGCTGCCAATCAGCAGTGCGGCAATTTGTGCAACGTTAGGCTTAACAGGACTTGCAGGCGGAGCTGCTGTTGCTGGATGTTGTGCACAGATGGTCGGATTTGCTGTGATGAGCTTTCGGGAAAACAAATGGGGAGGACTGCTTGCACAAGGCATTGGAACATCCATGCTTCAGATGGGAAATATTGTAAAAAATCCTCGTATCTGGCTGCCTCCGACAATTGCCTCTGCCATTTGCGGACCAATCGCCACTTGCATTTTTCAGCTAAAAATGAACGGAGCAGCGATCGCTTCCGGTATGGGAACTTGCGGATTTGTTGGACAGATTGGCGTGTATACTGGTTGGATCAATGATATAACTGCTGGAGGAAAAGCAGCTATTACTGCATGGGATTGGTGCGGTTTGATTAGTGTTTCTTTTGTACTTCCAGCAATAATAACTTATGCTATTTCACTTGTTTTCCGAAGAATGAAATGGATTCGAGAAAATAACTTAAAGTTAGATTTATAATGATGCTGCAACCTTGGAGCTTGCCGCTAAAAATGGATTGAGCAATGTTTTATCAGGTGATTTATTCGGAACAAAACATATAAGCTGTTTGAGCGAACGGACAAAGGAGGATACAAAATTGATTGACATTTATTATATTGAGGATGATGAAAATATTGCACAGGCAGTAAAAGAATATTTTGAACAGCAAGACTGTAAGGTAACGATTTTCCAGGCGATTGCTGACGCACGACAGGCTTTAAGAAATCACATTCCTACAATCATTTTAGTAGACTGGAATATGCCAGATGGACAGGGAAACGAATTATGCCAATGGATTCGATTGAGATGGAATCACTTACCTATCATTTTCCTAACTGTTCGAGGGGATTCTCACGATATTGTGTCAGGATTCCAAAACGGAGCTGACGATTATGTTGTAAAGCCATTTGAGTTGAATGTATTACATTCTCGTATCCTTGCTTTGCTCCGTAGAATGGGGCAGACAAACGAAACATGTCTGTTTTGCGATCATTTATTACTGGATAAAGAAAAAATGACTGTGTTTTACAATCAAGAAGAAGTTGTATTAAGTCAGCTAGAATATCAGTTACTTTTGATATTGATGGAGAATAAGGGAAAAACCGTAACTAGAAAGCAATTATTGGAACAGGTATGGGACAGCAATGGTAATTATGTAAATGATAACACGCTAACTGTCAGTATGAAGCGACTGAGAAAAAAACTACACAATCCAATTTGTTTGAAAACAGTTCGCAGTTTTGGTTATCGAATAGAGGACAGTTTATGACAGAAAGAAGAAAGCAGCGTTTTATACTTTTGTTGCCAGTGCTGGCTTGCTTTATTGGCATGATGACCTTATCAGATTTCTGGATATATAAATATCAGCAATCTACCTTTAAACATATTTCAAAATTTTGTGAAATCATTATAAAGAATAATCCAGAAACAGAAACACAGGTACTATCTGCTATGAAAGAATATCGTACATTCACGGAACAGGAAATTGACGGGAATACTTTTTTAGTACAGTATGGATATAGAAGTAATGAATTTTGCAAAGAGTTGAAATGGAGTTTATTTACCCGTTCATTTGTCTTGTTTTTGATAACGACATGCTGTTTCTTTGTTTCTGTAAGATATATGAATAAACGAAATCGAATGAGAATAGCAGAATTGACAAATTATGTGGAACAGGTCAATGTTAGAGCTAATGGAACAGTCATTCAAATAAAAGAGGATGAATTTTCTCATCTTCAAGACGAAATATATAAGACAGTGACAGAACTTTATCATACAAGGGAATTAGCAGTAAAAGCGAAGATAAATTTTGCGGACAACCTGGCTAATATTTCACATCAGTTAAAAACACCTATTACGGCAGCTTTTCTTTCTTTGCAGCTTATGGAAAAAGTAACATCTAATGTTTATGCTGAACAGATTAAAAGACAGTTGGAACGGCTGAGTAGTTTGGAAGAATCGTTGCTTACACTCTCAAAGATAGATGCTGGTACTTTACTATTGGAGCATTCAAAGGTTGATATTTACACGGCTTTAAACCTTGCAGCAGAAAATCTAAGTAATTTGTTGGTCAAAGAAAATATTTCTGTATCTATTCCAGATAAAGGGTGCATCGAGATAACAGGAGATTTGGAATGGACAATGGAAGCGTTTATCAACCTAATAAAAAATTGTATGGAACATTCACCACAGGGCGGAACGATATATTGTGACTATTCATACAATCCACTTTATGTGGAAATTTTAATATGGGATAAGGGAGAGGGATTTTGCCCAGAGGACATTCCGCACCTTTTTGAACGATTTTACCGTGGTAAAAGAGTTGTTGGAAATGGAATTGGAATTGGATTGCCTCTGGCACGATCTATTTTTGAATTGCAGAATGGCAATATCACTGCTCGTAACCTGCCAGAAGGTGGCGCTTGTTTTGAAATAAGAATTTATAGTCACTAAGATGTCACTTTCCTTTGCTATAATGTGAATTGTAAATGTTGGTATAAATATACGTTACAAAGTAAATGTAGAAAAATGTAAAGCGTTTTTTCAAGTAAAGCTAACTATATCAGCCAATAGCAGAAAGGAGAGGTTGACATGGAAGTATTAAGATGTGATGGTGTCAAAAAAATATACGGTTCTGGAGATAATCAAGTAATCGCTTTAGATAGGATTGATCTGTCTGTTGAAAAGGGAGAATTTGTTGCCATTGTAGGTGCATCTGGTTCAGGAAAATCTACGCTTTTGCATATTTTGGGCAGCGTAGATAAGCCCACAGAAGGAAAAGTCATAGTAGAAGGAACAGACATCTCTACTATGAATCGGACACAGGCAGCAATTTTCAGACGCAGAAAGGTAGGATTGGTTTACCAGTTTTACAATTTAATTCCAACCCTCACAATTCGTAAAAATATTCTGATGCCGCTTTTGTTGGATAAAAAAAAACCAAATCAGGAATATTTTGAGCAAGTGGTAAACTCATTAGGAATTAGGGATAAAATGGACTTCTTTCCGAACCAGTTATCAGGCGGTCAACAGCAGCGGGCTGCAATAGCCCGATCATTGATTTATCGTCCAGCACTTCTGCTGGCCGACGAACCGACAGGAAATCTCGATCGAAAACATTCAAAAGAAATTATTGATATGCTGAAATTGTCTAACCGCAATTGGAAGCAGACTATTTTACTCATTACCCATGATGAAAAAATAGCATTGGAAGCAGACCGCATTGTTACCATAGAAGATGGACGGATTATCAGTGATCGAAAACGGGGGTGAGTAGTAAAATGTGGAAGGAGTATTCAGTAAGTTTTATCAAAAAAAATAAAGCTTCTAGTATATCCATTATAGTGGCTGCTTTCATTTCTGCCCTGTTTTTATCGTTGTTGTGCAGTTTATTCTTTAATTTCTGGACATATGAACTTGAAAGAATTGCTTTAGAGGAGGGAGACTGGCAGGGACGTATAACTGGGGAGATAGACGAAAATGATTTGGCTGTCATAAATAATTTTGCAAATATAAAAAAGGTTGTAATCAATGATACATTATCTGACGAAGAAATGGTTGTAGTTGATATCTATTTTCAGAACATGAAAACCATTTATCAGGATATGCCGATGATTATCAAAAAATTGGGATTAGAGAATAATGCGGTATCTTATCACGAATTGCTTTTATCTAGATATATGATTCATGACCCGCAAGATACGAACCCACCGCTTTTGATGGCTTTTTATTTAGCTTTATTGATCGTTGTGTCGATTTCACTGATTTTGATTATTCATAATTCTTTTGCTGTATCAATGAACGCAAGGATTCATCAGTTTGGAATTTTTTCCAGCATAGGAGCTACACCAGGGCAAATTCTTATTTGTTTGATGCAGGAGGCAGCGGCACTTTGTATCATACCAATTCTGATGGGAAGTTTTATTGGGATTGCACTTAGTTTTGGTACGATACGGGCAATGAATCTGATTGCAGAGGGAATGATTGGACGGCATGAAGCGGTTTTTCAGTATCATCCTCTGGTGTTTGTAATTACGATTCTGGCTTCAGTTTTGACTGTAATTATTTCTGCATGGCTGCCAGCAAGAAAACTAAGTAAACTGACTCCACTCCAAGCAATACGCAATTCGGGCGAATTGAGATGGAAAAAGAAAAAGCATTCCCGTGTTTTATCGCTGCTGTTTGGAATGGAAGGAGAATTAGCTGGAAATGCACTGAAAGCACAAAAGAAAGCACTTCGCACTTCCACATTGTCTTTAACATTTTCTTTTTTGGGATTTACAGTCATGTTGTGTTTCTTTACGCTTACAGGTATTAGTACAAATCATACTTATTTTGAAAGATATCAGAACGCATGGGATGTAATGGTAACACTGAATGATACTGATATAGAAAATTGGGAACAAGAGTACAAAATTAGAAACTTGCAAGGGGTTGAGAGTAGCATTGCATATCAAAAGGCTGCTGCAATATGTTCTGTTCCAGAAACAAGCATCAGTGATGAGTTGAGTAGATTGGGTGGTCTTAGAGCAGTGGCTGGAAACTCTATTACCGCAGGAGGAGTCTACTTTGTAAAATCATCTATTGTAATTATGGATGATGAAGGATTCAAGGAATACTGTAAACAGATTGGTATTGTGCCAGAGGTAGAGGGCAGTATTGTATTAAATCGAATTTGGGATAGTATAAACAGTAATTTCCGCTATAAAGAATATGTCCCATTTGTTAAAGAGGAACAAAATATAATTACTTTGCAAAATACTGAACAAGCAGAACATACAGTGGAAATTCCAGTGCTTGCATATGCGCAGGAAGCACCAATCTTGAGAGAAGAGTATGATAATTATACTTTGGTGCAGTTTGTTCCTCTTTCTGTATGGAATCAAATATCTGGACAGATCAGTAATAGAGAAACAGATACATACATTCGGGTGCTAGGAAAAAGTGGAGTAACTCTTCCTGAATTAAATGAGATGCAAGCAAAAATAGTACAAGTAATCGGTCAAAAATATACTATGGAGATCGAAAACCGTATTCAAGAGAAAGTAATTGATGATAATATGAGGAATGGCTTTGTATTGATATTAGGGGCATTTTGTGCTTTACTTGCTATTATTGGTATTGCAAATGTGTTTTCCAATACGTTAGGTTTTCTGCGCCAAAGAAAGAGAGAGTTTGCTCAATATATGTCCGTTGGCATGACTCAAGAAGGTATGCGAAAAATGTTTTGCATCGAGGCATTGGTCATTGCAGGTCGCCCGCTCCTTGTTACCTTACCGCTAACAGTAGTGGTCGTGGCTTTCATGATTACAGCAAGCTATTTAGATCCGATGGAATTTTTAATAAAAAATCCATTCATTCCAATTTTAGCATTTTTTTTAACAATTTTTTGTTTTGTTGGATTGGCCTATTACATAGGTGGGAAAAGGATGCTGAAATGCAGTTTGGCAGATGCTTTGCAAAATGACAATATGATGTAAATAGTAATAGAAGAAAGCGTGATAAAAAATATGAAACGGAATAAAACATTATGGATCATAATGGAGATAGGGATGAAACAGAAATCTAGTGGTATTTCGTTCTGACACTCTTTGTAGCATTACGAACATATCAACAAAGTTATTGATACTAAACAGTTGAAGAATCTTGATAAAAGAAAAGTACATGAGTCCAGAAATTATCAGTGAACAGGTGTTCAGAAAAATATCATCATTCTTTTGCATTTGGTAAAACACTTGCTGAATGTGTCGCACTTGGAAAACAGTTAGCGGCAGTTAATGGTTAGATGCTAAGCTCATATTCCTACTAATTGCCACAACTTTATTGCTATTTCCTCTTTTTATATAGATTTTTTATTATACATTTAGTATAATTTTATTTATGAAAAATATAAAGAGAGGAAAATAACAATGAACAAAATTAAAAATGTTTTGCTGTGGATATTCTCAGTATTTATGCTCTTGTCTGGAGTTGTATTTATGGGAAATTCTGTGATCAGTGCAGTATTCATGTTCGTAGCAGGAATTATTAGTAATCCGCTTTTTCTTAAAAAAGTACATATCAATCAAATTATTAATATAATTGCCTGTATAGTATTATTTTTTGCTGCTGCAATCCTCCTTTCTGGATGCGATACGAACAAAGCGCTTGTTACTACACAATCAACAGAAGAAAGTACTAGAGAAAAAAACATAGAGAAAACTACAGAAAAAGAAAATACAAAGTCAAAAAAAGAATTAGAAGAGTCTTCTTCCATTGCTGCTTCTAAAAGAGCTGCTAAAGAATCTTCTGTTGCCGCTTCCAAAAAAGCTGCTAAGGAGTCTTCTGCTGCCGTTTCTAAAGCAGAAGAGTCTAGAAAAGCTGCTGAAAAATCTTCTGTCGCTGCTTCCAAAGCAGAGGAATCCAGAAAAGCTGCTAAAGAAGAATCACGTCAAGCTTCTATTGCTCAATCACAGGCAGAAGCAGCTCAACAAGCTTCTATTGCTCAATCACAGGCAGAAGCAGCTCAACAGGCTTCTATTGCTCAATCACAGGCAGAAGCAGCTCAACAAGCTTCTATTGCTCAATCACAGGCAGAAGCAGCTCAACAGGCTTCTATCGCTCAATCACAGGCAGAGGCAGCTCAACAGGCTTCTATTGCTCAGCAAATACCTGTACAGAACTCTAGATATGCATGTTGGGTTCCAAATGGAAAGTCTTATCACTTTACAAAAGATTGCCCTACGCTGAGAAGATCTAAAACAATTTTAGAGGGAAGCGTACAAAATGCTTTAAGTGCTGGTAAAACAGATCCATGCAACATTTGTGCTGGAGGAAGGTGAACATTTAATTGTTCACCGCACTCTGTTTTTTTACATTTAGTGATGATGTTTTGTTAAACCAAAGGCTTTTGAAATTTCCATAACAATTACAGGAACAAAAATCAAACCTAACCCTTTTAGATAGAGATTTATTGGTAAATAAATCAATCCAAATGCAGTTGATAGAGGAGTGAAAAGTACCAAGCATACAAGGATGATGGATATAAGTGCAGCCCAATTAAGTTTATGATTGTTGAATACGCCAGTTTTTAAAAGGGAATGTTCTGAGCGCATATTAAATGCTTGAACAACCTGGGATAATGCTAATACCATGAAAGCCATAGTCTGACCTCCTGATTCAAAACCAGTAGTATTTTCACCAATCCAGAATGCCATTAAAGATAAGACGCCAAACATAACACCTTGAAGTACTATTCTTACGCCGAATCCGTGAGCAAACAATCCTTCATTTTTTGGCTTTGGTTTTTGTTCCATAATATCGGTTTCTACAGCTTCCATGCCAAGTGCAATAGCTGGCAGACTATCTGTTATCAGATTAATCCACAAAAGCTGCATTGATAATAGAGGGGACTTATGCCACAAAAGCATGGCCACAAAGACGGTAATAACTTCGCCAATATTCGTGCCAAGCAAAAATCCGACCACTTTTTTGATATTCGCGTAAATTCCTCGTCCTTCGCGGACAGCATCAACAATTGTAGCAAAATTGTCATCGGTAAGAGTCATATCAGCAGCTCCTTTGGATACATCCGTTCCTGTAATTCCCATAGCGCAGCCAATATCCGCTGCTTTTAGTGCAGGTGCATCATTAACACCATCACCTGTCATAGCAACTACTTGCTCTTTGCGCTGCCATGCTTTTACAATACGAATTTTATTTTCAGGCGAAACGCGGGCATATACAGCAATGTTTTCAATCTGCTTATCCAATTCAGAGTCGTTAAGCGAGTCTAGTTCGGCACCTGTAATTGCTTTATCGCTGGAATCTAGAATACCCAATTCTCTGGCAATAGCAGAAGCAGTGATTACATGGTCACCTGTAATCATAACAGGCTTAATTCCTGCTTTGCGGCAAGTTTCAACTGCCACTTTGGCTTCTGGGCGTGGAGGGTCAATCATTCCCACCATTCCCATAAAATTTAAATTGTTTTCTAATTCTTGCGGAGTTATGTTTTTAGGAATATGATCTAATTCTTTATAAGCAATAGCAATAACACGCAATGCGCTAGAACTCATTTCATTGTTTATGATTTGAGCTGTAATTAAATCACCATTTACACAACGAGATGCCATAACATCAAAGGCACCTTTGACAATAACAATGATTTTGCCTTCTATGTTATGAACAGTAGTCATAAGCTTGCGGTCAGAATCAAAAGGAATCTCAGCAAGGCGAGGATATAATTTATTTAGTTTTTCTTTGGTAAGTCCATTTTTATGTGCAGCTAATACAATGGCAGTTTCCGTTGGATCACCAATAAGTTGTTCTTCTGTTCCGTGGAAAGTCACAGAGCCATTACAGCATAAGGTAGCATATTGGAGAAGTGTTTTTACTTCAGATGAATTCTGACTGCTTATTTCTTCTGTTTGTTTCCAACCATTAACATAGGCCTTTACCAGAGTCATTCTATTTTGCGTTAGTGTTCCGGTCTTATCAGAACAAATAACAGAAGCTCCACCTAACGTTTCTACAGCAGGAAGCCTTCGAATAATAGCATTTTTACTCACCATTCTCTGAACACCGATGGAAAGGACAATGGTAACAATTGCTGGTAAACCTTCTGGAATGGCTGAAACTGCCAAAGATACAGCAGTCATAAATATTTCAAGGGCAGGGATTCCATTTAAAAGACCTACTACAAATATGATGGCACAGGCAGCTAAAGCCAAAATACCAAGATATTTTCCAAGCTGAGCAAGTTTCTTTTGAAGAGGGGTTTGAGTATCTTCTTCACTATCCAGAAGATTAGCAATTTTACCCATTTCGGTATTCATCCCAGTATCTGTTACAATTGCTAGTGCAGTTCCATAAGTAATGCTACAGCCAGAGAAGACCATGTTGCTTCGATCTCCCAAAGGAGCATTTGCATCAACGATTGTTTCTGCATCTTTTTCAGAAGGAACAGATTCACCAGTTAATGCTGATTCTTCGCATTTTAAGCGGACACTTCTTATTAGTCTTGCATCAGCAGGAATAAAATCACCAGCTTCAAGTCGGATTATATCTCCGGGAACTAACTGGCTAGCATCGATAATAGCTTCTTTATTATCCCTGATTACCCGTGCATGAGGTGCCGAAAGATTTTTGAGAGCATCAAGTGCTTTTTCAGCCTTGCTTTCTTGCATAACACCCATAATGGCATTTATTATTACAATAAGCAAAATTAATGCTGGTTCAAAAAATTCTTTTGGATTACCTTCTATACAGGCAATTACAAAGGAAATAACAGCAGCAAGGATTAAGATTAGAATCATTACATCCTTAAATTGATCTAAGAAGCGTTGGAAATTTGTCTTTTTCTTTTTTTCATTTAGTTTGTTTTCTCCGTGTTCTGCTAATAGAGAGACTATGTCTGAACCGCTTAAACCTGATTTTGGGTTTGACGATAGTTCTTCTACGACATTAGCAATAGATTCGCTGTAATAAATCAATAGATTAACCTCCTTGAAATTATTTTATTTGCAGTTAATTATATTTAGATGTGAAGCTGGATTGCATTAGACCAATGAATGGGTTTGTCTTAAGATAGATATATATTAGCACATAAGCGTATACGATGCAAGATTTTTGAATTAAGATATGGCTCAATTCATTTCACCACTTATTGCTCCATACACTTGAAATGGAAGTATTCTTATTAGGATGTTCGATAACTTGTCATGCGGGGATGCTCCTTTATGTATTTTTGTTTTGTGGTAATTCAAATATAACATAAAAAGAACCAATATTTGCCTTTTCATTATTTAGTTGTAGCACATGTACTGTAATCCCACAAAGTAACCTGTCTTAGAGTATAATTATCATTGGCAAAATAAAGGGAAGAGGAAAAAAACCTCTTCCCAATCATACAGATTTGTCTTATTGTTTAGTTGACGAGAAAAAACATAAGGAGTCTATATGATGAAATCTATGATAACTGAAAATGGAGTAACTTTCAAGGACTTAGAAAAAAATATTTATGCATGGATCTGTCAGATCGGTAGACAGTTTACCAGTGAGTTCCTGGAACGGTATGATCAGATGCTGATGAGGGAAAGAAAAAGTAAATACAGGCATAAAGTAGCCGTCAGACCACGATTAAAACAGTCTATGGGGAGGTAACCTATAGCCGAGTAGTCTACGAAGTAACGGAAGAAGATGGAGCCAGACATTTTGTATATCTGCTGGATGAAACATTAGAAATGGAGAATGTTGGTCTTATTTCGACAAATATGGCAGAACTTCTGGTAAAAGGGATCACGGAACTGTCCTACCGGGAATGCGCTGCAAAGGTCAGTGAGATGACAGGACAGACAATCAGTGCAATGGGTGTATGGAATGTCATTCAGGCATTTGGAGAGAAGATCTGTGAGGAAGAGAAGGATCTTGTAGAAGAATACAAAAAAGGTCATGTACATGGAGAAAAAGAGATACCGGTGCTGTTTGAAGAGGCAGACGGAGTCTATGTAAAACTGCAGGGAAAAGACCGAAAGAAAGAGAAGCAGGATAAAGCAGAGATAAAAGTAGGGATTGCCTATGACGGCTGGAAAAAAACAG
>JALFSR010000054.1 GCA_022778745.1 Clostridiales bacterium
TGCACATGGTCACTTTCTCCGACCTTGCAGTCAACCACAGTAAAGCCTTTTTCATCTGCAATAAAGGAAACCAATTCATACAGTCTGTCACAGATTTGAGGTGTGAGTACCTTTCTTCGGTATTTGACACACCAAACAATATGATAATTGATGTTATATACGCAAGTCCTTGCGTGAATGTATTTATTCTTCATACAGATTGTATATCACAATATGGCAATAAAGTCAATATTTATAATATTTATTATTAACACATATAGCAATAAATTTTTTGTAAAAAAACGGGCTTTCATCTCGGAGACAAGTCACCGAGAATTCCCGCCCAAAACTCTTAAAAAGTTTTTTATTCATAAAAATCTCCTTTCCAAACAAAGAATTGTAAAATATTTCTACTGTGATTATAGGTTTTTTATTCAATCTTATAATCTCTCTTTGGTTATTCCCAACTATATTTTTCACGACTATATAATTTTCAGAATAACACTATGTATATTGCAATTAACTTACTATTTTCTTTCAAAAATTCCCCAGGTTATTTTTTACATTTTATATTATCATACTAATATTTTTTGTCAAGAAAGTAAAACGGACAATAAAATATTATTTATTGTCCGTTTTACTTTCTTGACTTTTTTATACTTATATGATATAATAATAGTTTATTTATCAACGCAACAATGAATTTGTTATCAAACTTGAGTATAATGAATTTAATTTCATGTTCCAATCCCTTGCATAACAATATCTCTACTATATCCACCATGACTCCTGTTATTCCATTTATCATTATTAAGTTTAGATTGTCCATTACTTTCATGATTGAGACATTTTCTATAATTTCTTTCTCTCGCATAGTCAATTAATACCGTAATGAACTATCTATCTTTCCCCTCTATAAATATCACCCCCATAGTCAATCTATGAGGGTGTGAAATCTTTTATTCCTGCATTCTACGTTCTGCTATATAATTGCTGAGTTTTGCGAACTCTTCTAAAGTTAGTGCTTCTCCACGGATGGATGTTCCTTTTTGAAGGTTTTCCACCGCTTCAGTAATTAATTGCTTAGAAATGTGGATATCTGGACTATTATTTAATCCATTGATTAATGTCTTTCGTCTTTGATTAAAGGAAGCTCGGATGCAGTCAAACATCAATTTCTCGTCGATCACTTCTACTGGAGGTTTTTCATGCAGCGTCAGACGAATCACGGCACTTCCAACATTTGGGCGCGGCATAAAGCAGTTCGGCGGTACATTTGCCACAATATAAGGTTCCGCATAATATTGAATTGCCAAGGAGAGTGCTCCATAATCTTTACTTCCCGGACCAGTCTGCATTCGGTCTGCGACTTCTTTTTGTACCATAACAGTAATGCTCTGAATTGGAACATGATTTTCAAATAATCCCATAATAATCGGAGTTGTGATATAGTATGGAAGATTGGCAACAACTTTTAATGACTTGCCCTCACACCGCTGCTGAACTAACTGGTTCAAGTCAACTTTTAAAATGTCTTCATGCAAAATCGTCACATTATCGTAAGCACTCAACGTATCTTGCAAAATCGGAATGAGCTTATTGTCAATCTCTACTGCAATCACTTGTTTTGCCGCCTCTGCCAGATACTGTGTCAATGTCCCGATTCCAGGTCCAATTTCCAGCACATAATCTTCTTTTGTAATATCCGCAGCCCGAATAATCTTATCCAATACGCGCGTATCAATCAAAAAGTTCTGCCCATATTTCTTTGAAAAATGAAACTGGTATTTTTGCAGTATCTCAATTGTATTTTTTGGATTTCCTAATTCAGCCATTCGCCCTCCAATCGGTACAGTTGATGTGCATTTTTATTTGTAACCTGTACCACTTCTTCTTCGCTTACTTGTTTTAATTCACTAATCGCAGTTACTACATATGGTAAATAAAGCGAACAATTCCGTTTTCCTCGATATGGCACAGGTGCCAAATATGGGCTGTCCGTCTCAAGCACAATTCGCTCCAATGGAATCGCCTGCACTACTTCCTTCAGTACACGAGCATTTTTAAATGTCACGACACCGCCAACACCAATATAAAATCCCATATTCACATATTCCTTTGCCATCTCCACACTATTGGAAAAACAGTGAATCACACCTCCGATTTCCTCTGTATGCAATGCTTTCATCATATCCATTGTATCTTTCGCCGCATCTCGGCTATGAATTACAAGTGGTTTTTTCAATTCCCTTGCCAGCTCAATCTGGCGTTCAAACCAATATTTCTGCACGCTGCGTTCCGTCTCATCCCAATAGTAATCCAATCCAATCTCTCCAACAGCTACCGCTTTGGGATGCTGTGCCATCTCTCGTACAAGAGAAAAATTCTCTTCTGTCAACTCTTTTGTCTCACTTGGATGTACACCAACTGCGGCATAAATATAGTCATACTGTTCAGCTAATGCGATCGTAGTAGGAATTGATGCCAAGCTCGCTGCGATATTTACTACTTTCTCAATTCCCTGTCCGGGAAACTGCACCAGCAGCGCATCCCGGTCTTCCTCAAACCACTCATCATCATAATGAGCATGTGTCTCAAAAACATGTTCCATAATTATTTTCTCTCCTCATCTCAACATTCCATCCATGCTGTTTGGCAGCGTCAATTTCTCATTTGGAGTCCTCGCTCTGCAATTACTTCCCGATCCGAAACCCATAAATGATCTACTCTTGCAAAACGATTTCCAGTTTTAATGTCATTCATAAATACATGAATATTCAATGGTTTTCCCTGTACTTCCATTTCTACCGTACCATCCTCGCAGTTCATAACCCATCCCGTCAGATGATACTTTCTCGCTGCCATCATCGTATAATAACGAAATCCACATTCCTGTACATGTCCTTCCGCTACAATATGTTTTCTTACGTCACCGTTTCGTCCAAACATAGAACATCCGCCTCCCATCTTAATTTCCCGTCTGTCATTTTCTAATTTTATCACATAGAACATTATAGTCAAAAGCTTTCGACCCTATTATTTTTTATTATATCATTTTTTTTCAATACTTTCAATTGAATTAAATAAATGTACAAAATATCATTTAATCCCAACATCATACTATCATAGTCAAATACTACCTATTCTTCCTATTATTTTCATCGTTTTTCACAAATTTTCGTTGTTTTCCGATGCAAAAATGTTATAATGAAAATGGAGAAAAGAGATCTTTTTTACGAATATTAAATCTCTATTTTTTGAAAGGGGACTTTATTTTGAAAGAGTATCATACATTAAATGAGCTTCTGGTCTATCTTTTTAACTGTATTATGGATATTGAACAGAAAAATTTAATTACTGGTGAATTTTCTGATATTTCAAATAATGATATGCATATTATTGAGGCGGTCGGTCTTCAAGGACACCGCAATATGAGCGCTGTTGCTAAACAATTAAATATTACAATTGGCACACTTACTATAACAGTAAATCGACTTGTCAAAAAAGGATACGTCATACGCCAAAGAAGTGAACAAGATAAACGTGTCGTCCATCTTGCTCTCAGTGAAAAAGGACAGCGTGCCTATGCGCATCACAAACAATTTCACAAACAAATGATTGATGGAGCAATACAATATCTATCAACGGAAGAATTAAAAGTTTTAATCAAGGCATTATCTGGATTGATTGACTATTTTCATAACGAATAATTTTTTCCAACTAACTTATTAAAACCGACATTTGGAATCTACCTTGCTATCCTTTTACAAACAATATAAAAGCCCCTCAAACCCGAGGGGCTTACAACATTTATACAGACCAATCAAACTGCCTGATTATGAGATCTTTTGCATATACGCCTTTATCACATCGAATGGTGCTGGACCGATATCCAATACTGCCTGATGGAATTTGAGTTCTGTAAATGCCTTTCCCCAATTTGTCTTTGCCTGTTCTTTTAAGTCCAAAAACTGGAGATAACCAACATAATAACTCAAATAATTTGCTGGGTCTTCTACGATATTATAATAGATTTCCCGTATCATTTCATCATCCACATCACCGAAATAATTAGCGATACAACCCTTTACCTGCTGCATATCCCATCCATCATAATGGATTCCAATATCCATCCATGCATGAATACCAAGTGTTGCAGAATTACAATACTTCAAATATGCCTTTACTGCATCTGGCAGAGTCTCCATCATATCATACGATAACTGCTCCGTGTAAACTGCCCATCCTTCCGTATACCCTGGAAAATTCAATATTTTTCTCAAATTATTCGTACATTTCTGTCTGAAATAAACAATTTGATACAAATGCCCTGGATACCCCTCATGTGCAATCGTCGGATAAAGCTTTGTCAAATCATACTTTGGATTTGCATTAATATAAATCACATTATTATCCGTCTGGTCAATCGGCGGGCTCAAATAAAAAGCTGGACTTAAATAATCTTGCAATACCGGATTAATATATTTCACCTGATAGGAAGTCTGTTCAAGCATTGGAAAATCATTGATAATCTTTTGCTGAAGCTGCACTAAGATTTCATTTGGATCAGTGGACGGATAAACTGCCTGTGATGCTGTTTCCGCAATCGTTGCATCCTGCTCTAATAATGCCGCTGCATTTGCAAGATCTTCATATACCTGACTTATAATTTTTTCTTTCATCTCATCAACACTGAGAGAAGATCCTGTATACGCAGCTGTTAAATACTCATAATATTCTTTTCCCTGCTTAAACTGACAAAGACCGCCTGCATTTGTCCCTGTCCCTTTTAGTGATTTTAATTCTGAAATAAGCTGCTCATATGCTGGAATAATATATTTCGTAACTGCGTGATTATTTTTCTCAATATAATGCTGCTTTACTTTCTCTTCCAATGCCATTCCCTGAATTTTATCCTGAAATGCAGAAATCAACATATGATTGGTCTTATCCGCCACAAACTGTTCGCATTGTGCCAAAATTTCATCCAATACTGCATCCGACATAAACAGTCCTGCTTTTGACTTTTCTTTTTCAAAATTTATAATTTCTATAAAGTACTGCGGAACTTTACTGCATAGCTGCAAATATTCGTCAATATCCGCTGTAGAAGCAAATGTATATTCACATAAGAAGATTGGAAGCTGTGCCTGCACTCCTGTCAATGGACTCAGATTTTCCTCATATAAATATAGATTTTCTGCCTTTAATTCCGTCTCTAAATAAGAATGAAAAACATCGTAAATTAATTGTTCCTCTTCACTTAAGTTTTGATAGGTCTCCAACTGCTCTTTTATTTTATGAAGCTGTTGATAATATCGAATTTTTTCCTCTTCCGAAGCCGAGCGGATTACTGCCTCATTATGCTGGATTCCGAAATTATCGGGATTCATTACTGTATAATGCCGATCAATCGTATCCTCCTCCATCCACTGTCGAAAAATCTCATCTGTAAACTGCTGCAGTGTAAGCGTGCTTGCATCTGGAATCGTCACGACTTCCTGCTGCTCCCGCTCAAAATTCGAGCGAATTAAAAAATAAATTCCTCCTCCCGCACCAGCAACTAACAATACAATCAAAAGTAGTGCAATTACTGTATACGAATACTGTTTTACCCAGCTCTTCTGTCTTCTCTGATTCTCAGATCTTTTTGGCAGCATCGGTTCTTTTTCTTCCATCTTCTACCTCCCTAGCGATTCATGTCTATAATCTATCATATGCTTCCTACTAGCCATAATAGAAGGCAAGCTGTTCTATTCAGACAGGCGGATATTCGCAATACCCTTCGCTGCTTGCTCATAATTTTTTATTATACTCCAACAAAAAAAGATAAGCAATGGAAAATTGACCAGATAAGAGCGTGACGTCAGTTATCTATATACAAGAGATGGAGTACATCTAACAATAGATTGATCATCAAACTCGTAAATCTCTTGGCAGCAAACTTGAATATCTTCCGCATTATGACTTGTCATTAATAATGTACCTCCATCTTTTACAAATGCATTAAGAATCTCTCGAATTCTTAACACTGATGTTTTATCCAATCCGTTCATCGGTTCATCTAAAATTAATATTTCTGGTTGTTCCATCAAGGCTTGTGCCAAGCGCAGCTTTTGCTTCATTCCAAGTGAATATTTTCTCACTTTTTTGTCTTTCTCATCGATCAGACCTACTTTTTCTAACGTTTCTAAAATTTCATTGTCTCCAATCTTATTTTGCACTTGAGCAAGCAGCTTTAGGTTCGTGAATCCGGAGTAATCATTGATAAAATCCAGTGTTTCAATTACAGCGCCAGCATCTTGTATAAAATCCGTATCCTTTCCAATCACTTTACCATTACAGATAATCTCTCCCTCTGTTAATCTGGAAAATCCGCAGATTGTCTTGAAAAATACCGATTTTCCACATCCATTATGTCCAATAAATCCATAACTTTTTCCCCGCTCTATATTTAAATTAAAAATATCGTAAAATTAACTGTATAAAACTCCCCGGTTCGTTTTATAAAAATATACCACCATATCTTCCTCTTAATATCAATAAACTAAATAGAACATAATTTTTGGTTTTTATGTTCTATTTAATTTAAGATAAAGCGAAAAAGTCACTGCAGACTCACGGAAGTCAATCATTATTTGGTTCTTTCTAAGTTTAGTTGATACTAAAGTGAAATCTTGAAGAAAATCTATACTATACAAGTTTCAAAAGGAAAAAACGCTTTATTTTCAACAAACATTAGAAAGAACCCCAAAATGCTTGCATTTCCTCTTTCCTCATGCCTTTGCGTAAATAAAAAGTGGAAGACTTTCTTAATGATCTTACATGATAATCTTTGATTTTCGTATTAATGCAAGACATGGCAAAAGTGCCGTAAATACAATTCCCACACTTCCTCCTAAAATTGCCCAAAAATACCATGTTTCAAACAGTGAAATAAATTCTTTCCCAATGATTCCGTACAAAATAGGCAGGGACATAATAACCCCACATCCCCATATTCCTAATGTCTGAATTCCAATACATATTTCCAGTCTGCTTCGCTTCATGCCGCAAATTCTTAGCAATGCATATTTTTTCTGATAAAGAATCGTTTTTTCAATCATCTGACTGCAAAATGTAATAAATGTGATCAGCGTGCAAATAATGAATATTACATAAACAAAGTTTTCAAGACAAAGATTGTATTGTCTATACGCAGATAGTTCTTCCTGCAAATTTGTTAATTTCATTGTTGGCAGTTCTTCTTGATACATTGCCATCTTCTCTCTTATTTCATTGAAATCTGCCAACGGTTCCGTGTAAATACGCACCCGGCTATACGTTACATCTCCTAATCCATATCTTTCAAATGTATCATTCAATGTTAGAAACGTATATGCTTTTCTCGGTCCTAACGAATAATCAAACCATCCAATATGACTCCGAATAATCGCCCCAATTTTTACTGTAAAATCTCTCCGTTTTAAAAATTGTTCACACTCATCTTCCATCACTGTACCAGTATATTGCTGTAATGTCTGCAGTTCTGTCAGATGCAATTCATCTCCCACTTGAAACAACGTATCTTTATAAGATTCTTCTTCACCTGAGTTTACTGGAAACATATAATTGGTTCCATCTACATCTACGAGCTGATAATTTGGCACCATTAAAATAATTTCTTCTCCAGATAAGATTTTGTCTAAATGAATCTCCCCTTCTGTTACATACTTTGAGAAAGATTCTAGTTCGTCCTCTGAATATCCCATAAAACAGGAAGGCACATATCGTTTGTTATCTGAATATTGAAAATACTCCTTTGCATTTTCTGGAACGTCATTTACAGAATAAAAATCTCCATCCATCATATAGTCAAATCCATCTAAATAAGAATCAAGCTGATCTATTTCCAATGCAACTGAACATCGAGAGTCTTGCTTATAGGCAAGCACTTTTTGAATTCCTTCTTCTTTACTCATCTGCTCCACGAATGATTCTTTCATTCCATCCAATTCCAAACTATCTATGTATGTGAATCCATTTTCCTGCATTCCAGCTACGCTGTCCGCATCTAAATTTTTTCTGTCTTCTCCTTGCCTCATAATTGTTTCCCATCCATAATCATAATCATATGGCATCTTTCCGTCATACTCGACATATCCACTCGAGTTTTTAAAATAAACCTGATATTGAATAGAATAAAGAAATAATACAATTGATGCGGCAACTACTATCATTAAAACAAAAAACATTTTTTTGTTTTGTAGATATTCCCAAAATATAATTCTTTTCCACCCAGTTTTTTTATAGGCGGGGTTATTATATTCCTTTAATATTACCGTTTTTTCCCGCATAATATTCCAAATAAACACTGCTGAGATTACGATATTAATGAAAAATACTACTAATCCAAATAAAGATATACTTCTCCAGTCCATTTCATTTGGATATTGAATATTTGTTTTACTTGAAAGTATATTTAATAAGATTTTACTTCCTATTATTCCAATCAAAAGCCCTATTAAAATCCCAATAATACTATAACTTATATACTTCAAAATCAAATAAATACGAATTTTATTTTTCTTCATTCCAAGCATATAAAGAATCTTTATCTGCTCCTTCTCTTTCTTTTCATATAGTCCGATAATCGCATAACTCATAATAACAGCAAATCCATACATCATCCATCCAAACATCTCTGGAATTTCAAATACAACCATTTTCCCTACACTTGCATTTTTATTAAAGAAAAAATAACGATTACTGCTGTCATACGACTGTTTTGCATCGGACAAACGCGTGAATATACACATATGATAATCCACTCCATTTACCTGAATGAGTTGTTCCGCCTTTTTTTTCGACAAAAATCCATTGATTGGGATTGCCTGATCTGTTATCTGCTGCTCCCCTTTCGCCCATAGCCTTCCATAATCTTTTATTATTCCAGCAACTTTATAAATCTCTCCATCAATTGTGACAGATGCACCAACTGTTTCTGCTCCTAATTGTTTACTTATTGTTTTCGTAAGAGCAATTTCATTTTCCTGATTTGGATAATGTCCTTCCTGCAACCGAATTCCTGATAATTCTATTGCAGAATTATCAGCATATCCCAAACAAATCATTTGATCCGCTTTTAATGGTATTCTCTTTACAATAACCAATTGCTCCATTCGCTCATACTGAAATCCTTCTAATTCTTCTGTTATATTTTGTTCCGATACAAAAAATGGATGGGTTTCATCCATATCATAATAAATATCTGTAAATTTTCCATAAACCTCTCCATTTATCTTAACGGCATGATTCAAAATATTATAGGACATATTATATAAAATCGTCGAAAGTGCAACGATGATTGCAGTTGTGGTGATATATAATAAAACTTGATATTTTAC
The DNA here is from genome assembly GCA_022778745.1 of Clostridiales bacterium. Taxonomy (GTDB): domain Bacteria; phylum Bacillota; class Clostridia; order Lachnospirales; family Lachnospiraceae; genus Fimimorpha. Next base: position 9,366 of record JALFSR010000054.1, read on the forward strand.
TTTGCTGAATCGCCTTAATATATTCCAAATTCCTCTCCATTCGCTCATTCCTATCCCTCCACCAGATTGCCATCCTTTACTATGATTTTTCTGTCTGCCTGATTAGCAATTTCCATATCATGAGTCACGATAATAATTGTCTGACCAAATCGCTCTCTGCATTCATATAAATATCCCATAAATTGATTCCCTGTTTCAGAGTCTAAATTTCCAGTTGGCTCGTCCGCAAGAACAATGGCAGGCTTCATTAATAATGCTCTTGCAATCGCAACTCGTTGTCTTTCTCCTCCTGATAACTTATGCGGATAATACCTCATTTTTTTCTCTAACTGCAGCATAGAGATCAACTGTTGTTCATAATCCAAGTCATATGCTTTGTTTTGAATATCAAATGGAAGACGAATATTTTCCAATACACGTATTTCATCAATCAAACAAAATGTTTGGAATATATATCCAATTTTTTCTCTGCGAATTTCAGTACGTCTGTTATCATTTATTCCATCATAAAGTGACTCTCCATCTACTATGACATCGCCAGAATCTGGAATTTCTAATCCCCCTAATATATTTAACAATGTTGTTTTTCCCGCTCCACTCTTTCCTACAATTGCGACAACTTCCCCCTCATTTATTGACAAATCCACCTGATCCAAAGCTTCCACCTTCGTTTCTCCCAGATGAAATGTTTTACTAATTTGTCTTGCCTCCAAAATGTTCCTTTGCATAAAAACCTCCCAAAAATAATATTTCCCCAGAACAGCAACTGAAAAATTGAATAGTTTACTATTCTGGGGAGAGTATAAACTTTAAATTTATATTTTACTATGTAGTTACCTAAAAATATTTTTAGAAACTAAATGGATAGGCTGCTGTCGAACGATGTTCAATTCTTCCATTTACTTTGTAAACACAATAAGAATTTCCAGAACGTCCTGCTAAATTATCTGATTCTACATAACAAATGCTAGAATTCTTACTTTCACCTATTCTTAAATAAGAACTTCCATCAGAAAAACTTACTGTCAGCTCGTTTCTCATATTAGATTCCACCGCAGTAGATGTAGTCCTTCCAAATGCTCGCTTACTTTGGATGTTGTTTCCATGAGTAAATGTAAGATTTTCATTAAATGCAAATACTGGAATTGATGTAAAACATATTGCAGATGCCAAAAATGCCGCCATAAATTTCTTTACAAATCCTTTTTTGATTTTTGTATTGAGATGTACTGCATATACTCTTGTCCTTTCTCTTAATATATTTTCAAAAACTCCCCGGTTTGCTTCTGTATAAATATCATACCATATAAATATCATACCATACTTTCTTGTTAATCACAACAAACTAAACAGGATATTATTTTTTAATTTTTATATCCTATTTAGTTTATTGTGCCTTTTACTTTTCTATGATATGCTAATATATTGTATCAATATGATACAAATAATCCATTTAAATAGGAGGCAAATCGCTATGAAAAAATTAACGTTATTATTCGCATCTATAATTCTCAGCACCATATTAGGAATCAGCTCCTATGCTGCTCCAATTACAGAAGGAGCTACCACTTCAGTCCTGGAAACAGAGGATGCAGCGGACTGTATGCCACTGAATGATCTTCCTAACTCACAGGCTTGACATTATTTCCATACACTTTCTCTTTATGTTCCTTTAAAAATTTTGTAACAAATATATGTTTGATCATGTCTGCAATTACTTCTGCCTGTCTCAGTTTTTTCTGACAGGCAGTTTCTTTTTTTATGATGCCATACTCTTGTTTCATTTCTTGTTCTCGATTCCATGCAATTCCATAACATTCTCGTTCTAAGAATCCTATTTCTGCTTCTTTTAAGAAATGTCTTATATTTTCATATCCTAGCTGTGTAGAACGTGCATAGTCGCCTGATGAACCAATGCAGCTTGCATAATTTGTCTGTATTAAATCATATCCTTCAAATCCTGCTATTTTATATAGCTTGCTCTCTTGATAACTCTTCCGAATATCTTCCCATATCCTAGCAGCCTTTTCATAATCTTTTTCCTTACATTCCATATAAGTATTTGCAATATTATTTAATACTGCTGCTTCCTGCCATAGCAAAGGTTTCTTACCAAGATTTGTTTTTGGATATTCTGGAAGTGTTTGCTTTAATGCGAATTCTAATTGCTTTCTCTCCTCTTCTATTGATATTCTTCCTAATTCATAATCAAGCACTGCTTTTGTTTGTACAAAAAACTGCTTATTTCTTGGGCAGTTCTCAATTAATCGTTTCTTCTGAAATATCTTTAACAATTGTTTAAATGCCTCGTCTGCTTCTTTATACTGGTAGCATCGAATGAAATGTTTGATTCTGACTGCCTCATCCATATATTCTTTTGTCGTTCCATGTAATGGAGCAATTACATTAATTCCTGGATACCCCATCCGTTCCATTAATTCCTTAAATTTTCTCTTTGGTACAGTCTTTCCTTTTTCTATTTTACTATATGATACTTCGGAACATACACCTTCACAGAACTCACTTTGTGACTGTCCCCAATATGTACGATGACGATACAACATTTCTGAGAGCAAATAAGCATTTTTATATGTTTGAATTGGCTCCAGACGTCTCCAATCTATCTTTACTTCCTTGCATAATTCAAGTATTGTATCCCGTTCTTCTCGTATCCGTTTTCTGCCTTTTTTATACTTCTTACTTAATTTCATTTTTTTCTCTAACTCATTTAGTAACGCTAAATATTCATTTTGCAATGGAATTAAATGAAATAAATATCCAGAACAATATAACAATAAAATTCCTGCTTTTACATACTCTAATGCAAGTACCGGAGTATGTAGTTTGGACATTTCCAAATAAGCAAGCGGCATAAATCGGCAACGAATTTCCTTTTGTATCACATGCGTCTTAGAATAATCTTTTACCCATTCTAACAATTGCATTGCTTTTCGATGATATCCTTGTTTGCGATAACACCTTGCCATCAAAATGATAATTTCTAATTCTTCGGGAGCAAGGCATCGTTCTTCGGGGTTCGCCTCTTCCCAATCCACAACAGTAAGTTCCAATGCTGATTTCAATACATGGAAAATCTGCCTGAAATCTTTCCCTGTCTGAAACATCATCTTTGCCTGCATCACTTCTGCAAACTGCTTATGAATACGGCTTAACTGTTTGGTTTTCTCCTTATAGGACAAAATTGCATTTTCCATTTCCCTATAATTTTCTTCATAGTAATATTCATAAATTTGCATTCGGTCGCAATATCGTTCCCAATCTTCGTCTGTAATCAATATTTCAACTATATCAGCACATACTCCAAGACGATGCAGAATTCGGTCAAACTCAAACTTTTCGACTGGAGTCTCTCCACTTTCTATTTTGTATAAATCTTTTGATGTACCTAACCCTTGCATTACCACATCATTCGTATACGATTTTTTCCCTATTTTACACTTTGCTTTTGCATAATTAATAATTGATTTTATATCATTATCATAAATTTTACCGTCATTCATAAATTTCCCAGCAGCACACACAAGACCAATTTCTTTTTTAACGCCGCTCCTCCTTTCTCAAAATGAATAAGCTTAGGCGTTTGCGAAACTCTGAAAGCCTTATAAAACCTAGATTTTTTAAGTCTTGTTTCTACTTCTCTCCTCACCAAACTTTAAATTCCAATGTAGGTCTTGCACAAAATTTTATCTGAATATATTCATTTTAGCTTTTATTTTCATGCAAAGTGCATAAAGTGTGGTCAGTGAGTTTCGCAATTACCTAAATGAATAAACTGAATTTCGCTTCTGACACCTTTTGCCTCTTATATGTTTATATATTATAATAAATATTTTTTTATTTCAATAGAATCTTTACATTTATCCTTTTTCACTGATAAGAGTGTAATGCCCATTTAAATAGTGGGCTATAAGCGACTGTTGCCAAATTCGCTTAGTCTGTGTTATACTATATGCGACAAGAATGCCCCTCCTTCGTGTAGGGAATATCAATAGCAGCAAACTTGTCATCGAATCCAAATAATACATCACAGGCACTCATATAGGACCCTGTAGAAATGGAGGAATTTCATGAAAAAACCATATTATATTACAACGGCGATTGCCTATACGTCTGGCAAGCCACATATCGGCAACACCTATGAGATCGTCTTAGCAGACAGTATTGCAAGATTTAAGCGTATGCAAGGCTATGATGTCCGCTTTCAGACAGGTACTGATGAACATGGTCAGAAAATTGAAGAAAAGGCAATTGCAGCCGATGTATCCTGTAAAGAATTCGTAGATGATGTTGCAGCAGAAATTAAACGAATTTTCGATTTAATGAATACTTCTTATGATAAATTTATACGTACAACAGACGATTATCATGAAAAACAAGTTCAGAAAATTTTTAAGAAATTATATGATAAAGGTGATATCTATAAAGGCGAATATGAAGGTATGTACTGTACTCCTTGTGAATCATTTTTTACCGCTTCTCAGTTAGTCGATGGCAAATGTCCAGACTGTGGACGTGAAGTAAAACCAGCAAAAGAAGAAGCTTATTTCTTCCGTATGAGCAAATATACGCAGCGTCTGATTGACTATATTAATGAACATCCTGATTTTATTCAGCCAGAGTCACGTAAAAACGAGATGATGAATAACTTCCTGCTCCCAGGTCTTCAAGATCTTTGTGTTTCCCGTACTTCTTTCCAGTGGGGAATTCCTGTCGATTTTGATCCAAAGCATGTCGTATACGTATGGATTGATGCATTAAGCAACTACATCACTGGTCTTGGATTTGATCTTGACGGCAACAGTGATGAGATGTTTGAAAAATATTGGCCAGCAGACGTTCATTTGATTGGAAAAGATATTTTACGTTTCCATACGATTTATTGGCCAATTATGTTAATGGCTCTTGACTTGCCACTTCCAAAGCAAGTATTTGGTCATCCATGGTTGCTTCAAGGAGATGGGAAAATGAGCAAATCAAAGGGAAATGTTATCTATGCAGATGACTTAGTAAACTTCTTTGGTGTAGATGCTGTTCGTTATTTCGTTCTTCACGAAATGCCATTTGAAAATGATGGTGTAATCACATGGGAATTAATGATTGAGCGTATGAACTCTGATCTTGCAAACACGCTTGGCAATCTTGTAAATCGTACAATTTCTATGTCAAATAAATATTTTAACGGTGTTGTTTCCGATAAACATGCAGAAGAAGCAGTTGATGCAGAATTAAAAGAAGTCGCTTTAAATGCAGTAAAGAAAACAGTTCAAAAAATGGATAAGCTGCGTGTAGCAGATGCCATTACAGAGATATTTACTCTGTTTAAACGCTGTAATAAATATATTGACGAGACAATGCCTTGGGCACTTGCAAAGGATGAAGCAAAGCATGACCGTCTTGCAACGGTTCTCTATAATTTGGTTGAGGCAATCACAATCGGAGCAAGCTTATTAAAGCCATTTATGCCAGAAACTGCAGATAAGATCGCTGCCCAGCTGAACACTTCTCTTCGTGAGATGGATGAACTTGACAGCTTTGGAAAGTATGTATCTGGCACAACCGTTGCTGCAAAACCAGAGATTTTATTTGCTCGTCTTGATGTCGCAAAGACAATGGAAAAAGTAAATGAATTAATGGAAGCGCAGCGTGCTGATGCTGCACCAGAAGAAGAGGCAAAAGAAGAAGAACCAGTAATTGATATTGAGCCAAAAGAAGAAATTTCTTATGATGATTTTGCAAAAATGCAGTTCCAAGTTGGTGAAATTATTGCATGTGAAGCAGTGAAAAAATCAAAGAAACTGCTCTGTTCTCAAGTAAAAATTGGAAGCCAGGTAAAACAGATTGTATCTGGTATTAAAGCTTATTATTCACCAGAAGAAATGGTTGGAAAGAAAGTTATGGTTCTCGTAAACTTAAAGCCAGCCAAACTTGCAGGTGTACTTTCTGAAGGAATGCTTCTTTGTGCAGAAGACGCAGATGGAAATCTTGCATTAGTTACTCCAGAAAAACCAATGCCAAGCGGTGCAGAAATCTGTTAATTACTCTTATTCCTGCCCGATTTGCTAAGACAATGAGTGGAAATTTGGAATAGTCCGTTTCCACTCATTTTTTGTATTTTCTTCTTAACTTTTCCTTGCTAAAGTGTTATAGATTTGCTATAATGAACCAGTATGTCAGGGTTGCTGACATATACATCATAATAAGAATGCTAGCGGCATTCTTAAATTTTTTATGAAAAGGGGCGAACATATGGACAATATATGGATTTTAATTGCTTTTGTCGCATATCTTGGCATGATGATTCTCATCGGTGCAAAGTATATGAAATCGACTAATACGACCGAAGATTATTTTCTTGGCGGCCGTGGTCTGAGCGGATGGGTAGCAGCACTTTCTGCACAGGCTTCAGATATGAGCGGATGGCTCTTGATGGGACTTCCAGGTTCTATTTACGCACTTGGTACTGGTCAGGTTTGGATTGCTATTGGATTATTAATTGGTACTGTTTTAAATTGGACGTGCATTTCTTCCCGCCTGCGCCGTTACACAATCTGTGCAAACAACTCTTTAACACTTCCAGCTTATTTTGAAAATCGTTATCATGATTCCAGCCGTATACTCCGAATTGCATCTTCGATTTTCATTATGGTATTTTTCCTTGTCTATACTGCATCTGCATTTTCCGCAGGAGGAAAATTATTTTCTACAGTATTTGGCATCAACTATCATATCGCATTGACAATTGGTGCAATCGTTATTCTCACTTATACATTTATGGGTGGATTTATGGCAGTTTGCGTTACCGACTTTATTCAGGGATTATTAATGTTAATTGGATTACTTTTTGTACCGATTGCAGCATATTTTGTTGTCGGCGGATGGGATTCAATGGTGAACGCAATTACTGCATCTGGAACGGATGCTTCATCATTTCTAGATTTAATGAAAAACAATGGTGATAATTATACTGTATCTGGTATTCTTTCTCAGCTTGCATGGGCACTTGGATACTTTGGTATGCCTCATATTTTAACACGTTTTATGGCAATTAAAAACGAAACCGAGTTAAAAAAATCTCGTGTCATTGCCATTGTATGGGTTATGCTGTCATTAAGTGCAGCCTGCTTCATCGGTGTTGTTGGTCGTGCTTATTTAAAAATTGATTTAATGGCTACTACCCCAACATCCGAAGAAAATATTTTTATTCAGATGATTTTGCAAATGTTCACAAATGATATTCCTGTTTTATTTATCGGCGGAATTTTCTTATGCGGTATTCTTGCAGCGATTATGTCCACAGCCGATTCTCAGCTTTTAGTAACTGCATCCTCTATTTCTGAGGATTTATATAAAGGTGTTGTAAAAAAAGATGCAAATGATAAATCTGTTCTTCGTTTAAGCCGTATCGTTGTTATTATCGTAGCGGTACTCGCATTCTGTATTGCTTATAATCCAAACAGCAGTATTATGGGACTTGTTTCCAATGCATGGGCAGGCTTTGGGGCGACATTTGGTCCAGTTGTCCTGTTATCCTTGTTCTGGAAGCGCAGCAATGCTACTGGTGCAGTCTGCGGTATGCTGCTCGGCGGTCTGACCGTTATCATTTGGGACTATTTCCCATTGGTTGATGGTCAAACACTTGCTGCTGCAACAAATCTTTATTCTCTTTTAATCGGATTCTTCATTGGTCTTATTGCAATGATTATTGGAAGTCTTGTGACGAAAGCGCCAAGCAAAGAGATCTGTCAAGAATATGATGATGTAAAGAACTGGAAAGTACAATAATATACGTGAAGTGTCCTAAAGGTAATGGGCTTTGCGTAGAGTAAATTTTAAAAGCTGCCGCATTAAGAATACCCTCTGTATGATATCGTTATCCTAGTAAAGCAACACTACTGTATCATGTATGGTTTTATCTTAATGGGACAGCTTTTTTATATATAACACATATTTTACTGCTTGATTCGATTAAATTCCTGTTTTATCTATAATCACAGTTAGATACTCATTTTCCATCTCTGCATCATGAAGCACATGCAAAAATCTCTCCATATAACGATTAAAACTTTTATCTGATGCATTCTCGTATTTGGAAATATAGATTTCTGTGTCCTCGCGAATAGTCGTCAATGCATCATACATCGCATCTAGATTTCCTCCATAATAGGATGGCAGCTCTAACTGCTCCTTTAAATAATCCTGAAGCAGTTGTACAGAATTTATTTTCTTCGTGTCAATATATACCGTCTTCATAAAATCTCCTCCTCGACTCAGTACAATTGTTCAAATGTATTGTAATGATCCTCTGTATAGAAAATCAGCCCATCATCGGAATAAATAATTCGTTTCGCATTACGATATCCACCATCAAAATCAATGTCACATTCTTTGTAAGAATGTCCGGCTGGAAGCTTTCCTTCATAATTGCCGAAATGATCTCCCCCGATGCTTTTGCCTGGAAACACATCCCAAAGATTCCCCTCTTTATTATCCCATCCTTGCTGCTGTGCCTGGACTTTTGTAACATAATTCGATGGTAAATGACCGTATGTATGAATATAAAGTGCAACATCTTCTTTGCTTGAATATGTGCCATCTTCATCTATCACAGGAGCAGCTGTATTGCTCTGTTGTGTCATTGTATTATCCTGAACTGAAACATCACACCCAGTAAAAATACTTGATATGACGAGCATACATAAAAGGACGATTATGGAAATAATTGTCTTTTTTTCTCTTTTAAATTTCATAACATCTCCCCTCCTGACACCTTCTGCCATCTTAATTCTGATACAAAGTTTTGCATCTTCAGGCGTTAATTACTATAACTGAATCTTTAGTCTGATCGTAGCTCTTCCTTGATGAGTTAAAAAGCTTCGAGAAAATAGTTCTGGATAATACAAAACTATTTAGTTCTTAACAAAACTTTTCATTTATTATAACATATTTCCCTATTTTGAGCAATTTTTTTTGATATTTTTACCCAAAAATTTTCAATACACATTTTAGATAAACAATTTTTTTGTTATCCACAATTACTCATTAAAACTGCTGTATTATCCACAATTTTCACAAGATCCTCTCTTGCTTTGTGGATAACATCTCTTTTTTTGTTATAACTGTGGATAACTTTAACATACAACGTCTCTTAAAGTTTTATCAAATGCTGTGTTCGCAAAACATTCATCTGAAACTTGGTTCACTGTTCATTCCCAAACACAATTAGTCATACCCTTTCAAACATCATATTTTCGTTTCTGACGGCTTTTCTTGAATCTATGGAAAAATTATACCATAATCATATTTTAATCGCTTTTCGAGGATTTTAAAGGCTTCTGTGCGCATTTTCCCATAACGGCAAATATGGAGCTATCCACTGTCTGTCCAGACAGTAATAGCTCCATATTCATTTATCAAACAGACCTTTTTGTCTGCTTCACAGTTTTATTGGTTTTGTGCGTCTTGTTCGCTCTCACGCACTTTTGCAATACTTGCCACGGCAACTCCGCTCTCAATATCAATATTTATTAACTTAACACCTGAAGCGTTACGTCCAAATAATGAAATGTCTGCTACTTTTAGACGAATTACAATTCCTTCTGTCGTAATGATCATAATATCTTGATTGTCATTGACAGCTTTTACTCCAACGATATTGCCGCTCTTTTCATTGATGCGGTAACATTTTACACCTTTTCCGCCTCGGTGCTGACAGGAAAATTCATCAATGGATGTACGCTTTCCAAGTCCATTTTCTGATACAAATAATAAATCCTGTCCTTGTGTATCTAACTGCATAGCAACTACTTCATCGCCGTCATCTAAATTCATACCGATAACGCCCATCGATGTTCTTCCAGTTGCACGCACATCGGTTTCTTTAAAACGGATACATTGTCCGAATTTAGAAACGAGGAAAATATCTTTTTCATTGTCTGTTACTTTTACCTCAATCAATTCATCATTTTCTTTTAAATTGATCGCTGCAAGACCGACTTTACGAATATTTGCATATTCTGCAAAATCTGTTTTCTTTACCATACCAGACTTTGTTGCCATAAAGAGGTATTCGCCTTCATTGAACTCTCTTCGTGTAATAATTGCAGTTACTTTTTCCTGAGGCTGAAGCTGAATCAGATTCACAATTGCAGTTCCTCTTGCGGTACGGCTTGCCTCTGGAATTTCGTATGTCTTCAAGCGATAGACACGTCCAAGATTGGTGAAGAATAAAATATAGTGATGCGTCGTCGTAATGAGAAGATCTTCTATGTAATCTTCATCAATTGCCTGCATTCCTTTAATTCCTCTTCCGCCTCTGTTTTGTGCCTTAAAGTTATCCATTGACATACGCTTAATATATCCAAGCTTTGTCATCGCAATTACGGTGCTTTCATCTGGAATTAAGTCTTCTGCGGAGAAATCTTCCTCATCAAATCCAATCGACGTTCTTCGGTCATCTCCATATCTGTCTGCAATCGCTGTGATTTCTTCCTTAATCACACTGAGCAGACGGTTTTCATCCGAAAGAATTGCCTTAAACTGTGCGATACGCTCCATCAGTTCTTTATACTCAGATTCCAATTTATGGCGTTCCAGACCAGTTAATGCACGAAGACGCATATCTACAATCGCCTGTGTCTGTGCATCACTTAATTCATATGTCTGCACTAATTTTGCCTTTGCTTCTGCGACATTAGCTGCACCACGAACGATTTGAATGACATCGTCAATATGGTCTAACGCAATTAACAGACCTTCCAAAATATGTGCACGTTCTTGCGCACGATTCAGTTCATAGCGTGTTCTTCGTGTTACCACATCTTCCTGATGCTTTAAATAATATTTGAGCATATCCAAAAGATTTAAAATCTTTGGCTGATTATCCACAAGTGCGAGCATATTTACCCCAAATGTATCTTGGAGCTGTGTATGCTTCATAAGCTGATTGAGTACAATATTTGGATTTACGTCACGTCTCAGTTCAATACAGACACGAGTTCCCTCTCGGTTTGACTCATCTCTCAGTTCCGTAATTCCGTCGATTCGCTTATCTTTTACAAGTTCTGCGATCTTTTCAATCAGACGTGCTTTATTGACCATATACGGCAGCTCTGTCGCTACAATCCGATGTTTGCCATTTGCCATAGGTTCAATCGCTGTCACTGCACGCACTTTAATCTTTCCCTTTCCAGTACGGTATGCCTGCTCAATTCCTCTCTTTCCGAGTACAACAGCCCCTGTTGGGAAATCTGGTCCTTTTACAATATCTAAAATTTCTTCAATCTCGGTATCTCTTCCCTCTTCGATACGATTGTCAATAATTTTTACGACTGCCTGAATCGTCTCTTTCAGGTTATGTGGTGGGATATTTGTCGCCATACCAACTGCAATACCCGTCGTACCATTGACAAGCAGATTTGGGAAACGAGACGGAAGAACAACTGGTTCTTTTTCTGTCTCATCAAAGTTTGGTGCAAATGTCACGGTGTCTTTGTTAATATCGGCAAGCATTTCCATTGAAATTTTGGATAAACGTGCCTCTGTATAACGCATCGCAGCTGCGCCGTCTCCATCCACCGAACCGAAGTTTCCATGACCATCTACCAGTGGATAACGTGTGGACCAATCCTGAGCTAAGTTGACAAGTGCTCCATAAATGGATGAATCTCCATGAGGATGATATTTACCCATTGTATCACCGACAATACGTGCACACTTACGATGCGGCTTGTCTGGACCATTATTTAACTCAATCATTGAATATAACACACGGCGCTGTACTGGCTTTAAACCGTCTCTGACATCTGGCAGAGCACGAGCCGCAATCACGCTCATGGCATACTCAATATATGACTGTTCCATCGTTTTTTTCAAATCTACGTCATGGACTTTGTCAAAAATTGTTTCATCCATTTTTCATTCCTCCATCACTTTCTTAAATGTCCAGATTGCTGGCATATTTTGCATTTGTCTCAATAAATTCTCTTCGCGGCTCTACTTTATCACCCATGAGCGTAGTAAATGTCAGATCAATCTCAGAAGCGTCTTCCTCATCCATCATAACACGCCTTAAGATACGGCGTTCCGGGTCCATTGTCGTCTCCCAAAGCTGTTCTGCATCCATCTCACCAAGACCTTTATAACGCTGAATTTTATTATTCTGATCTCTGCCGACTTCCCGTAAAATCGCATCCAATTCTTCGTCACTGTATGCATACCATACTTTTTTATTCTTTTCCAGCTTATAAAGCGGCGGCTGTGCAAGATATACGTAGCCTTGACGAATTAATTCTGGCATAAAACGGTACAGGAATGTCAAAAGCAATGTACTGATATGTGCACCATCAACATCGGCATCCGTCATAATAATAATTTTGTGGTAACGCAGCTTTGTAATATCAAAATCATCATGAATTCCTGTTCCAAACGCAGTAATCATTGCTTTAATTTCTGCATTTGCATAAATCTTATCCAAACGTGCCTTTTCTACATTCAAAATCTTACCACGAAGCGGCAAAATCGCCTGTGTCGCACGGGAACGTGCTGTCTTTGCAGAACCACCGGCGGAATCTCCCTCTACGATGTAGATCTCGCAGTTTTCTGGATTCTTGTCAGAACAATCTGCAAGCTTTCCAGGAAGTGCCATGCCGTCTAATGCAGACTTTCTTCTTGTCAAATCTCTTGCTTTACGTGCTGCTGCTCTTGCACGCTGTGCCATAATTGACTTCTCGCAAATAACTTTTGCAACAGTTGGATTCTGCTCTAAGAAATATGTGAGCTGTTCGGAAACAATGCCGTCTACCGCACCTCTCGCTTCACTATTTCCAAGCTTTTGCTTTGTCTGACCTTCAAACTGAGGATCTTCAATCTTAACACTGACAATCGCAGTAAGACCTTCTCGAATATCTTCTCCTGACAACGCAGGTTCATTGTCTTTTAATAATTTGTTTGCTCTTGCATATTTGTTGAATGTATTTGTCAATGCATTTTTAAAACCTGCAAGATGTGTTCCTCCTTCTGGCGTATTAATATTATTTACAAAACTGTAAATATTCTCTGTGTAGGAATCATTGTGCTGAAGTGCGACCTCAACCGACACATTATTTTTAATGCCCTCACAATAAACGACATCTGTATATAAAGCTTCTTTGCTCTTGTTTAAATATTCTACAAATTCCTTAATACCGCCCTCGTAATAAAATGTCTTTTCTTTTTCTTCTTCTCGCTTATCTTTTAAAATAATCTTTAAGCCCCGAGTCAAAAATGCCATCTCACGAAGTCTTGTTTTCAAATAATCAAAATCATATACTGTTTCTTCAAAAATCTCCCCGTCTGGCTTAAAGCTAACTTCGGTTCCATGTTTTTCTTTTGCACAGTCTCCAACTACTTTCAGTGGATAACTGACTTTGCCACGCTCGTAGCGTTGTTTATAAATATGACCATCGTTATAAATGACTACTTCCAGCCACTCAGAAAGTGCATTTACAACAGATGCTCCAACACCGTGCAGACCGCCGGACACTTTATATCCTCCACCGCCAAACTTACCGCCTGCATGAAGAATCGTAAATACGACTTCTACCGCTGGAATGCCAGCTTTTGGATGCACGCCAATCGGAATTCCACGGCCATTATCTTTTACTGTTATGGAATTATCTTCGTTAATTGTTACTTTTATTGTATCACATACACCAGCCAAGGCTTCATCCACTGCATTATCCACAATCTCATACACAAGATGGTGCAAACCCTTGGCAGAGGTACTTCCAATGTACATACCAGGACGCTTGCGGACTGCTTCCAGTCCCTCCAAAATTTGAATCTGACCTGCGCCATAATCGTTGCTCATAAGTGTCCTCCTTCATTTTTTTGTCTGTTAATTTTCTTTTGTTACTGTTCCCTGAACAACATGAAATACATTGTCCATATGAAATCTATGATTGACAAAATCATCCAATCCTGTACAAGTAATCATCGTCTGAATTCCATTCATACTATCAAGCAGATAAGTCTGCCGATTGGAATCCAGTTCACTTAATACATCGTCCAAAAGCAGAACGGGCGGTTCCTTGACTTGCTGCTTTACAAGCTCAATCTCTGCCAATTTCAGCGATAACGCTGCCGTACGCTGCTGTCCCTGCGACCCGAAAGTGCGAATATCAATTCCATTGATCATAAAACGAATATCATCTCGATGTGGTCCTGACAGTGTTGTTTTCTGTCTCCATTCTCTGTCCCGATTGCTGCATAGAGCCTGTCGAAGCTGCTGCGCCTGTGTGTCTGGCTCATATGCCATGGTTAATTGTTCTCTTCCTCCTGTCAGTGTACGATGAATCTTTGTAAGCATCGGATTCAGCTGTTCCACAAATGCCTCTCTTCGCTGAATCAGCTGCTCTCCAAATGCTGCAAGCTGCTCTTCCCAAATTTCCATCACAGAAAGAATATCTGAACCAGTCTGCTTAAGCAGCTGGTTTCTCTGCAGCAATGATCTGTTATAATTTACCAGATGGTACATATATAGTTTATCCAGCTGACATAATTCTAAATCAATAAATTTTCTTCTTTGTGAAGGACCATTTTTAATAATTTGTAAATCCTCCGGAGAAAAGAAGACAATATTTACCATGCCAAATAGTTCACTCACTTTATGAATCGGAACTCCATTAATTGCAATTCCTTTACTTTTTCCCTTTTTCAGATGCATATCAATGCGATTTTCTACGCCATTTTTTTCTGTATACATCTTGATATGTGCCTCATCTTGACCAAATGCAATGATTTCACGGTCCTTACTGCCTTTATGAGACTTATTTGTGCCGCATAAATACACTGCCTCTAAAATATTCGTCTTACCCTGTGCATTGTCCCCATAAAAAATGTTGATACCAGAATGGAATTTTAGGGAAAGCTGTGGATAATTCCTGTAATTTTGTAATTCAATTGACTGAATGATCATGTTATCACACCACTACTTTACAATCGTCACGGTCTCTCCGTTATAGGTTACAACGTCTTTGTCATACAGCTTCTTTCCACGCTGAGTCTCGACTTGACCATTCACCATTACTTGACCGCCTTGAATGACAATCTTTGCCTCTACACCTGAATCTACTAAGTGAGCAGCCTTTAACGCCTGTCCTAGCTTGATATATTCATCTCGTAATACGATTTTAGACATATGTTCCTCCTAGTATTTCATTTCCACCATGTTTTCCACAAATCATACTGTTATCCACGTGGAAACGGTGGATATCTTTTCTTTTTTTTACTCATCCTGTGGATAAGTGAATCTTCTTTAGCCCTACAGACTATTATATAACAATACGCGGCGATCTGCAACGAAGATTTATTATTTGATTATGCAATGAAATTTACTGGAAGAATGAGATAAGTGTAGCTCTCCTTATCATCTTTGATAAAACAAGGTGCCTTTGGGTTAATCATATATAATGTGACTTCCTCATCATCAATTACACGAAGTGTATCAATCAAAAATTTTGGATTAAATCCAATCATAATATCTTTTCCAATCTTGTGAATACTTAACTCCTCGTTCAAAGAACCGATGTTTGACTTTAACTTCACTTCCATCTTTTCATCCAGTATGTGAATAATAATTGGTTTTTTATCATTTTCTTTTATAAGCAAAGTAGAACGGTCAATGCAGTTTAACAATTCTTTTTTATTCACAACCAATTTTGTATCATAATCGCTGTTTAACATCTGATTAATTCTAAAGTATTCTCCCTCAATCAAACGAGATACAACGACGGTTTGGTCAAATTCAAAAATTACATGGTTTGGTGTGAAGAATAATGACAGTTCACTTTCTGCATCTCCAGTAAGAATCTTGCTGATTTCATTCAATGTCTTACCTGGAATCACCGCCTTTATTGGCTTATAATAATCTTTTAACTTCACGTTACGGATAGAAATACGGTGTCCATCCAAGGAAATTAACTTCATCATGTTCTCGTTAATCTCCATTAACTCACCAGACATCATCTTATTTGTCTCATTATCCGCAATAGAAAAGATTGTCTGTCTAATAATCTCCTTTAACGTAAACTGAGACAATGTAACAGGGTTTGTGCGTTCTACTTGAGGAAGATAAGCAAAGTCTTCTCCTGATTGACCATCAATCGTAAATTTTGCTTTTTCACATATAATTGTCGTAGCAAAATTTTCATCTACTTCTATGGACACTTCGTTATTTGGAAGACGTCTTACAATCTCAGCAAATAATTTTGCTTCCAGTGCTACAATGCCTTCTTCTTCGATTGTACCATCAATCGTTGTCTCAATTCCAAGTTCCATATCATTTCCAGTCATTGTAATTTGTCCATCTTCTGCTGTTAATAAGATGCACTGTAAAATTGGCATTGTTGTTTTTGAGGATACTGCTTTTGAAACGATAGAGACACCTTTTTGAAGATGTTCTTTTTGGCATATTAACTTCATAATTGTGGATAACTCCTTTCCAGTAATTTGTTCGGCTAGCGAACGTATAATAGGTAGATAGAATATATATATAGTAGTAGTAGGGGATGTGGATAAGTGGATAACTCAATAAAAACCCCTCGAAAACCTCGAATTTACAAGGAAAAGTGCACCTCATAAAATTGTGGATAACCTGTGGATAACTTGTGGATAACTCAGTAAAAATTAAATTTACAGAGATAGTAAAATGAGTTATCCACAGGTTATCCACCGACTTATCCACCGAAAAATGCCAGTTATCCACCGATTTTTTACCCATTTTGTGGATAACTTGTGGATAACTTTCCATGTCGAAAAATGATATATAAACACATATTTTATACAAACAAAGAAATTCTTGTAAAACGAGAACTTAGCATAAAACATAGTTAGGCGGATAGTTTAACTCCATCTTGCTTTCTGCTTATAACCAAATAGCTGCTGACGCAGCGTTTAAGTTGGGACAATCTTCTTTCTTAAGATCTCAATGGTGGACAATAATGCCTCATCGGTCTTTAAGTCATTTGCTATCTTTTCAGCGCCATGTAAAACCGTTGTGTGATCACGCCGTCCTAATGCTTTTCCAATCTGCTGCAAAGAAAGATCAGTGATTTCCCTGCATAGATACATTGCAATCTGGCGTGGATACACGATTCCTTTGCTTCGCTTTTGAGATGTTAAATCAGCCGGGCTGTATCCAAAATGTTCTGCGACGACTTCTACAATATATTCTGGTGGAATATCGTCTTCTTCATCTGGAGATATAAGGTCTCTTAGGGCATTTTCTGCAACTTCTAGTGTAATATCGGTTTTGTAGAGCTTTGCATAAGCAGTAATCTTTGTTAAAGCACCTTCTAGTTCTCGGATATTAGACTTAATGTTGGCTGCGATATATTGAATAATTTCTGTATCAATATTATAGCCTTCCATCTCTTCTTTTTTGCGTAAAATTGCCATTCTTGTTTCATAGTCTGGGGATGAGATATCCACAGGCAGCCCCATCTCGAAACGGGAACGCAGACGTTCTTCTAATGTCTCGAATGCTTTTGGCGGTTTATCAGAAGAAATGACAATCTGTTTATTATTCTCATGCAAAAAATTAAATGTGTGGAAAAACTCTTCCTGTGTACTTTCTTTACCGATAATAAACTGAATATCATCAATGAGAAGCACATCAATATTGCGGTATTTTTCCCTAAAATCTGCGGCGGACACGTTGTTTTTGTTACGTATCGCATCGATTAGTTCTGTTGTAAATCGTTCACTTGTCACATACATAACCTTCATATTTGGGTCATGCTTTAATATAAAATGTGCAATAGAATGCATTAAATGTGTTTTGCCAAGTCCAACACCGCCGTAGATGAATAAAGGGTTATAACGCTGAGCCGGAGATTCTGCGACTGCTAGTGATGCGGCATGAGCGAATTTATTATTTGCTCCTACAACGAATGTATCAAATGTGTATCTTGGATTTAGATTCAGATTCATGGAAGCAATGGAGTAGCTGTCCCTTCCATAAAAGGAAGAATCTGAGCTGCTGCCCTTGTCATTTGGAAGGACAAATTCTACTTGGCAGTGGAAATCTATCGTCTCTTCAATCATAACTTGAAGCAGACGCTGGTATTTTTTTGTCAAATAGTCGATAACAAACTTATCACTTCCATCCGTTACGACAACTTTCACAAGAGTATCCTCTACTGATTGTACTTCTAGTGGTTTTATCCACGTGTTAAAAGAGACAATCGTAATGTCATACTCTTCTTTTAAATTTTCTTTAATTTCTTCCCATTTTTCTTTTAATAAATCTATCATGAGTTCCTCCTAATGCCGTACTCACTGCAGAATATAAAGCGGATGTTCGGAATCCGCTTCGCTGATTCCTCATGAATGCAGACAATTCGCTCTCCGTCCAAATTCTGCGTTGCATACATATAAATAGGAAATGATTGCACAAATTAGAGTGCAAAAGGGCATAAAATCCCCTCAATATATGTTATATATACTATCATAATACAAATCAATTGATTTTTCAATCAAAACTTAGAAGAGCTTGATGATGTTTCGATTGGGAAAAAAAATTCTTGTGTTGAGAGAAAAAAGAAAAGATTGTGGAAAAGTGGAAAAAAGGGGTGTTTTTTGCAACTCAAAAATAAGTTATCCACAATTTTTTTATAGAAATTGTGGATAACTCAAAAAATTTGAGTTGTCCACAATTTAATTTTGTGATATAATGGTGGAAACTGTGGAAACTGTGGATAACTTGGGGTTAAAAAAAAGTTATCCACAGAGGTTGTGGATAACTCTGTGGATAATTTCGATTATACAATTATAAAAACAATAAAATTGTGGATAACTTAAAAGTTATCCACAATTTCCACAATTTTTAAAAATCACGTAAAATAAAGAAAAAATGAAACTAAAAGGGAAGTTATCCACAACCAATTGTGGATAACTTCTTGACTTATCCACAGCGTGTGGATATTGTGGATAACTTTTTTGTGGAAACTGTGGAAACTGTGGATAACTTGGGGTTAAAAAAAAGTTATCCACAGGGGTTGTGGATAACTCTGTGGATAACTTTTCATTTTTGCCGATTAACTGTGACTAACTCACGAGTTATCCACAGTTTCCACAGTTTCTTATTTTAGTTATCCACAGGAAATTGTGGATAACTTTTTTTGCAAGAAAAATGATATAAGAGAATCCGTTGGGAAAACCGATTTCACTTGTTACTTTGTGCCCCATTAACAAATCTATGTTCTATTTCTCCCCTACAAGACGAACAAATTATGCTGAAATTTATAGGTAGGCATGTGATACGCTGCTATTATAAAATGAATCATGGAATCTATAAAAAAATAAAAAAAAACTACGAATTTGCTTGACGAATGGAGGAGAATTCAATATAATTGATGTGATGTCCAGATTTTCAATCAGGGATATGACGGGAAACCGTCAGATTCATTAATTTATGCAAAGGCATAAAACGAGCGTAAATCCCATTTGTTTTTACTTATGGGTAGTTCAAAGACAGCATTCATTATTTATTAAATTGATAAGGAGGTGTATGCTTTTATGAAGATGACATTTCAGCCTAAGAAAAGATCCAGAGCTAAAGTTCATGGTTTCCGTTCCAGAATGAGCACAGCTGGTGGAAGAAAGGTTTTAGCTGCAAGAAGAGCAAAAGGAAGAAAGGTTTTATCCGCATAGGTCGCAGTTTTGTGACCTTTTCTTCTTATATAGTAAAGTGGCGAATCGTTCACTTAGAGGCATAATAAGATGAAAAATATTAATTCTTTAAAAAAGAATAGACAATTCCAGACCGTATATGCCGGTAAGCATTCTTATGCAAACCGGTATTTGGTTATGTATATACTGCCAAATGGTCTGGAAGAAACTCGAATTGGAATTTCGGTTAACAAAAGGGTAGGAAATAGTATAGTACGACATCGTGTGACTCGATTGGTTCGGGAAAGCTACCGCTTAAATAAAGCACGATTGAAAAATGGATTGGACATTGTAGTTGTAGCTAGACCGTTGGCAAAGGAACAAGGATTTTTTGAAATAGAAAGTGCATTTTTGCATTTGGGAAGAATGCACCATATTTTTATAAAGGAATCGAAGTGATCTATTGAAGAAATTGTTTATTTTATGTATTCGTGCATATCAAAAATATTTATCTCCGTTAAAGACGGATCGCTGTAAGTACACACCGACCTGTTCCCAGTATGCGATTGAAGCATTAGAAAAGCACGGGTTGATGAAAGGGAGTATACTTGCTGTCTGGAGAATTCTCCGATGTAATCCCTTTTCAAAAGGTGGATATGACCCTGTTCCTTAAGTAATGAAGAAATGTTCTAACCGTTTTAAGAAAATAATAGATATATGTTTGTTCTTATTAGTATACACGATAATAATTAATCAAACGACTTAGCAAGAATATTACTGCTTTTTATGAAGCTTTCACTTCTATCAAAGAACAAAGAAGCAGTGAATTATTCACATAGTATGAGTATTATTACCACGACGAGTGAGGATAAAACATAAAGAAACAGTTAGAGGAATAGAGAAAACGCAGGTTGCACGTTGGATATCCCGTGAATATGGGAGAAATAAAAGGAAAGGAAAATACTGTAAAACAAGTAGCATTATAAAAAGTGCAGAAAAACTTTTAATGTCAGATTATAGGCTGGAGAATATTCGTCAAGACTATTTGCATCGAACAACATCTGAAATGATAAAGTGAGAACTAAATTTTATTTATGTAGATAAATTGAATGTAAAGGGAATGATGAAGAATAAGCATTTAAACATAAAAGTTTATAGCTTTTTATAAGTTTTCGGTAACGGAAAGTACGTGGATTTTTTAACACTGACACAGAGTAATTGGTTTATTATTGGTCCGATAGCAAAACTGCTTGGCTGGGTAATGAATGCAATTTATGAACTCTTAAACACGCTGAGTATTCCTAGCATTGGTTTAAGTATTATTTTATACACAATTATTGTAAAAGCATTGATGCTGCCACTTAACCTTAAGCAGCAAAAATTTTCAAAATTAAATATGGTAATGAATCCTGAGATTATGAAAATCCAGAAAAAGTACCAGAATAAAAAAGATAATGTATCTATGATGAAACAGCAAGAGGAAATAAAAGAGGTTTATGACAAGTATGGCGTAAGCACAGCATCTGGTTGTCTGCCAATGTTGATTCAGTTTCCGTTAATTTTTGCTTTGTATCAAGTTATTTATAAGATTCCTGGATATATTCAGAGTGTAAAGGGATTATTCGTACCAATTCAGACTGCTTTGATGAATATTGAAGGTTGGGCAGCAAATGAACAGTTGATTGAACTCGGAACAAAACATGCAGTTAGAGCGGCTGATCTTACAGGTCCAGATGCTGCAAATCGTGTAATTGATTTACTTTATGGATTAAATCATGTAGAATGGTCAACATTCCAGAATATTTTCCAGAATGATGGATTAACACAGGCAATCAACACTGCATTGCCTGAGATTGATAAAATTAACAATTTCTTTGGTATTAATCTTGCTACTTCTCCAAGTGCTCAGATGACATCTGCATGGTGGGTTTTATTAATTCCTATTTTAGCAGGTTTGACACAGTGGCTGAGTACAAAGATGATAACTGCACGAACACCTTCTAATGATGATGCTCCTGGAATGGGAATGATGAATTCCATGAATACAGTTATGCCAATTATGTCTGTTTTCTTCTGCTTTACATTCTCAGCAGGTATCGGTTTATATTGGGTTATTTCTTCTTTGGCACAGATGGTGAGTCAGTATTTTGTAAATCGTTATATGGATCGCATTGATATTAATGATATGGTTTCCAAAAATATGGAAAAGGTAAATGCAAAAAGAGCAAAACAAGGACTTCCTCCGAAGAAAGTAAAGCCTGTCTTATCTGTTAAGAACTTGGAAGAAGAGGAAAAGATAGAAGAAGAAAGAGAACAGAAGGCAGCGGTTCGTCGTGAGGAACAGCTTAAACAGTCAACGCAGTATTATAACAATACCAACAAAAAGAAGGGCAGTCTGGCATCAAAGGCGGGCATGGTTCAGCAGTATAATGAGAAAAATTTGAAAAAGAAATAAAGTTTGTTGGTAAGGGGGTTATAGAAAGTGGCTGATTTTAAAAATTACTCGGCAAAGACAGTAGAAGATGCGATTACACAGGCATCCGTTGCACTCGGAGTAACAAGTGATAAATTAGAATATGAAGTGCTTGAAAAAGGATCTTCTGGTTTATTGGGCATTTTTGGTGTGAAACCAGCAGTCATTAAGGCACGTAAGAAAGTAACAATTTTCGATGAGGGACGCGAATTCTTAGAAAAAGTATTCGACAAAATGAATATGAAAGTTGCGATTGACATGGATTATAATGAGGAAGAAAGATCCGTATCAATCAATTTAACTGGCGATGATATGGGTGTCCTGATTGGAAAAAGAGGACAAACATTAGATTCTCTTCAGCATCTTGTCAGCTTAGTCATGAATAAGCATAGTGAAGAATATATTCGTGTAAAGCTTGATACAGAAAGTTATAGAGAGAGAAGAAAAGAAACATTAGAAAACTTGGCAAAAAATATTGCCTATAAAGTAAAAAGGACAAGACGTCCAGTATCTTTGGAGCCGATGAATCCATATGAAAGAAGAATTATCCATGCGGCATTACAAGATGATCGCTATGTTGTGACAAAAAGCGAAGGAGAAGATCCATTCCGTCACGTAGTAGTGTTGTTAAAGAAAGAAAAAAGATACTACGACAAAAAGAAAGCATAACCAGATGTAATACAGTATGTGTTTTACTGGTTTGTGTGCAGCGGCAAATGGAAATGCTTGTATTTCCGCTTGTCTTATGCTTTCATATAAATAAATGGGCGGATGCGAGAAATTGCATCCGCTGTTTTTTTCGCAAAATAGATAGTGTGTTTTACTAGTAGATAAAATAGTTTAAGGAAGCGGTTAAGGAATAGAAAGGAAGTCTTTAAAATGAAAACAAATACGATTGCTGCTATTGCTACTGCTGTGAGTCCTGCTGGTCTTAGTGTAATACGAATAAGTGGAGATGAGGCATTTTCTATTATAGATAAAATATATCGCTCAAAAGGCGGACAAAAAAAACTGTCCGAACAGCCAAGTCATACAATTCATTATGGATATATTTATGATGGAGAACAGATGATTGATGAGGTGCTTGTATTGTTAATGAGAGCTCCCCGTACATTTACAACGGAGGATACTGTGGAAATTGATTGTCATGGAGGTATCCTTGTGACAAGAAAAATATTGGAGACGGTTGTGAAATATGGAGCGAGTCTGGCAGAGCCTGGCGAATTTACAAAACGAGCTTTTTTAAATGGGCGTATGGATTTGTCCGAGGCAGAGGCGGTATTGGATGTGATTCATGCAAAAAATGAATTTGCACTTCAGGCATCGGTCAAACAGTTGAAAGGTTCTGTTGCAAACAAAATACGTAAATTACGCGATCAAATTTTGGATAGTATTGCATTTATTGAATCAGCGTTGGATGACCCAGAACATATCTCAATTGATGGATATGATGAAGAATTAAAGAATTTACTAATTCCGATGGAAAAGGAACTGATGCGGTTATCGGTACAGTATCAGAATGGAAAAATATTATCGGAAGGAGTAAAAACAGTGATTTTGGGTAAGCCAAATGCAGGAAAGTCTTCTCTGATGAATCGCTTAGCTGGTCAGGAACGTGCAATTGTTACAGAAATTGCAGGAACGACACGGGATACGCTAGAAGAACAAATACAGATTGGCGGTATCGGGTTTCAAATGGTTGACACTGCAGGAATTCGGCAGACATCCGATATTGTTGAAAAGATTGGTGTAGAACGAGCAAAACAGGCGGCTGAGGATGCGGACTTGATTTTATATGTAGTGGATGCCTCCAAAGCGCTAGATCAGAGTGATTTAGAAATTATTCAGATGATTGAACAAAAAAAAGCAGTTATCTTATTAAATAAGACAGATTTGGAACCAAAGCTGACAATGGAACAATTGAGAGAGAAATGTCCAACACATCCGATTTTGATGGTGTCTGCAAAGACAGAGGAAGGAATGGAACAATTAGAGCTTACACTGCAGCAAATGTTTTTAGAGGGAAAAGTATCGTTTAACGATGAAGTTTATATTACAAATGCCAGACATAAGCAGTGCTTAGATGATGCGACAACAAGCATTCAAAAAGTAATGGAAAGTATCGATGTAGGTCTTCCAGAGGATTTCTTCACAATTGATTTGATGGATGCGTACTCCTCTCTCGGCTTGATTGTTGGAGAAGCTGTAGAGGAAGATTTAGTGAACCGTATTTTCTCTAAGTTCTGTATGGGAAAATAAGATGATATTAGGGTCACATAGTGTGGAGCAATTCGTAAGTATCATAAGGTCAAAAGGATATTTTGACCCTAACATTAAAAGAATACATTATATTAAAAAGCTGAGATAAATTTTTCAAATTAATAGGAAATTTTTATAAGTTGTTTGAGTAAAAAGTGATTTTATGTGCATTACGGCGTTTTTTTCAAACGCCTAAAAATGGAATGTGAGGTGGAACAATGCCAGTTTTAGAGGAACAATATGATATAGCAATAGTTGGAGCTGGTCATGCAGGATGTGAGGCAGCTTTGGCGTCAGCTCGTCTTGGGTTAGAGACAATTATGTTTACGGTGAGTGTGGATAGTATTGCATTAATGCCGTGTAATCCAAATATTGGAGGAAGTTCAAAAGGACATTTAGTAAGAGAGATTGATGCACTTGGCGGGGAAATGGGAAAAAATATTGATAAAACATTTATTCAGTCTAAGATGTTGAATAAATCAAAAGGACCCGCAGTGCATTCATTGCGTGCACAGGCAGATAAACGAGATTATTCGTATACGATGCGCCAGACATTAGAAAATACCGATCATTTAACAATTCGTCAGGCAGAAGTGTGTGAGATATTGACGGAAAATAATCAAGTTACAGGAGTCAAGACATATTCTGGAGCTACGTATTTTTGTAAGGCAGTTGTACTTGCAACAGGTACTTATTTGAAAGCAAGATGTATTTATGGAGATGTAAGTAATGCTACAGGACCAAATGGTTTGCAGGCAGCAAATCATTTAACGGATTCCTTAAAACAATTGGGTATCGAAATGTTTCGTTTCAAGACAGGGACTCCAGCCCGTGTAGATAAAAGAAGTATTGATTTTTCTAAGATGGAGGAACAGTTTGGAGACGAAACGGTTACACCATTTTCCTTTACAACAGATCCCGCATCTATTCAAAAAGATCAGGTTTCCTGTTGGCTTACTTATACAAATGAAAGAACACATCAAATTATTCGTGATAACTTAGACCGTTCTCCATTGTTCTCTGGAATGATTGAAGGAACAGGACCACGCTACTGTCCTTCCATTGAAGATAAGGTTGTCAAATTTGCAGATAAAGATCGTCATCAAGTATTTATTGAACCAGAGGGACTTTATACAAACGAAATGTATTTGGGCGGTATGTCCAGCTCCCTGCCAGAAGATGTTCAATATGCGATGTACCGTACTGTACCAGGTTTGGAAAATGTTCGTATTGTTAGAAACGCATATGCGATTGAATACGACTGTATCAACCCTCGCCAGTTAAAGCCAACATTAGAATTTAAGAAAATTTCTGGATTATATAGCGGCGGACAGTTTAATGGAAGTTCAGGATATGAAGAAGCAGCGGCACAAGGATTGATTGCAGGAATTAATGCGGCATTGCATGTACAAAAGCGAGAAGAAGTCGTATTAGACCGTTCTCAGGCTTATATTGGAGTACTGATTGATGATCTTGTTACGAAAGAAAATCACGAGCCATATCGTATGATGACATCCCGTGCAGAATATCGACTTATTCTTAGACAAGATAATGCCGATTTGAGATTATCAGAAATTGGTTATCAAATTGGTTTGATTGACGAACAAAGATATCAGCATGTGTTAAAGAAAAAAGAACAGATTCAGGAAGAAATTAAGAGATTAGAGCATACGACAATTGGGGCGACTGCTGAGGTACAGCAGCTGTTAGAAAATAATAATAGTACACCGTTAAAGAGCGGCAGTACATTAGCAGAGTTAGTACGCAGACCAGAGCTGACATATGAGGCACTTGCACCAGTTGATCGAAACCGACCAGAATTAGATGATGATGTAATTGAACAAGTTAATATTAATATGAAATACGAAGGATATATTAAGAGACAGATGAAACAAGTAGAACAGTTCAAGAAATTAGAAGGAAAAAAACTTGCGATAGATTTCGATTATGCAGTTGTGCCAAGCCTTAGAAAAGAAGCTGTTCAAAAACTAAATCTGTATCAGCCATCCTCTATTGGACAGGCATCACGTATATCAGGAGTATCCCCAGCAGATATCTCCGTATTGCTCGTATACTTAGAACAACAGAGAAGATAATAAAAATGTTCCACGTGGAACATGAGAATGTTGGATTGGAGAAATTTATGGATCAGGAAAGAAAGTGCTATTTATTGAAGAAGGCGTTTGGGGAGATTGGTCTTGAATTAACGGAGCAGCAATACAGACAATTTTTGCAATATTATGAGATACTGATTGAGAAGAACAAGGTAATGAATTTAACTGGTATCACGGATTTTGAGGAAGTTATCCACAAGCATTTTGTAGATAGTGTGATTAACTTTGAAAAAATGGTGGATAAGAAGAAAAACATGCGTCTGATTGATATGGGAACTGGAGCTGGATTTCCTGGAATTCCTATTAAGATTGTGTATCCGTCTGTGAATGTTGTATTGTTGGATTCATTGAACAAGCGAGTAAAGTTTTTACAGGAAGTAATTGAAATGCTGGAATTGGAGAATATTACCGCTATTCATTCCAGGGCAGAAGATGCAGGCAGAAATGTGGAGTATCGAGAACAGTTTGATTGTTGTGTATCGCGTGCAGTTGCAAATTTGGCAACGTTATCGGAGTATTGTCTGCCATTTGTGAAGACTGGAGGATACTTCGTTGCATACAAAGCTGGTGCGGTGGAGGAAGAGTTAGAAGAATCAAAGCGTGCGATTGGTTTGTTAGGAGCGGTTGTTGAAGAGGAGAAAAAGTTTGTGCTTCCAGGTACCGATATTAGCCGAACTATGATTTATATAAAAAAAAATAAACCGATTGCAAAGCGTTATCCAAGAAAAGCAGGTTTGCCATCAAAAGAACCGTTAAGTTAATGAAGAAATAAATGGGGGATGTCTAATTGATGTTACAGAATAATAAATGGAGCATCTGTGAGGATAAAATTGTAATATCGCCTGTAGTTTATAAGTAAAGTAGATGAATAATATGATACCAGAGTCAAAAGGTCATGCTTTTTCATGCAAGCATGAAAAAGCATGACCTTTTGGGACTCGCAAAACATGAGAAAGTAGCCCGATTAGGGTGAATTTCGAATGTTTCTAGGATTGCGAGAACACATAGTGCGGAGCAATCCGTAGGTATCATGAGGTCAAACTATCTTTTGACACCAACATCATAATATCTGCAATGCTTATAAACTGCAGGCGATATATTTTCATGTTAAAAGTCAGTGAAATAGATTCTGACTAGATGTTAGATATAAGATACCATGTCCAAAACTGCTTGTGGATTTTCCTGTGCTATGTCGTATTTACAGTCTGGAGCAATGGAAGATTCAATAGCAGGGTTAATTTCTTGATATTGTTTTATAATCGTATTGATATTAGGAACGGATTCTCCGCCTAATATATAAATGCTGTTGTCAATTTTACGTAAAATACTTTCAATAGAGACTCCCATATATTTGCCACGAAGAGAAGAATATAAATATTTAGCGTGATAACCTCCGATATGTGCATTTTGATATTGAGTCTGAATTGTGGAGGTGTCAATGCTAGTTAAGTTGGAGCGGCGTTTTTCTAATTTTTTTATAATCATCCTGCGGCAGGAAGTAATATTATAAGCGAGAGTTCCATATACAGGGATATTATAATAAAATGCATGTAGGCGTCTGGACTTGCTTGGCATCTTACTGCATTCTGAGAAAGATTCTGGGTTGAGCAGTATAATCTTATTAAATAATTCTTTGTTATAAACGCATGATGTTAGAGCAATCGAGGAAGCATTTCCAGATGTAATAACATCAGTGCGTGAGCCAATAACATTAGTAATAAAATCATTAATTAGCTGGACAAAAACGAAATTCACATAAGTGAAATCTGGTTTTTGTGAAAATCCACATCCAAGAAGATCAAGCGTATATACGGTGTGAGTTTTGGAAAGTGGGGATACGATCTTGTTCCATTCGTAAGAACTAGATGTATTATCTAATGAATGAATCAGCAAAATCGGCCGGCCATTTCCAGTACGTGTATAGGAAATATCACCTAATCTCCAATGATATGTGTGAGTAAGGAGCTGTTGAGTTAAATGCTTTTGAGCATTTTTAAAGATAAGCGTATTTGTGAGAGAAACTGCAGCTGTAATGGATGCAGCAGATGAGATAATGGTAATTAACTTCTTTTTTAATTTCATCTAAGTATTAAGCAGGATATGTTGATTTTAGTGAAGGCTTGACAAGATCGAAATATAAGCCTTCTATCCTGCATCCTCCTTTCTGAAGTTCGATTTTGCTTATGAGAAATATAGAGCAAACGAAAATGTTTAGAAAAACAATATCATTTCGTTTGCAAACATATCTTAATTTCTTATGTATACATTATAGCATATAATTCACTAAAAACAACATATTTGGTAAATTGTGTTTATATTTCACTGCCTAAAGGAAGGAGTTTTTGCTTGTATTTAATACAGAAAAGATATATAATCCATGTATAAAGAGTTAACAGAAAAATGAGAGATGCTAGCCAAAAATTGATACACAAACTTTGATAAAATAGAAAAGAGGAGATTGGATGAATATGGGAAGAATTATTGCAGTTGCAAATCAGAAGGGTGGAGTTGGAAAGACTACTACAGCGATTAATCTTTCAGCTTGTCTGGCGGAAAAACAACAAAAGGTACTTACGATTGATATGGACCCACAGGGAAATACGACGAGTGGATTAGGAGTAGATAGAAATATACAAGAGAATACTGTATATGAATTATTAATTGGAGAATGTACGATTGAGGAATGTATCGTACATACAGATATTGAAGGATTGGATTTGATTCCTTCTAATATTAATTTATCAGGTGCAGAAATTGAATTAATTGGAATCGATAGGAAAGAATATATATTAAAAGAAGCAATTGAGAAAGTAAGGGATCGCTATGATAAAGTGATTATTGATTGTCCGCCTTCATTGAATATGCTGACAGTAAATGCAATGACAACGGCAGATACAATTTTAATTCCAATTCAATGTGAATATTATGCATTAGAGGGATTAAGTCAGTTGATGCAGACCATTGAATTAGTAAAGAAGAGATTAAATCCTTCTTTGGAAATGGAAGGCATTGTATTTACAATGTATGATGCACGTACGAACCTTTCCTTACAGGTAGTTGAGAATGTAAAAGATTTCTTGAAGGAAAAAGTATATAAGACAATTATTCCAAGAAATGTGCGTTTGGCGGAAGCTCCAAGTCATGGTTTGCCAATTAATCTGTATGATTCCAAATGTTCTGGTGCAGAGGCATATCGGCTTTTAGCAGATGAAGTAATACATAGAGGGGAGGACGACTAATGGCAAAACGTAATGGATTAGGTAAGGGGTTGGATTCTCTGATCGGAGGAGGATTTAATTTAGCATCACCATTGAATGAAATATCGGAAGAGGAAAAGAAAAAATTAACAGAGATGATAAAGATTCGATTGATTGAACCAAATCGTAATCAGCCAAGAAAACAATTTGATGAAGATAGTTTGTCAGAGCTAGCAGATTCCATTAAACGTTATGGAATTATTCAGCCAATTATCGTAACAAAAAAAGATTCTCATTATGAGATTATAGCAGGGGAACGTCGCTGGAGAGCTGCAAAGATGGCAGGTTTAAATGAAGTTCCAGTTATTGTAAAAGATTATACAGAGAGAGAAGTTGCGGAGATCTCATTGGTAGAGAATTTACAAAGAGATGATTTAAATCCAATCGAAGAAGCAAAAGCATATGAGCGTTTGATTCAAGAATATCAATTAAAACAAGAAGATATAGCTGAATGCGTATCAAAAAGCCGAAGCGTTATTACAAATGCATTGCGGCTTTTAAAGTTAAGCGATAAAGTTCAGACAATGTTAATGGAAGGATTAATTAGTGTTGGACATGCAAAAGTTCTTTTAAGTATTACTTCAAAAGAACAGCAAGAGGAAGCAGCAGAGCGCATTATTGATGAGAAATTAAGTGTACGCGAATTAGAAGCATACGTTAAACTGCTGCTTAATCCAAAGAAAAAAGAATCTACAGCAAAGCGTGAGTTTGCCAATGCAGAGTTATATCATACATTGGAAGAAAAAATGAAAGAACGTATGGGTACAAAGGTGCATATTAACCGCAAAGAAGAAAGTAAAGGAAGAATTGAAATTGATTATTATTCTTCAGATGATTTAGAACGGATTATTCAAATGCTTGGCATTTATAAAGAGACAAATTAATAAGTGTACAGAAAGTAAGTCCAAACTTGCGATAAATTTGCGGCGAAAAATCTACGGTCTTGCCCGTGGGAGTAGTTAGGTTACACGTTTAAAGTGGAGGAAAAAGATGGGTATGCCAAGTCAGGATGAAGAAATCTGTCCGCCATACAATAAAGCCGTTTTTGTTTATGAAGAAACAAAAAAGTGGATTTCAAATGTTGGTTTTATAGTAGGGGTGTTGTGACAACATTTATGAGAATAAGTATGGTTCATAGGGGGATGCTCTGTTCTCATAAAGCCTCCACTTCTATAAATGATAGGCTGCTTAATTAGAAAAGTAGAAAAATATCGTCGTATCAAGGAAGAATGTCAAGAAGTGACTATATTTAAAAAAAATTTTTAAAAAAGTTAAGAAAATTGCTTAATGACAGGATATGAAAAATAAGGTAAAATAAAGAAATAGAAAAAATTAAAAAAATAAAAGGAGGAAAAGATGGATAATTCTTTTTTAAATGATTTAAGTTTTGATCCGGGTTATATTATTATGGGAATGATTGCACTAGTTGTAGTGTTGATTGCATTAGTAATTTTTTTATTAGTAAAATATGATGCATTACAAAAATCCTATGATAAGTTCATGAAAGGACGTAATGGAAGCAGTTTAGAAGAAGTATTAATTCGTGTAGTAGATGATAACAAAAAAGTAAAGCAGCAGTGCAAGAACAATATTGACGCAATTCTTGATATGAAGAAAGAGATCAAGCATTGCTATAAAAAAGTAGGAATTGTTCGTTATGATACATTTAACGAGAATTCTGGAAAACTTAGCTTTGTACTTGCATTATTAGATGAAGATGATAATGGAATCTTATTAAACAGTATTCATTCTTCAAACGGTTCGTATCAGTATTTAAAAACCGTTTCCAATGGAACATGTGAAATCACATTATCAGAAGAAGAAGATGCAGCTTTAGAAAAGGCAATCGATTGGAATAAAGAAGATAAAAATCTTGGATATTAAAAAAATTAGAATGAAAAATGAGTAGTCACTCTTTCAGGTGTGCAAAACACGAAGCAATGGCTGCTCATTTTTTTGCTTATGAGAAAAAATAAGGCAGGGTTTAAATGGATGATTCCTTTTTGTGAGTTTTCATTTGGAAGCATGTGTGGATTAGAGAAATAAGTAGTTTATAAACTAGAATATTGGGGCATCTAGCAAAGACGAGTAAATACAGTTAGGATTTCAAAAATTATATAAGGATTTTCAGAATAGCGAAAATGTTCCACGTGGAACATAAGAAGAGAGTGAGGACGGTGAAAATGTTAAAAAAATGCTAGACGGTACTGATTTTTTCATGTATGATTTGAATATAGATATAAAAACAGGCTGTGAAGCAGTGGTTTGTTTATGAGTGATCAGTGAAATAGATTGCGAATAAGATGTAATGGGGTACAATAAACAAGAAAAGGGGTATTACGATGATTCAATTTACACAAGAAATGGAACATGCAGATATTGAAATCTGTGGTATGTTTGAAGAAACACAGGACATTATTCCACATTTATTTTATGGAAAAGAAGGACAAGTTTGTATTTTTCCTTCTGATAACGGACTAAAATTATTTTTAGGATTGGGTAATAAAAATACATTTACGCCTTATAAAATAAGAAATATTTATGCGAAAGCAATGAAAGAGATAAAAAAATATTCATTGAAGCAAATAAAGGTCAATGTAATTCCGACACAAAGTATTAGTAAAAAGTCAATGCTCAAAGCAATGCTGGAAGGAATTTATTTGTCTGATTATGAGTATCAAGGATATCGCACAGAACAAGTCAAACAAGTAGAACGGACAGTAGCATTTTGTGGATTCGAGGATATGGATGACTGTAAGAGAATGATTGTACGCGGAAAAAATCTTATGGACAGTATTAATGATGCAAGAGATCTTATTTGCAGTCCGCCAAATTATATTTATCCAGAGATGCTGGCAGAGCATGTACAGCAGTTGTCAGTAAAGAGTGGATTTGAAGTTGAAATATTAGAAGAAGCACAGATTGAACAATTAGGAATGCATGCGTTTTTAGAGGTTGCAAAAGGCTCGGCACGCCGACCAAGATTAATTGTAATGCGTTATACAAATAGTAAGGGACCAGTTTTAGGATTAGTTGGAAAAGGTATTACATTTGATACGGGAGGATATTGTTTAAAGCCATCTAGTTCTATGAAAAATATGAAAACGGATATGGCTGGAGCGGCGACAGTAATTGCAATTATGAATGCGTTGGCAAAAAATCGTTGTACAGTGAATGTAAAGGCAGTCATTGCGTGCTGTGAAAATGCATTATCAGGCGGAAGTTATATGCCGTCCGATGTTATCACTTCAATGTCTCAGAAAACAGTTGAAGTAGTTAATACAGATGCAGAAGGACGTTTGACATTAGCAGATGCACTTACTTATATTATTGATGTGGAAAAGGCGGAGCAAGTGATTGATATAGCGACATTAACAGGACAGGCTGTGCGTACATTTGGAAGTTTATATACACCAGCATTCACAAATGATGATACATTTTTTATGCAGTTTATGGAAGCTGCAAAAGAAGTTGGTGAAGATTATTGGAAAATGCCGTGCGATGATCGCTATCGTTCTTATTTTGAAAGTAAAATTGCAGATATGAAAAATTCAGGAGAAGCTGGAACAATTACGGCAGCGATGTTTTTAAAAGAATTTGTAAAGGATACACCGTGGATTCATCTTGATATTGCAGGAACAGTCGAACAGCATCCAAGTGTATTTGAGTATGCTGTGGATTGTCCATCAGGAGTGGCAATTCGTACAATCTATGAGATGGTGCAGCGTGAATACGTATAGGGTGGCAAGAAAAAATGACAGACTATTATATATAAAAATAACGCATGATCAAATGGTCATGCGTTATTTTTATAAAACGACTCAGTAAGATATTTTATTAACAGTTTGAATTTAACAGGATATTGCATTTCGAGTACATAAAATTCTAAGTTCAGATTCGATAAAACAGTTTAAATTTAACAAAACACTGCACTTCAAATGTGTGGAGTAATAGGTGGTAAATAGTTCACGAAGATTCATTTTACAGTTGTTGAGCAGTTTACATGAGTGCGGATCGCTTTGCTTATTTTGCGTTTAAAAAAGAATATAAATTGTTCACTTTTAGGGAAAATAACCTAGAATCAGCACTGTAAAGTAAATTTTTATTCGCACAAAAGTTTATAAAGTTACTGCCGTTTTTGTAAAATTATGGTATCTTTGAAAGAAAAAATGATTCGCAAAGGCGGCAGTTACTATGGGAAGAAAAGAACAACGAGAGGCAAAAAAGAAACTTGGCAATCCGGCAAAAGCA
>JALFSR010000066.1 GCA_022778745.1 Clostridiales bacterium
TTGTGCTGACACCCCCAAAATTTTTGAAAACTCATGGATAGAATAGTATTTACTCATAATTTAAAACTCCTTATGTTTTTTCTATACTCTATTCTACCACTAAAAGTTATAAATATCAATAGCTATTTATAAGTTTTTATATTTTTTGAT
Source organism: Clostridiales bacterium (assembly GCA_022778745.1). Classification (GTDB taxonomy): domain Bacteria; phylum Bacillota; class Clostridia; order Lachnospirales; family Lachnospiraceae; genus Fimimorpha. The sequence goes on from JALFSR010000066.1 coordinate 151, forward strand.
AAACAGTTGCATTACCTCCTAAATTGAACTCTTTTATTTTTTCTTATCCGTTTTTTGATTTTCCTGTCTATAATACGGAATAACCTGTTCAAATCTCTGCCGAATCGCCCATGGATTTGTAATCTGTTTCACATGATTAATGCGATTTGTCACAAATGTCTCTAGTTTATTCATATATTCTTCTGGTGTAATACTTCCCTCTGCCACATAGGACAATCCTTTCTCCCAGCTTGCTGTGAGTTCTGGATTCAGCATTTGACGCATAGACGCATCTACTACATCAAAAACAAGCTCTCCAAGCAGCGTCGGCGTGATCATTTGCGTTTTTCCATTCAATGCAAGATAACGAATATTGACAAGTTTCTTTAAAATCTCTGCCCGCGTCGCACTCGTTCCGATTCCGCTGCCTTTGATCTGCGCCCGCAGTTCCTCATCTTCAATTAACTGGCCCGCATTTTCCATCGCAAGAATCATAGAGCCCGAATTATACCGCTTTGGCGGAGATGTCTCTCCTTCTTTAATCTCAAACTTATTTGCCAAAAGTACATCGCCTTTTTTCAGCTTATTCAAGAGTATAATCATCTGTGGATCATTTTTTAGTTCTTTCTCACCTTGATCCATACTATCATCTTTTGCATTTGTCAACTCACTCGTTTTTTCTTGCCGTTTTGCAGGAAAAGTCTCATTTGCAACTGCCAGATATCCTTCTGATTCTAATTGACGAAATGATGCAAAAAAATGCTCTTTCTCTCGTTCCAATTCAATACTATATTTTTCATAGACTGCTGGGGGATAAAAAATACTTAAAAATCGGCGGACGATTCGTTCATATACTCCAAGTGCCGTCGGTGACAGCGATTTTAATGCCCCAAACCCTTGACCAGTCGGAACGATTGCATAATGATCCGTAATCTGTTTATCATTGACATAACGGGACTTCGCAATTGTCTTATATGTTTCTTTTTCTAAGATTTCCACTGCATATTTCTGCACTTGTGCAAAATTTCGCAGCCCTGCAATATTTCTGCTAATCTGTTTTGCAACTGCACTTGAAAGCACTCTGGCATCTGTTCTGGGATACGTCACTAATTTTTTTTCATATAATTCTTGTGTAATCTTCAGTGTCGTATCAGGACTAATTTTAAATCGTCTCGAACATTCATTCTGAAGTTCCGCCAAATTAAACAAAAGAGGAGCATATTTTTTTTCTTTTTTCTTTTCTTTTTTTATAACTGTCAGTGAACATGGCGGATTTTTTTCAAGCAATTGAATCAGTTGCTGCGCCGTTTCCTTTTTCTTAAATCCATTTTCTTTATACAACGCTGGAGTGCCAAAATAATGAGAACCATTAACGGCACGCCATTCTGCATCAAAACAATGATCTCCAATCGACACTTGAGCAATTACACGATAAAACGGTGTCTTTACAAACGTACGAATTTCTCGTTCTCTTCGCACAACCATACCAAGCACACAAGTCATGACACGACCAATTGAAAGTACTATCCATTTGTCTTTTGTAATATTAGAAATCGTTGTTCCAAACTTTAATGTCAATGCACGAGAGAAATTAATTCCCATTAAATAGTCCTCTTTTGCACGTAAATATGCGGAAGCACTCAAGTTATCATATTCCGACAGATCTTTCGCCTGTGCAATTCCTCTTTGAATTTCTTCTTCTGTCTGAGAATCAATCCAAACACGCAGACGTTTCTTTCCTTCCACTCCTGCCATCTGCTCTACAAGCCGATAAATATATTCTCCTTCTCTTCCAGAGTCGGTACATACATAAATCACATCGACATCTGAACGATGCAGCAATGATTTCACAATATTATATTGTTTTTTCACGGAAGGAATGACTTCATATTTCCACTCCGCAGGCAAAAACGGAATCGTCTCCATACTCCATTTTTTCAAAGCTGGATCATATACTTCTGGGTAGCTCATTGTAACAAGATGACCAACACACCATGTCACAATACTGTCATTTGATTCCAAATATCCATCTTGTCGTTTTCCATTAATATGGAGTGCTTTTGCAAATTCCTGTGCCACACTTGGCTTTTCTGCAATATAAAGGGATTTTCCCATTCTCTTCCTACTTTCTTCTTAATTTTATAAAGCGGACAGCTGGAATCCGCCTCGCTGCGTTTCACTATTATTTTTGAACGCTGAATTTATATACTGTCGTTGTCTCATATTCATCTCCAGCTTTTACAATTGGTGATGCGAAATTTGCGTGATGCACTGCATCTGGGAAATACTGTGTCTCAAAACAAATGCCATCTCTTTTTTCATAAATCACACCATCTTTTCCCGTCTCATGATCAATAAAATTACCTGTATATACCTGCATTCCTGGCAAATCTGTATATACTTCCATCTCAATCCCAGACTGATCGCCAATTGCACGAGCAACTAACTCATACTGCTCATTATTTTTCAATACCCAGTTATGATCATATCCACCTCCAAGCACAGTTGCTTCATAATCACTGTCAATCTCATCTCCAACACGACGCAATGTTCTAAAATCCATTGGTGTTCCTTCTACTGAAACAAGTTCTCCTGTTGGAATTGACTCTGCATCTGCTCTTGTAAAATAATCAGCGTCAATCCATACTTGATGATTGATAATCGTTCCCGACCCATGTCCATTTAAGTTAAAGAAACTATGATTTGTCATATTGACAATCGTATTTTTATCTCCCATCGCCTTATAATGAATCATCAATGCATTTTCTTCTGTTAATGTATAAGTAACGGATATATCTAAACTTCCTGGATAACCTTGATCTTTGTCCGGACTGAATAAAGAAAATGATACCGCATCTCCTAATTCATTATCTCCAATGTTTGCCTCCCATACACGGACATGATATCCTTCTGGGTTACTATGTAAGTTATTTCCATGATCATTTGCAGCCAATGCATATTCCACTCCGTCTATGCAAAGTGCTGCACCGCCAATACGGTTTGCATTTCTTCCAATCGTTGCACCGTGGAAATTTTCGATATTTTCATAATCGGCTACGGTATCATTTCCAAGTACGACATCTCGAAATGTTCCTGTCTGATCTGGCACATAAAGCTTTACTAATCTTGCTCCCAAATTTGTAATAACTGCCTTTACTCCATTACTATTTGTCAGTGTGTAGAGAAATACATTTTCTCCTTGTTTGGATGTTCCAAATAATTCTCTTGTAATACCCATACTATTGTTTCCTCCTATTTTTCATAGACGATAAAACAAAACTTTGCAGTTTCTTCTCTGCTTTTTTAATGTTAAGTTTCAAAGTCTAACTTTCCATACCTTTACTCAATATAGTAATACAAGGCACAATATGCCGATAACAAACCGTCATATATTGTGCCTTGTTTTATTTCCATCTGCTGCCGCATGCAAATCAGCAAAACACATCCTGTGTTTCTCTATTTTTATTATTTTGCTGTAATATAACCCTTTGCAGTTAATAATTCTGCGGATAATACTGCACCGCCTGCTGCACCACGAACTGTATTATGAGATAAACCAACAAACTTATAATCATATACGGTATCTTCTCTTAAACGTCCAAGAGAAATTCCCATTCCGTTTTCATAATCTCTGTCAAGATTTACTTGTGGACGATTTTCTTCTTCCATATAACGGATAAACTGCTTTGGAGCACTTGGAAGATTTAATTCCTGAGGCTCACCTTTGAAGTTTGCCCATCTGTCTAAAATTTCTTCCTTTGTAGGTTTTTTCTCAAAAGATACAAAAACAGCTGCTGTATGACCGTCTGAAATCGGTACACGGATACACTGTGTTGTAATGATTGGAGCTTCTGCCTTCTTAATTACACCATCTTCTACCTTTCCCCAGATACGAAGTGGTTCCTGCTCACTCTTTTCTTCTTCTCCACCGATATAAGGAATGATATTATCTACCATCTCTGGCCAATCTTTAAATGTCTTTCCTGCTCCAGAAATTGCCTGATATGTTGTCGCTACAACAACCTTTGGACCAAACTCTCTTAATGCATGTAATGCAGGTGTATAACTCTGAATGGAACAATTTGGCTTTACTGCAACAAATCCTCTCTTTGTACCAAGACGCTCTCTCTGATATTTGATTACTTCTGCGTGTTCTGGGTTTAATTCTGGTACAATCATTGGAACGTCAGGTGTCCAGCGGTGTGCACTGTTATTTGATACAACTGGTGTCTCTGCCTTTGCGTAAGCCTCTTCAATTGCCTTGATCTCCTCTTTTGACATATCAACTGCACTGAATACAAAGTCTACTTCCGCAGATACTGCTTCAACATCATTTACATTTTTTACAATCATTTTCTTCACTGCTTCTGGCATTGGTGTTTTCATTTTCCAACGACCGCCAACCGCTTCTTCATATGTCTTGCCTGCTGATCTTGGACTGGCTGCAATACATACTACTTCAAACCATGGATGATTCTCTAACAAAGAGATAAATCTTTGACCTACCATTCCTGTACCACCAAGGATACCTACGCGTAACTTCTTTTCCATAACTGATACTCTCCTCTCAAAATTCCTGCATTGCTTACAAGGTAGTTACTTCATAGAAGAACCACACTTTGTACAATATTCTGCATCTTCTTCTAATTCCTGTCCACAGGATGGACAGATTTTTGTTCTCTGCTGCGGCTGACTTTGATCTGATGCTGTATCCTGACTGGACTGCTCGCTGTTTTCTTTGACCTCCACATCTTCTACATCCACATCTGGCTCATCTGTCTGTTTTGCCGCATTATAATCTGAATTTTGTAACTTTGCTCCACAGTGAGAACAATATATTGCATCTGCCGAAACTTCTTTTCCGCATTTTTCACAGATTTTAATGTTTTTAATTTTCTGTATCTCTTCCTGACACTTTTTAATTGTCTGATGAGCTTTGCGGATCTCTTCAAAAAGAGACTGAAACTCCGTATCGCTATCATTCTTATGTGTATCATAATAAGCTTTTCCGAGTGTGATTAATGAATCATTAATCTTTGCGTTTGCCGCATTAATACGTGCATGAAGTTTTGCTACTTCTGCATAATCCTTTGCCTTATCTGCAAATTCTTTACTGTTCTTTGCAAATGACTCTGTCAACTTCTCAAAAAAATCCATCTTTTTGTCCTCCTGTAAAATTTGTAAGCAATCTACGAATATGATCCCTTATCCGCAAAAATAAATAAGGTTAAAATCGTAGGGCTCTTTTTATCATACAATAGAACCCCCGATATTTCAAGCATTTTTTCACGTTAATACACTATCATTCTGCCATACTTACAAATCTTTCATTGCAACTATTTACTAACCACCATTGTTTCTAATTTTATTTTTGTTTATCTTCACGCAATCCAATCATTTCCAATACATCTAATGGACGTTCTGCCAAATATTTTGGAGAAAAAGACTCTAATTCCTCTCTTGTCCGAAATCCCCATATCGCACCAACTGCATCTAATCCCGCTGCATTGGCAGTTCTCATATCGGTATTCGTATCACCCATATAAAGACATTGTTCCGGCTGAATATCTAGTTTTTTCAATATATGAAATACCCCTGTCGGATCGGGTTTTTTTGGAATGCCCTCTTGTTCTCCTAATATATAATCAAAGAAATGTTCTCCATATACTGCTTTTATGTTATCTAATGCTCGTGTATGAGGCTTGTTCGTCAGTACTGCAAGCTTCATACCTGCTTGCTTCATCACATGCAGCATCTCTAGCATTCCATCATAAGGCTCTAACTCATACAAACAGTTTTGCTGAAATACTTCTGGATAAATACGAAGTGCCTCTTCATAATGAGTAAGTTCTTTATCTCCACATGCAATTAAAGAACGTTCCAATTGCTTTCGATATCCATCTCCTACGATATGTTTCATCTGCTCTTCCGTCAAAACGGTATCCAGTCCGCACTGATGCATGACTAAATTCGTTGTATAAGTCAACGAATGAATTGTGTTAATAATTGTACCATCTAAATCAAAAATACATGCTGTATACTTCATTTATCTTCCTCCTACTCAAACAAATGCAGAATTCCCATTCTGTATTTCATCTATACTTCTTCGCAAATATAAATTTTCTTTTCTTTTAACCATTGCAGTAAGTCGGATGATGATGCCTTTTCACAGAATCCTGCCATCTTTGCAAACTGCTCATGATTGACATCCGCTGCCATAATAATTGGATGATCTGGAAGTCCATCACCCTCTCCCTTTAACAATTCTGCCAATTGTTTTTCCTGCCGAAAATGCTCCTGATAAACAATATCTCTCTTACAGTATACGTCAAAATTTTGTCGAATTTCTTCCTCACTGCGTTCTGCATTTCGATCAAACTCACAAATTTTCTCAAAACCAAACGGCTCATAAATTTTAGGGTCAACTGGCATTAGAAAACAAAATGGTATATCTCTTTCTCTCATCCACTCAAACGCTGCCGAGAGTAAATCTCTCATATGTCCCTGATGTCGATATTGTTTTTTTGTTGCAACTGCCACAATATAAAAAGTTGGATATTCATTTCCATCTACTATAATTGTATAAGGATTTAAATGAATCATTGCAATAATATCCGAATTATTTTTCTTTACAATAATTCGATTATCTTTGCATTTCTCTCGATAGTAATAGGAAATAAATTGGTCTGGATCATGAAATACTTCTTGATATAACGAAATCGTTTTTTGCTTTTCTTCGATTGTCTCAAGTATCTCAATTGTCATTGGATCACCCATCTAATCAACCTCCTTATTAATGATTCCCAATCCGTTGTTCTACAAAATATTTTCTTGCATATCCAATTGGATGATAACTTTGCTTTGCCTTTCTTAATCCTTCAATTCCAACATCATCTTCTCGATTAACAAGCTTTGCTTCTGGAAACTCATGCAGCAAAAACTGCTGGTTTATCATTTGATAAATACCTGGAATATTTGGGTTCGCTTTTTCAATATCAATAATCGCCATTTCCTCTCGTGGATTATAATTTCCAATTGAAAATGCTTCTAGCTTTCCATCAATAAAAATTCCGCCAAGCATAAACTCCAATCGACAGCAGTTTTGAATAATTCCGTGAATGCCATGCACTTCTGCCTCCAATGATTCTGCCTCATCCACACCAGTATCTGCTTTTTGCTCATACCACTGATCCAAAAAGTTCCACAATATCGTCTTATCCGTGCAAAGCATCGTGCGGTATTCCCATCGACCTTCATACTCTCGTTTGAATTTATTAATCAAATTTTTCTTTTTATGGAAACGCTTTCCAGGCAATGTACGAAGTTCCTCTGCATCATACAAATAGTCTTTTGCATCTTCTTTTTCTTGTACAAAATAATCTGGATTTTCCTTTAATTTTAATAATTCCACCCCTTCTTTATCCGCAAGTGAAATCTTATACGGTATGTGCAACACTTCATTAAAATATTGTTCACTCATATGAAAATAATAATCCAGATCTTCTTCTGCACAAAGAGGCATCGCTGAATAAACTTCTCCCTCAAACTCCATTTTCCATAAAATTGCCTTGTCATCTACACAACAATACTGTACCTGATAATAATCACTCCATAAAAAACTATCTAAAAATCCACTGTCACACGTCTTATTCGGGCGCATCCAAAAATACGGTGCCAATCGTTTCATATCTTCTGCTCTTAGTTTTTTAAATTCTAATTTCACCTGTCATTGTCCTTTCTGTCAATATCATATTAATACAAGCGGCATCGTAATCAATGCCATAATCGTTGTTGCCGCATACAGCATTGATGCATACGGAGCATTTTTTTCAAAACGAAGTGCCAACAAAGTTACTGTCGCTCCAACTGGACAAGCAATTGCAATTAAAATCGTCTGTTTTACAATGTCTTGTACTGGAATAAAACGGAAAATAAGACTCATTAAAATTGGATATGCAACTAATTTCAAAACAGCAACAAGATAAACTCCCTTTTCTTTTATAATCTCACTCAGTTTCATCTGGCTCAGCGTAATTCCTGCAATCATCATAGCCATTGGAGTATTCATATCTGCGATATACTGCACACCATTTTTCAATTCTGGAATAAGATGAATTTGAAAAATAAAACAGAGTAATCCTCCGACACTGGCAATTACATTAATATTTGCAATATTTTTTACAATTTCTTTTCGGGAAAGTTTTTCTCCTTTTTGCATTAGTAACACTCCATGCGTCCAGACAAAAATATTAAACACTGCCAAATACGCAGTTAAATAAAATACACCTTCCGTTCCAAGCACTGCCATGACAACAGGAATCCCAAAAAATCCACAATTTGAATAAAGTGTGGCGAACCGTTCCACTGCATACTCTGGTCGTTGCTTTCCAATTAAGAAATGACTAAGCGGTATTAAAATAATATAACTCAAAATAGAAAGTCCAAATGATACAAGCAGATTGTTGACCAATTCATAACTGAACTCTCTTTGAAATGCCAAAAAAATAACCATCGGATTCACAATAAAAAGCAATACATTTGATAACTCTTTATTTCCTCGTTCCGCCACAAGATTCGTTTTTCTCGCAATCACACCAACAATCATAATAATCAGCATTGCAATAATCTGTTTTAAAATAATAATTGCCATTCTTACTTACTCCCCTTTTATCAGTTGCCTTTGACTGTCAAAAATTTGGCGATCCAACCTGATATTCTCTCGTCTTAGAAGTCTTTTTCTATATTATCTTGTTATTATTTCTTGATCTTTCCATTTTTTACATTAGGAGCAATAAATTTCTCCATTGCATAGTCCCATAAAATTTGGGAACCATCTTTTGTCGCTTTGTTACGATCCAATATCTGCTGTAAATGCACCTCATGTTCTTCCCACGCTTTTCCGTTTGTAGCAACATTCAGCATCATCGGCTGAAGATTATCCATCACTCGAGCAAACTTTGCTTCTGGAGTTTGTCTCTGCTCAAATTCTTCCCATAATCCTCTTAGGTCATCCGCCTTTTTCTTTGGAAGCATTCCAAAAATGCGGTCAGCTGCCGCTGTTTCTCTCTGCTTCTGTGTCTTCTTTGCTTCCTCATCATAAGCATACGTATCTCCTGCATCAATCTCTACAATATCGTGAATCAGAAGCATTGTAACTGTTTTTAATACGTCAATCTTTTCATTCGCATAATCACTTAATAAAATTGCCATGATCGCCACATGCCATGCATGTTCCGCATCATTTTCTTTTCTCTTTGCATTAGAGATATACGTCTGTCTTGTAATCAATTTTTCTTTATCGATTTCCCGACAGAACGCAAATAATTGTTCTAACTCTTCCATTCATTCGCCCTTCCTGCAAATTACCTGATTAATAGTTATTATTGTTCCTAAACAGCTGTCATCTATTTATAATAACCATTCGTTGACAGCTGCCACTTATGTAATTGCTTCTTGTCTTGTCATTCCTGTATCCATAAATTTCTCCTTCGCTTCATAAAGCAGATATTCGTAATCCACTTCACAAATTATTTCCAGTATTTTTTCGCCCCTTATTATATCACAAGCATTTGTGAATGACAATCCATTCTGGTTATCTTCATATGTACATATATGTTAATCATATATACCTTTTTCTTGCCATTCCTGCTCTTTAAATCCTGTCAGAACAAAATCATCTCCAATTAACAATGGTCTTTTTATCAACATTCCGTTGGAAGCCAGAAGCTTATACTGTTCTTTTTCGCTCATTGTAGAAAGTTTGTCTTTCAATTTCAATTCTCTATAGAGAATACCACTTGTATTTATAAATTTCTTGAAAGGCAATCCGCTCCTCTGATGCCAGTTTTTTAATTCCTCCTCATCTGGATTTTGCTCCACAATATGTCTGTCTTCATATACAACTCCCATTTCATCCAGCCACTTTTTTGCTTTACGGCAGGTGGAACATTTTGGATATTCTACAAATAATAACATAATCGTATTTTCTCCTTTAAATTGCTAAATAATAAATGCTATCTTGTTTATTAAAGTACTTCATTTTTACTTATACTTTTTCTTTCGCCCAACCATATGCACATTTCACAGCTTTTTTCCAGCCTTTAATTCGAGTTTGTCTTTCTGCCTCATCAATATCCGGTACAAATGTACGATCAATTTTCCAATTTTTCTTAACATCTTCTTTATTTTTCCAATATCCTACTGCGAGACCTGCAAGATAGGCGGCTCCCATCGCTGTTGTCTCTACACACATCGGGCGGTTTACTGGAGCATTACTGAGATCTGCCTGTGTCTGCATCAAATAGTTATTGGCACTTGCACCGCCATCTACTTTCAAAGATGTCAGCTGAATTCCCGAATCGGCTTCCATTGCCTGAAGAACATCGTTTACTTGATAACAAATAGAATCCAATGTTGCACGAATAATATGATACTTATTTACACCACGAGTAATTCCTACTATTGTACCTCTTGCATATTGATCCCAATGTGGCGCCCCCAATCCAGTAAATGCTGGAACGACATAACAGCCATTCGTATCTTTTACTTTCTTTGCCATATATTCTGAATCAGGAGAAGAATCAATCATTCGCATCTCGTCTCTAAGCCACTGTAACGCAGCTCCTGCGATAAAAATGGAACCTTCCAATGCATACTCAACTTTTCCATCCAATCCCCAGGCAATTGTTGTAACAAGTCCATTATTAGAAAATACTGGCTTTTCTCCTGTATTCATCAATAAGAAACAACCTGTTCCATATGTATTTTTTGCTTCTCCTGCTGTGAAACAAGTCTGACCAAACAATGCAGACTGCTGATCTCCTGCTGCGCCTCCAATCGGAACTGGTCCACCGAAAAAGCATGGATCTGCCTCTCCATAAATGCAGCTCGATGGTTTTGCTTCTGGAAGCATACATTTTGGAATATTTAATTCTGCTAAAATATCGTCATCCCACTGTAATGTATTAATATTAAACAGCATCGTTCTGGACGCATTAGAATAATCGGTTACACGAATCTTTCCTTTTGTCAATTTCCAGATCAGCCATGTCTCTACTGTTCCAAATAATAATTCTCCGTTTTCTGCACGTTTTCTGACACCTGGAACATTTTCCAAAATCCATCTCAACTTTGTAGCAGAGAAATACGCATCAATCACTAATCCTGTCTTAGAACGGAATGAATCTGTCAATCCCTTTTCTTTTAAACTGTCGCAATATTCTGATGTTCTTCGGCATTGCCATACGATCGCATGATATACTGGTTCTCCACTGTTTTTATCCCATACAATTGTTGTTTCTCTCTGATTTGTAATTCCGATTCCAACGATATCTGCAGCCGTTGCTCCAATATTTTCCATTGCTTCTCTTGCTACTTCCAACTGCGTCGTCCATATTTCATCTGCATCATGTTCTACCCAACCTGGCTTTGGAAAAAACTGTGTAAATTCTTTTTGTGCTACGCTGCACATTTCTCCTTTCTCATTGAACAAAATACAACGATTACTTGTTGTTCCAGAATCCAATGCCATCACATACTTAGCCATACTAAGTTCCTCCTTATATATAAATACTATTTTTGCACAGATATAACAAAAAGAGCAAAGTAATACCAACAGACACTTCTGCTTGGTTACTTTGCTCCCAATCTTCTATGTAAAACAACCCTCGCTTCTAAGCAAACTATCATATACTTCTCATCAAAAATACTGACAACATTCTCAAAATGATCAAAAATCAATCTCTTCTATTCTTAATTGTTTCCACTACTGCTATAATTAAGAATTTTTATATTTTGATTAAACAAATCTTCCAGCACTATTTTGTGCTTTTCAAATATAATTTGTTTTCCGTTCCTTTGATTAAACGTTTAATATTTTCCCGATGACGATACCATGCCAATGCAGTCAATACAGTCATAATCACATACATCTCAATTAAAATAGGCTGTTCTACTTGATAAAATCCCATTTGACCAAACACAAAAAATGCAATCCATGCAGATAAATATCCTGCCAATGAACCAACAGAAACATAGTGCGTGATAAAATATGCACTGAAAAATACAACCGCTGCAATAATAAATATTTTCCAGTCAATTGCAGCAATCATTCCTACAGATGCTGCAATTCCTTTTCCTCCATGAAACCGCAGATAAAATGGAAAATTATGTCCTAATATACATCCTGCTGCTGCATAAATACTCAGCAATGGCATAATCTCTCCATACGAGCTTTTAAATAATAACCGCACTACAACTACTGCTGCGACACATTTAAAGCAGTCTCCTGCCAGTGATATAGCTCCTGCTTTTTTTCCAAGCACTCGTAATGCATTCGTACTGCCTGCATTTCCACTTCCATGCTGACGAATATCCAGTCCTTTCATTCTTCCATAAAGATAAGATGTCTGTATCAAACCAAACATATAGCCTATGATTAAACAAATCATTCGTATCATACAACATTCCCCTGCCTTTTCTCTCTTAATCCTGCATAGATAACACTTGTTTATTTTTCCACAGATAGTCCAATAATGAAACAATTGTAAGAACTAACGCAATATAAACAAAAATTTGACCTAATGTATTCCAAAATCCGCCTAAGTCTGCAATCAATAATATAATCATAACCATCTGTGATACAGTCTTAAACTTGCCCCAATAACTTGCAGCGATAACAATACCATTATCCGATGCAACTAAACGGAATCCACTAATAATAAACTCTCGTGAAATAATAACAATAACAATCCATGCTGGCAGTTTTCCCATCTCGATCATACAAATAAATGCAGAGCATACAAGCAATTTATCTGCAAGCGGGTCCATAAACTTTCCAAAATTCGTTACTAAGTGATATTTTCTTGCTAAATATCCATCTAGAAAGTCGGTCAGACTGGCTGCGATAAACAAAAACAATGCAATCCATTTATTCCATGCTCCACCTAAATCAGTCAACATAAACAATGCAAAAAACGGTACCATAACGACACGCAGTATCGTCAGCTTATTTGGTGTATTCATACACATCCTCCTTATATGCTAGCTTCATGCTAGTTCATTCTTTCCTATCATAATCGTTGTGTCAACTACCCATCACCGAAAGGTAATGGGCTTGTAACTGCCCAGTCGTAGTAACGGCTTACACCTCCGACCTTTACCCCCGTTCGATATTACTATCTAAAGTGGCGTTACATCACAGGATGGTTGACAGCACCCTTTACGACAAAGTTTACTCTGCCGTAACGGTATCAGGTACTTGGCTATCCTCAAGATAGTTTATTCCCATACGATACAGATTCATTG
>JALFSR010000076.1 GCA_022778745.1 Clostridiales bacterium
GTTCATGCCTGAATTTGCTGGTAAGTTGAATTTCTATGTCACAGCTGCCGATAAGTTGCTCCGAAGTAAAGACGACAATCCTTCCGTAGGGTTGCTGATTTGCAAGACTGCCAAGAAAACCATTGTGGAATGGTCGTTACAAGATATTCAAAAGCCATTGGGCGTAGCTTCTTACCAGTTACAAGAAGTTGTCGAACGCACTATTGCTGAATTAGAAATCAAGAAAAAAGCATGACGATGAAGAAGTATAAATTGGGGGAACTGATAGAATTGGTTGAAGAGACTAATTCTGATGAACTATTTGGTCCTAATGATGTACGGGGGATAAGCAATCTGAAAGAAATGATGAGTACAAAGGCAGATTTAAATGGCCGTGACTTATCAAAGTTTCAGATTGTAAGACCAGGTATCTTTGTCTTTAATCATCGCACATCCCGTAATGGAAGCAAATTCAGTATAACTTATAATTATGATTCGGTGCCACATATTTTCACTGAAGATTATGTTGTGTTTCGCATCAAGGAAGATTGTGAGATTCTTCTTTTGAAAGAATGGTTATACATGTATTTCTGTAGAGCGGAGTTTGATAGGTTTGTTATCACAAATTCATGGGGAAGCTCTACAGAGTTCTACAATTGGGAAGATCTTTGTGACATCGACATCACCCTCCCCTCCATCGAGCAGCAGCGCAAATACGTTGATGTTTATTTGGCTCTCCAAAACAATCTTGCAGCCTATCAGAGCAAAGTGGAAGAATTGAAACTTGTTTGCGATGGGTATATTGAGGAGTTGAGAAGAAAAACTTCTACTATGAAAATCCCAATGGTACGCATTGGAGATTATATAACTAAACGTCTTGAAAAAAATAGTGATGGAATTATCGAATTGGAGCAAGGAATCAATATCCAAAAACAATTTATAACTCCACAACGCTCCAATTCCGATTTGTATAGCAGAAGAATTGTTAGAAAAGGAGACTTTGCATATTGTACGCAACTAAACAATGAGAACGTTGCTATCGCTTACAGAGAAGACGAAGATTGCGTTGTATCATCTGTTTATGACATTTTTTATATTAAAGATGAAAGTGTTTTATTTCCATTGTACTTAATGTTGTGGTTTAGAAGGTCTGAATTCGGAAGATATGTATATAGATTGTCAACAGGCACCTCATACGAATTTCTAAGTTATGAAGACTTATCAGACTACAAGATACCTTTACCCGATATTACGATTCAAAAAGAGATAGCAAATATCTACAAGTGTTATATCGAGCGCCAGCGCATAGCAGAAGCGCTCAAAGAACAACTCAAAAATATATGCCCGGTGTTGATAAGGGGAAGTTTAACAGAGTAAAAATAGAAAGCAATTATGAATAATAAGAATCATGCGAGAGATTATCTATCGGAGTTTGCAAATAACAAACCAGAATGGTTAAAGGCTTTGATAAAAGATGCCATTGAAACAAATGGTTCTATTGAAGAATTGCGTATAAATGAGATTTTTGATAATCTATTAAATGATACCCCATTACAGGTACAAACTCACAACCTATCATCAGCACAACAGTCTTCCCAGAAACTGTTGTTTGAATCGCTTACACATATAAGTGGTGTAAACGCATTATGCGAAAACCAAACAATAAAGTTTTCGCCTGATGTTACCGTTCTGTATGGGTTAAATGGCTCTGGAAAAAGTGGCTATTTTAGAATATTAAATGAAGTTTGTGGGGGAAATCAGAAAAAAGAGATACTTTGTAATATTTATGCGTTAGAAGCTGATAGAAAAGCCATTTCTGTAAAAATAAACTATTTACAAGGTGGAAATCGCAAAGTGTTGAATTGGGACAATTCAAGCAGGGCATTTCTAGATTTCAATGGTGTCAAAGTATTTGATTCTTCTTATCTGAATGGTTTACTTGTCTCAAGAACTCCGGACGAAGCTATCGTATATCCACTTGGATTACATTTGTTCTCATACATAGCTCAAATAATGGATTCTTTTTCTGAAAAGTTGAATCAATTAGCAATGAAAGAACGTGGGAATCTTCCTGTAATCAATACAGAAAATTTGAGCAATGATTTAAAAATTTCTTTTAGTCAAAAACAAAATATTGATTTTGCAAAAAGAAATGAGATAAAAGGAAAGTATTCTTTCTCTGAAGCAGATGATGAATCTTTATTAGAAAAGCAGTCCTCACTTACAAACCTACAGCAAACAAATTACGAGGACAAAATAAACTTGCTTACGCAGAATAATAAAACATATTCTGAGTTTACAGAGAAAATCAGCAATACTGTAAAGAATTTGGGAAGTTATTCTCAAAACTTGAAAAGTGCTTTTTATGCTTTTAAATCTGCAAAAGAAAGGAACGAAAAAGCTTTTTTGCAATCTCAAATTTTAAAGAGTTTGCCTCAGTCAAATACAGAGGAGTGGAAGAACTTTATCAAAGCTGGCAAAGAATATTCTTCAAAGTTAAAAGATGAAGGATCGAAGAAATGTCCTTATTGTCATCAAGATATTGTTTCTGAAGATGCACTAAAAATTATTGAAGCATATGCTACATTTTTAAATGATACTTCAGCAGGTGAGCTTGATGCTGCAACGGAAAATTTGACAAAGGTTAGAAATACTATTAATGGATATGATGTGTATATAAATGTAACCGATAGTATAAAATCTATCGTTAATGATTTTAAGGCTTTAGAAACAAAACTTACTGCGCTTAATGACTATAAACAATCTTTGTTGTTTGCAAAAAGTGCAGAAGATATTAAAATTTTTAACGTAGACTTTTCGGTTGAAAAGAAAACTATTCAAGATACTATTAGCAAGAATAATGAAGAGTTAAAATCGTTAAATGTATCAAGAACTAAAAAAGAGGAAGCTATTGCTACTTTACAAAAAGAGATTGTGGCTCTAAAAGAAAAAGAGTCAATTTCAAAGCAAAAAAATGCAATAGAGAACTATTTTAATACTCAAGATAAGATAAAAGACATCGAGAATAAGCGAAACTCGTTTAACACCAAAGGATTAACAGCAAAATCGAATAAAGCTCAAAATGAATTACTTACTTCTGCTTTAGAACGTAGGTTAAGAGAAGAACTTGATAAATTAGGCCGTAAAGATCTAAAAGTTAATTTAAAAGTTTCCAATGGGAGCAAGGGAAAATGCAGTACAGAATTAGTACTAACTGGTAATAATTCAATAAAAAATGTACTTAGTGAAGGCGAACAGAAAGCCCTGGGTTTAGCCGTTTTCTTTGCTGAAATACAAAATGAGAACTCCCCAATTATTCTTGATGACCCAACAACAAGTTTGGATCACAGAATTACAGCAAAACTTGCAAATAGATTATTGTCATTAAATAATCAGGTTGTGGTCTTTACGCATTATCAGTTGTTCATGAATTCATTAAGTTCTACAAGCAAAGGTCATTTTTGTGATAAATATGGGGAAAGCACATGTGGAAAGAAAAACAAACATATATTTGTTTATGAAATAGATGAAAACCTTTTTGAAAAAGGCATTGTTAATCGTTATTCTCAAAGGGATTCCAAAACTATTATTACAAAAATTGAAAATGAAATATCTACGATAGATACAAGTGACTTAAAAGATGTGCCTAAAAACATACGTAAGTGTGTTGAATATTTAATTGATGAAGTAATTCTAAAAGAGCAACTATTAAGAAAATATTGTGGAGGGGATAATATAAAATGGGATAAGCTAAAAGAAATAGCTCCTACTTCATCTAATATTGTTGACAGATTGCATGAAATACATGGTAGAGTCTCTGGTGGCGAAATACATGTAGATATGGAATCGGAAGAAAATCCTCCTACTATACAAGAACTGCAAGAATTTTTTAAAGATTTAAAAGCAATTCAGGCCGGAACTTACAATTAACAATTTGGCAAAACTCAATAAGAAACTTAACTATGGCAAAATTAAAGAACACCAACGGTCACTTCGTGGAGATCGATTACGAGAATGCTCTCATTACATTCCTTGAAATATAATTTTGACAATATGAGTAAAGACCAAAAGAGCATACAGAACAGAGACAACCAGTTCGCAGAGATTGTCTCCATGATTCGGCGAACAAAGTCCACTATGATAAGCATGGCCAATACAGCTCTTATAGAACTATATTGGCAAGTGGGTAAGTATATATCAAATAAAATCGCTGTTTCGGAATGGGGCGATGGCGTGGTGACGCAGTTGGCGGCCTACATTGAGAAATACAGTCCAGATACGAAGGGCTTCTCTGACAAGAATCTCTGGCGAATGAAGCAATTTTATGAGACATATTGCACCGCAGATGAAAAACTCTCGCCGCTGGTGAGACAAATTAGCTGGACTAATAATCTTATTATCTTAACGCGTACAAAAACACCCGAGGAGCGTGCTTTTTATTTGACGTTATGTGTCAATGAACGGCTATCAAAACGCGATTTGAACAGACAACTCGATGCGGCATTGTATGAACGTACAAAGGTTGCCGCACCAAAACTCTCACCACTGGTGAGACAAATTGCCCCACAGGCAGATCAAGTGTTCCGAGACCAATATGTATTGGAATTTCTTGGCGGAAAAAACTATGAGAGCGAACACGCGATGAAAAAAGCCCTAATAGGACAGATGAAACATTTTGTACTGGAACTGGGAAAAGATTTCTTGTTTGTGGACGAGGAATATCGTCTGCAAGTTGGCAACAGCGATTTTCGTATCGACTTACTGTTCTATCATAGAGAACTGCAATGTTTAGTGGCGTTTGAACTCAAAATGGGCAAGTTCAAACCAGAGCACTTAGGGCAACTAAATTTCTATCTTGAAGCACTTGACAGAGACGTGAAGAAACCACATGAGAATCCCAGTATTGGGGTGTTGCTCTGCAAAGATAAAGACGATGAGGTGGTGGAATATGCTCTTAGTCGGAGCCTTTCACCAACTATGGTGGCAGAATACCAACTACACTTGCCAGATAAGGCACTATTGCAGCAAAAACTACGTGATATTCACGATTCTGAGGAAGAAAATTAATTGGGATTATGGCAAAATTAAAGAACATCAACTGTCATTTCGTGGAGAGCGATTACGAGAATGCTCTCATTGCTTTCCTCGAACGAGATGGATGGCAATATCTGTTTGGCGACTCTATAACGAGAGCCAACAGGAAGGAAGTGCTTTATATGGACGACCTGCTTCAGTTCTTGAAAGACAACAATAAGAACGTGAAGGACGAGGAACTGCAAAGAATAGCAGATAACGTCAGATTGGTGGGTGCCGATTCTGATTTTGCCACATTGCATAAGGTCTATAAGTGGATGGTGAATGGTGTGCCAGCCGTTGATAAAGACGGAAGGCCAACAACAGTTAACCTGATAGACTTTAGTTGTGTTGATAATCCAGAAGCTAAGAACACAAATTTCTTTCGAGTAGTCAACCAGTTCACGGTGGAATACATGAACAACGGTTTGACAAAGAACCGCCGTCCTGATGTGCTGCTATATGTTATCGGAATACCCGTCTGCGTGATCGAACTGAAGAATCCTGCAGAGGCCACTGCCACGATGGAAGATGCTTGGGAGCTGAGCAACATC
>JALFSR010000074.1 GCA_022778745.1 Clostridiales bacterium
TCAGTTGAGTTACCTATGTTCATTGCTCCAAGCAAGTCTCTATGGATATGGAAACCACACTCACAAATATAAGTTCTATCATTTGCGTGATGTATGCTTCCACATATAGGGCACCTTTGGCTTGTATCAGCAGGATTAACACACTCAACTTTTATACCTGCAAGTTTTGCCTTGTATTCTATAAACTGTGCAAGCCTATAGAATAACCAGTTATGCAGACTAGGATTGTTTTTTCGACTTGTTCTTGTCGTAGAGCGAATATTAGATAATTGCTCTAATTTGATTGTTTTAACATTGTGATCCATTGCTGTTGCAACAATGTCATGACTTAGCTTATGGTCTATGTCTTTCATGATGCGTTGTTCTTTCTTGTTAATTTTCTCAACAGCAGACACTTTTTTTGTTTTTTGTAGTTTCCTGCGAAGATAAATATAATGTCTACGCATATATTTGTTCTTACGACCATTGCCATAGAATTTAGCACTACTGTCAGAACAGTATCTAACAGCAGGGTTTTCTCAAAATTGGCAAATTAGGTACAGTTACTCTAATAATAGATTTCTTCCTGGCAAGACCACGATTTTTAAGGACGGCTTTGCGACAGTTTTTATAGTGTTTCTTAACGATAGATTTTGCATCACGAATACATTGATTCGTCCATGCGGATGGCAAATTTGCAGATACATCTGCAGTCGTGATTTTAGCAATCGATTTGCCACTTGTTGCATAAGAAACAAGGCTATTAACAGTGATACTATACTCATAGTAGCCTTAATTAACTCTGACTGATATTTCGTTGGATAGATTTTCACTGTTTCTGATAATTGCATTGAAACACCACCTAAACATTTTTTTGATTTTCAATGTATTGTTTGATTACCGCAAGTGAAGCACCACCTACTGTTGATACAAAATAGCGATTAGTCCAAAGACTGGGAAGTCTTGATTTTAACCAAGAAAACTGTTGTCTTAATACACGAGAAGAATAACCTTTGATTTGTTTTACAGCCTTATGGATGCCGAATTGAGGGTCTACTTCCATAAGTATATGTACATGGCCAGGCATAATCTCCATCTCGATGATTTCGACATTGAGTTGGTCGCAAGTTTCCTTAATCAGCTCCTTTCAGTGAACATCAACACCGTTTATTAGAACGGAACGCCGATACTTTGGACAAAATACCACATGATACTTACAAGAATAGACTACCTTATTATTTGATTTATATTCCATATAACTATTATATATCTTAATGCTATCCAATGCAATATAAATCAGATAGATGATACTAAACTAACGAAAGGGATTATAGTTGCCTTATATCCCCATAGCTAAAGCTAGAAGCCTTACGGCAATATTTGGCAATTATCTCATATGCAGAAAATAAAGTCAAATTATTTTATGAACATTGTACTAATAAATATTAACCATTTTTGATATATTCATTCGTCTTACATTTCACTTTTTACTACAATAACTTGTTTTCCATTCAAAAGAAATTCGTTTTCTATTTTCGTTCTTGTCACTAATTCCATACCCTTTACATTATCTATCATAATAGCATTGTCAGTTATATTTGAATAAAATTCATATTTAGTCCTATCACCATATCTTGTATGATATTCCACCCCATCCGGAATATGCTTTATTTCAATATTTGCATCTTGAAGCATCCGAACAAAAAGAGGTTTTAATTCTTCAGGATTTACTCTACAAGCAAGATAGTAAGCATTTCCCTTTCCATATTGATTTTTTGTTACAGCAGGAGTACCCTTTATATAATCTTCTTCGTATATTCCTAATATATCTGCTGTATCAACTCTCAGTAATTCTGCATAATCATAAACCTCAATAGAATTATCATATCCTTTTAATAATATATGATTGCGATCAGTTGGATAAAAGCTATCAATTTCTTCACTAATAATTCCAAACACTTCTTTCAATCCATCACCTGGAAATCCATTCAAATAGCATAATAAATTGTGATCAACATATCCAGTAAAATAAGTTGCGAGAATCTGTCCACCTTCTGAAACAAATTTTTTAATTTTTTCAGCCTCACCATCATGTAATAAATATAACATTGGTGCAATAATAATTTTATATCGACTCCAATCTGCATCCGAAGAAATTACATCTGGATCAACTCCTAATTTTACAAATGCTTGCCACATTTTTATACAAGTATTATCATAATTTTTGGTTTCCTGCGCCAGTGCTTTTACATCATCAACAGCCCACCTATTATCCCAATCAAATAAAACAGCAACCTTATTATCAGCAACGGATCCTGCAACTTCAGAAATCTTATTTAAAATATCTCCTACCTCTGATACTTCTTTAAATATTCTGGTATCATCAGTTCCCAAATGATCAATAACAGCTCCATGAAACTGTTCAAAACCACCTCTACCTTTTCTTATTTGAAAGTATTGAACTGTGTCCGCCCCCATAGCAATCGCTTGCATACTTGCTAATTTATGGATTCCTGGTCTTCTGTATTTATTTACCGCATTCCAATTTACTACCCCTGGTGCACTCTCCATTAACATAAATGGTTTATTAGGTTTCATAGAACGAAACAGGGCATGATTAAATCCATTATCAAAAAAAGTATCTTCCAAAGATTCTTTATCATTATGAAACTGTGGGTAACTATCCCAACTTATGATATCCAGTTCCTTTGCCATCTGATAATAGTCCAGATCTTCATAAAGTTTCATAAAATTTGTTGTAATAGGAATATTTTTACTGATTGTACGTAAAATATTTATCTCAAACTTCATATACTCAGTCATATTGAAAGTTGTAAATCTCTTCCACTCTAGATTTAATCCTAGAATAGAAGTTTCGCCATTTGCATAAGGTGGTTCTATTTGATCAAAACTTCCATATGTATGACTCCAAAAATTTGTCCACCAAGCTTTATTTAATTTATTGATATCATGATTGAATTTTTTTGCTAGATAATTTTGAAATTTCTTTTTGCATGTATCACAATAACAATATCCACCAAATTCATTTGATATATGCCACAGAATTATTGCCGGATGATTTGCAAATTTTTCTGCTAGTTTTGTATTAATTATTTTCACTTTATTTCTAAAATTCTCAGATGACATACAATGATTATGTCTTACACCATGGTGAAACCTATGGCCATATGCATCTACTCGTAATGAATCAGGATATTTTTCATCTAGCCATGCTGGTCTGGCCCCAGATGGAGTTGCTAAAATTGTATAAATATCATTGTCGTAGAGGTTATCTATAATATTCTCAAGCCATTCAAAATGAAACTCTCCCTCAACAGGTTCATACACAGACCATGAAAAAACTCCTAACGTCACACAATTTATTTTTGCTTTTTTCATTAGTTCAATATCTTTTTTTAAAATATCTGGTCTATCTAACCATTGATCCGGATTATAATCTCCACCATGTAAAATTCCATTTAGATTAGGAAATAATGCTGTTCTATCCATAATAAATCTCTCTATACTTTCTTATTGATTTTGCACAAAAAGTCTTGATTTTAAGCCATTTGTGCAATGGATTTAAAAGTTATAACAATGACGAAGTGTTGATTTATGGGCGAAAACTGCATGTTCTCTGATGCAAAGTGCCTCATTTTCGATCCAAAATGGTACACTAAAGAAAACGTCATTTGTTTTATGATTAAAGAATTATTTATTTAAATTTGACACTCCCCATGCCTAAAGGCAGGGGATTCTTGCTACCTGCCACTACATAGTGGCTGACCAGTCCATTTTTGGTAGGTCGTAGTGCAAGGTGTGGCTATGCCATTAGCCATCATAGCGCAGAACGTATACTTCCCTATGCAGTATGTCTGTTACCAACATACCCAGGTAAACGTAGCCGCCGAAAGCGGCGGCTACAAACTGGACAGTACTCATAGTTTACTATATACATTTCTTTTAAATATTTAATCACATTATCATTATTAGCAAACCAAATTAAGATAATTTCATCCATAACATGATCCTGTACTGTATGTGCCAAACTGCTAAAATCTGTGTGATTGATTTTTATAAGACTAGTTTGATACCCCTTTAAATAAGATATTCTTGCCAAACAATCCAATTATTTAACAGATCCTGTAATACCTTCAACAAAATATTTTTGTAATGCGAAAAATACAATTGCTGTTGGAATAGTCGTAATTAATACAGCTAGCATAAGCAATCCATAATCTGTTGCATAACCTGACGTAAGATTTGATATCAGCATTGGCATAGTTTGAGTCGTATCATCAGACATGATTACCTTTGCCCATAAATAATTGTTCCATGCATTCATAAATGTTACTACACCCGCAGCAGCAAAAATTGCTTTCATACTCGGAATATACATTTTAAAAAATATTCCAAATTCTGACAGTCCATCAATACGAGCAGCTTCAATAATATCAATTGGAAATGCTTTCGCATTTGTTCTAAACATCATAATCAAAAGCGGAGTAGCCAAAGAAGGCAGCATAAATCCTAACACAGTATTCAAAAGACCAAGTTTTGAATACATTCGAAAAAGAGGAACCATCAAGGCAACAAATGGAATCATCATCGACATAAGTACTACTATATAGATTTTCTCTTTTGCCTTTTCTTTGTAAATTTCAAGAGAATAACCAGCTAATGCACTAACAATTAATGCAAATACAGTTACAAAAATTGTATATCTACATGAATTCCAAAACGTTCCCCAAAGAGGTTGCTGGGATATTAAGTTCTTATAATTCTCAATAAAATTTGTTCCTAATGTAAGTTTTCCTGCTATTACATCTACGCTTTTGTTTGAAGCCGCAATAATCATCCAAACAAGTGGAAAGATTGAAATTATTGATATTGCCATTAAAAACACATGCGTAAGTATCGTTTTCATCTTACTAATCATTATCGTCACCTACCTTCATCTGAACAAATGCAAGAATCGCAACCATAATCAAAATAACAAATGACATAGCTGATGTATAACCAAAATTTGGTACACCTTTAAATGCTGTATTATAAATATAATGAGACATTGTAATTGATGCATTTCCCGGTCCACCATTGGTTAAGTTCATTGATTCATCAAACAACTGTAATGTTCCATTTGTTGACATTATAGCGGTCATAAGAATTGTAGGTTTCAATAATGGAACTGTAATCTTAAAAAACGTTTGAATTGGATTGGCTCCATCGATTTTTGCAGCTTCATAAACTGAATACTCAATATTCTGGAGACCCGCTAAATAGAATACCATATTATATCCTGTCCATCTCCAAATCAAAGCAATGATGATAACAATTTTTGCACTAAATGGGTTACCCAAAAAATTGTATGCTTCACTAATAAAGCCTAACTTCAAGAATAAATGGTTAATAAAACCATCTGTTGCAAATAATGAACGGAATATAATTGCATATGCAACCAAGGATGTAGCACATGGAAGGAAAATTGCCGTTCTGTAAAAACCTTTTAGTTTGAGTTTAGGATTATTCAACAAAGATGCCAGTATTAATGACATAATCAACATAATCGGCACCTGAATAATCAGATAAAAGCAACAGTTTTTAATTGACTGAACAAAAACATCGTCTTGAAATGCTCTTATGTAGTTCGTTAATCCAGTAAATGTTAATTTAGTACCAGTTCCTGCCTTTAATGACGTGACAAAAGCACTCATTGCAGGATATAGACTAAAAGAACAAATCAAAATAATTGCTGGTATCAAAAATATCCAACCAGTTGCATTTTGTTTTTGTTTCATGCTTAATCCTTTTTTCTTCATAATTTCACCAACCTTATCGGAGATATCTAATGGAAATATAATTATAGAAACATATATTTTCATTAGATTCACATATATTACGGATTTATTAACGCATATTAAATTCTACTGTTTTTTGAGCCGTTTTTAACTCTGTATCAATATCAGCTCCTCCCAATACATTACCAATAACAGTAGACAAAGCAGTATTAGCCTCAGTATAGTAAACACCAAGATCAACTGTAGGTACCTTTGAAGCAAACTCAGCAATTAATTTAAAGACGGCCTGTCCTCCATAATATTCTTGAGGTTCAGAATAAACATTACTTTGACTAGCTGGTAACCATGTTGCAATTGCTCCTGCTCCAGGAAGAATAATGTCATAAAGCTCTGTACTTCCAGCAAAAGTGCTACCTAAAAAATCAGCCGCAAGTTCTGTATTAGAACAGTTTGTTGTAATAGCCCAAGTTGAACCACCTTGATTTGTATAATTCGTTGCGCCTTCAACTCCAGGTAATGATGGAATGTTTGTAATGGTCCATAAACCAGAAAGATTCTCTGCTGACTGGAGCTGAGCCATAATCCAGCAACCATTAATTACACCTGCTGTTTTTCCACTAGTAAAAGTTGCTACATATTCATCCCAGCTGTTTACAACATCCATTACATGTTTATCAGCCATTTCCTTATAAATTTCAATACATTGTTTTAGGTACTTATTACCTTCTATATTAGGTGTTCCATCTTCATTCCATGTTCCTTTTCCTGCAGACTGAAGCATCTGATAAATCATATCTGATCCACCTGTTTGTACAGAAAGTAGGGAATATCCTGTTTTGGCATATACATCTTCACCAATTTCAATAAATCGATTCCAATCAATATCTGTAAGATCTTCAACACTATAACCTGCTTGATCAAGGATATCAGTTCTATAAATGGCAACATCTGTACCATTATCAAACGGCACACCATAATTACGGTCATCAACAACAGAAGCTGCTAATTTTCCTTTAGCAAACTTTGAAAAATCAATTCCGGAATCAGTAATATCTTGATAGAGGTTGTCGTAGGTAGTCACATATTTCTGATATGCATAATCCTGCATAAGGCAAATATCTGGAAGCTGTGAATAATTACCTGAACCTACAATTGTGCCAAGTTTTGTCTGCAAATCATCCCATGTGATTTCTACAGTTTTAAGTTTAAAATCCGGATGATCCTTCTGATAAATTTTTTCTGCTTCTTTCATTGCATATAAATTGAACTGAGAATCCCAAGCCCATACTGTTAAAGTGTTCTCGTCTCCGCTTTTAGCAGGTTCCTCTCCTTTTTCTGAGCTACATCCAGCTAATAAAGATGCACCCATGACCGTCACCATAAATAGTGATATAAGCTTTCTTTTCATTTTTTCCTCCTTACCTTGTTCATAACTTCTCGGAATCTTCAGCTCTTATTTTATAAGGCTTTCAGACCCCATATTTAAAAAATCACCCACTTTTTTGGCGAAAATGCTTGACAAATCTCAAAAAATTTGCAATGAAGTCGATCGATTATATTTTTTCAATCGACTGGAGGCGATCTTTTTGTTACCTTGTAATCCCGACGGACATGCCGCCTATCAGGATACTTTCGTATCGGAATTCCTGAAATTTTATCCTGATCCCTTTGTTCTTTCCAAAGACTCTTGGAATTCTATCATTCAGTTTTGGTATCTTGACCTGTCGCTGACCGATTTCATCATGCAAGAATGTTATTCTGTCTTTGGACCCGAACCACGGCTCTCTTTCTGTAACTACAAATCCCATTTTTCCCAGCCAGACTGCAACTGGCGATAGGATTCCCATCGGGAATGCTATTTCTTCGGCTATCATCTCTACATGTATGTAGGTTCTGATTCTTTTAGCGATCTTCCTGTTTTTCCTCTTTTGGAACAGGCTTCCAGGCATGATATGCTTTCTTTCCTGCATTTCTTTTTCACCATGAAAGCATATCTCCCAGAGTTTCATATAGAAAAGCTCATTCTGGATTCTGCACATGATGCCTACCCTGTTTACGATTACTGCAAACAGCAAAAGATCACACTATTGACCTGAACCCGAGGCATACAGGGCATTTCACCTATAAAGAGGATTTCACCATTGATGATGATGGCGTGCTAATCTGCAAAATAGGCTTATGTATACACAAAGATGGATATGAAGCTGCTAAGCACCGGGCAAAATACCGATGCCCAAAATCTGACCGCAAACGAGGCTGTTTCTGTGAACATCCCTGTTCCCCTGCTAAATACGGCAGGACAGTACACATTTTCACAAATGATAATCCAAGGCTGTTTAACATACCTCCAAGGGACAGTAAAGCATGGAAAAAGAATATGACGGCAGAACTTCCGTGGAGCGCTCTAACAAGCGTGAGAAGGAGGACTATAAATTAGAAGACGGCAGACACCGCTCTACAAAGATGCGGTACTGCCGTCTCTATGGTATCATGATGCTCCAACATCTTGATGCCTGAGAAATGCCATCTGTCCTGGAATTTCAGAAGTCATTATTAAGTTTGGTGTCACAATAACGATTCACTAAACCATACTTAATTTTAAGGCATAGCACCCACTATGTCCAATGATTATGTCCATTTTTCTCAAATTTTTTTCCTGCACGATATTCCATTTTCAAATTTCAAGCAGAATCTCTTTCATTGAGATCCCGAGAAGTTATGTTCATTGTTTTTTATAAAAGTTTTGTGTGTTTTTTATAAACAAAGCATTTAACACACTTTATTTTCGTATATTATATCTTATAGTTACTCAATTGTCAAGAACAAAATACTTGAAGTTACTGTCAATTACTGCCAAATAATCGTTGGCAATTTTTTTCATACAGATTTTTCGAATACTGCAAATGGAATAAGAACATCTACGTTTCCTGCTCGGTCCGAACGCTGATAATCCGCCATTTGCAAAAACTGCCTTTCGCTCAAACACTTCGCTCAGTGCCAGAAGCTGGCACATGTTTCGCTACCGTCACCGTGATCCTCTCTTATTCTGTTTCTCAGCTGTCTTCTAAAATCCTGCCATGCAAAGCAGTTTCCTGCGTTCTCCCTGGATTTTTCCATCCAGCCCTACTAC
>JALFSR010000024.1 GCA_022778745.1 Clostridiales bacterium
AATTGCAAGCATTGCACCTCTATCCAATGTACCATCTGGGTTGAATTTTACTCCACCCTTTGTATCAGGTACCTGTTTTACACAAACGACTATCTTCACGATAAGTACCTCCCTTATTTCAAAATGTTTCCAGAAATAACCATACGCTGAACTTCAGAAGTTCCTTCGTAGATTTCTGTGATCTTAGCATCACGCATCATACGCTCTACATCATATTCTCTGATGTATCCGTATCCACCATGTAACTGAACAGCCTTTGTAGTAACTTCCATAGCAACTTCTGCTGCATATAACTTAGCCATAGCTGCTTCTACACTATAAACTTTCTGTGTTGCCTTTGCCATAGCTGCCTTATAAACTAAAGCCTTAGCTGCCTCTACCTTAGTAGCCATATCAGCTAATTGGAACTGTGTATTCTGGAACTGACCGATTGAACGACCGAACTGCTTTCTTTCTTTTACGTATTCAACAGTACGTTCCAGAGCACCTTCTGCGATACCAAGAGCCTGTGCAGCAATACCAATACGTCCACCATCCAGTGTATGCATTGCAATATTGAAGCCCTTGCCCTTCTGACCAAGTAAGTTTTCCTTTGGAATACGGCAGTCTGTGAAAATAAGTTCGTATGTGGAAGAACCACGAATACCCATCTTCTTTTCCTTTGTACCAAATGTAAATCCTGGTGTACCTTTTTCAACGATAAATGCAGAAATTTCTTTCATCTTTCTACCACGTTTTTCTACAATACCAGTAACTGCGATTACGATATAAACATCTGCTTCTTTACCATTTGTGATAAAGCACTTAGAACCATTTAATACCCATTCATCGCCATCTAAAACAGCCTTTGTCTGCTGTCCCTGAGCATCTGTACCAGCACCTGGCTCTGTCAGACCGAATGCACCTAACTTCTTACCGCCAGCTAAATCTGGAACATATTTCATCTTTTGTTCTTCTGTACCATATGTTAAAATTGGGTCAACACATAAAGATGTATGAGCAGATACAATAACACCTGTTGTACCACAAACCTTTGATAATTCTTCTACGCACATAACATATGTTAAAGGATCACATCCCTGTCCACCATACTGCTTTGGAACTGGGATACCAAGGAAACCAAGCTTCTGCATCTTTGTAACAGTTTCTCTTGGAAATACTTCTGTCTCATCTACCTCTTGCGCAAGAGGCTTTACTTCATTCTGAGCAAATTCTCTAAATAACCTTCTCGCCATTTCATGCTCTTTACTTAATGTAAAATCCATGTCCATTCCTCCATTATATTTTTGCAGCGATCTTGCTTTATCCATCTCATATTAAACTGCAAAATCGCTGCCTATTTTCTTATATTCTACATCTTATTTAGTATAGTCGTAGAAACCTTTACCAGTCTTCATACCTAACTGACCGCCACGTACCATCTTTCTTAACAATGGATGAGGACGATACTTAGGATCTCCTGTTTCTGCCTGGAGAACTTCCATGATAGCTAATACAATATCAAGACCTACTAAATCACCTAATGCTAAAGGTCCCATTGGATGATTTGCACCGAGCTTCATAGCGCTGTCGATACCTTCTACAGATGCAACACCGTCTGCATAAATACCAATTGCTTCATTGATCATTGGAATTAAAATTCTGTTAACAACAAAACCTGCTGCTTCTTCTACCTGTACAGGAACCTTTCCGATTTCTGTGGAGATTGCCTTGATCTTTTCAACTGTTTCTTCTGGTGTATTTAAACCAGCAATTACTTCTACTAACTTCATAACAGCTGCTGGATTGAAGAAATGCATACCGATTACTGGTCTGTCAAGTCCTGCACCGATTTCAGTAATAGAAAGAGAAGATGTATTGGTTGCAAAAATACATTCTGGCTTACAAATAGCCTGTAATTCTTTGAATGTCTGCTTCTTTACTGCCATGTTTTCCAGTGCAGCTTCTACAACTAAATCACAATCTGTACAGATATCTTTTACACCTGTTGTGATCTTAGCTAAGATAGCATCTGCCTTTTCCTGAGTCATTTTGCCTTTTGCAATTCTCTTTTCAAATCCTTTTGCAATTTTCTTCTTGCCGTTTGCAGCGAATTCTTCATTAATATCACATAAACAAACTTCATAACCTTCTGTCTGAGCAAATGCCTGAGCAATACCAGAACCCATAGTTCCAGCGCCAATAATACCTACTTTCATTTGATTACCTCCTAATTATATAAGTAAAACCATATTAAACATTCTCACTGGGGTTTTCAGCAAAATATGAGAACTGTTTTTGGTTACTTCTCTTTATTTATCTATTCTTAAATGGGACAACTTTTAACTTCTTTGATTTATCTTTTTCAAGGAAGTTGCCCATTCCAGCTTTCTGATCTTCTGTCTCAAAGCAGTCACCAAATAACTTTTCTTCGATTACAATTGCTTGATCCATATCAACCTGAAGACCTTCGTTGATTGCCTTCTTACAATTACGAACTGCGATTGGAGCATTCTTTGCAATTGTAGCTGCAAGCTTCTTAGCAGCTGGCATCAATTCTTCTTGTGTATATACATTGTTTACTAAACCGATACGATATGCTTCATCTGCTTTAATGTTTCTTGCTCCGTAGATCATTTCTTTTGCTTTACCAACGCCTACGATACGAGCAAGCCTCTGAGTTCCGCCGAATCCTGGTGTAATTCCAAGACCAACTTCTGGCTGACCAAATACTGCATTATCAGAGCAGATACGAATATCACAGCTCATAGAAATCTCACAGCCGCCGCCTAATGCGAATCCGTTGATTGCTGCTATAACAGGAATTGGGAATGTTTCTAACTTACGGAATACGTCGTTGCCCTTCTTACCAAATGCTTCGCCTTCTTCCTTTGTTAAAGAACTCATTTCTCCGATATCTGCACCAGCTACGAAAGATTTTTCACCTGCACCTGTTAAAATAAGTACACGTACTGCATCTAAGTCTACTTGATCTAATGTTGCATCCAATTCATCCAAAACTGTGCTATTTAATGCATTTAATGCCTTTGGACGATTAATTGTGATAATGCCAACCATATCTTCTACTTCATAAGTAATAAATTCCATTGGTATCCTCTCCTTTATATCACATCATAACCGACAGTCTGCGATACAGACTGCCGGTAATTACCAAAATTAGTCACGTTCTACGATTGTTGCACAACCCATTCCGCCACCGATACATAATGTAGCAAGACCCTTCTTAGCGTCTCTCTTCTGCATCTCATGTAACAGTGTAACTAAGATACGGCATCCGGAAGCTCCTACTGGATGTCCAAGAGCGATTGCTCCACCATTTACATTTAACTTTTCTGGATCAAATCCTAAATCTCTTCCAACTGCTAAAGACTGAGAAGCAAATGCTTCGTTTGCTTCGATTAAATCCATATCTGCAACTGTTAATCCAGCCTTAGCCATAACTTTCTTTGTTGCTGCAACAGGTCCAACACCCATGATAGATGGATCAACACCGCCTAATGCACCTGCAACCCATGTAGCCATTGGTGTAACGCCTAATTCTTTTGCCTTTTCTTCACTCATTACTACGATTGCTGCTGCACCGTCGTTAATACTGGAAGCGTTAGCTGCTGTAACAATACCATCTTTCTTGAATGCTGGTCTTAATCTTGCGATACCTTCTGCTGTTGTACCTGGACGTGGACCTTCATCTTTCTTGAAGATAACTGTTTCTTTCTTCTTCTTTACTTCTACAGGAACGATTTCATCATCAAACTTTCCAGCTTCCTGTGCTGCAACTGCCTTCTGCTGACTTGCTGCTGCAAAAGCGTCTAACTCTTCACGAGTTAATCCCCACTGTTCAGCTACGTTCTCTGCTGTAATACCCATGTGGTAGTCGTTGAATGCATCCCATAATGCATCGTTTACCATTGTATCTACCATTGGAGCATTACCCATACGGTATCCGTAACGAGCATTCTTTAATGCATATGGAGCCATAGACATGTTTTCCATACCACCTGCAACAACGATATCAGCATCACCTGCAAGAATCATCTGAGCAGCCATGTTTACACAGTTTAATCCAGAACCACAAACAACGTTAACAGTTACTGCTGGAACTTCTACAGGCAAACCAGCCTTTAAAGAAGCCTGACGTGCAACATTCTGTCCTAAACCAGCCTGAATAACACAACCCATATATACATGATCAACATCTTCTGGCTTTACGTTTGCTCTGTTTAAAGCTTCCTTAATTACAACTGCACCTAATTCTGCTGCTGGAGTTGTGCTTAAAGATCCTCCCATGCTGCCAATCGCTGTACGGCATGCACCTGCTAATACTACCTTCTTTGACATATTAATTTCCTCCTAAATTTAAGAATAATAAAATAATATATTATAAAGTTATACTTTCTCATGCGAACATGAAACGTATGACTTTTGACCTTAGTATCATATTATAATAAACTTGTTTCATTCAGTCTTTCTGCAGATATAAGATCTGGAAACTTCTGGCGAAACATACCTACTACTGGTTTCGGTACAAAGAGTGAGATGTCCGTGCCATAGGAAGCCATCTCTTTTACGATAGAAGAGCTTAAAAATGCGTATTCCAGACTCGTCGTAAAAAACATCGTATCGATACTCGAATCTAACTGCTGATTCGCCTGTGAGATCTGTAATTCACTTTCAAAATCAGTAACAGCTCGTAATCCACGGATAATTAAATTCGCATTATTTTTTTTTGCAAAGTCAACAGTCATTCCATCAAACACTTGGATTAAAATATTTGAAAACTGTTTTGTACTTTCCTGAAGCATATGTAATCTCTCTTCAATTGTAAATAATGGATTTTTTTTTCTGCTATCTGCTAAAATTCCAATAACTAATTCATCTACTACTTTTGCTGAACGCTCAATAATATCGAGATGTCCAAATGTAATGGGATCAAACGTTCCCGGATAAACTGCTCTCTTCATAAGGCAGAATCTCTCCTTTTTCTAATGGCAGAGATTTCTTCTCTTAACCAAAACGTATGTATCTAGTCTGTCGTTTTATAAAACATCCTGCTAGATTAGGCATATTTGTTTACCTATCGTCATTATAACTCATCATTCCTCACCTGTCAAATATTTATCAAAGATTTTTATAAATATTTGATAAATATTTGTCTTATTTTAAAAAAAAATACAATAGTTTCTCTTGTTATCCTTATAGAGCAAACAAATGTTTGTATTTCATTTTCTATCTGCCTTTTTCCTTTCAACAACTTCCAATTGGATCACCCATATGAACAACTGTCTCATAACCGTCCTTTGTCGCATCAAAAAATTGAGAATCAACAGAAACTTTTTCTTTCTCTAACAATAAAATAATCGTAGAGCCTCCAAATTCAAAATAGCCCTTTTCTTGTCCTCTTTTTACACAAGCTTCCTGATCGTGATTTGTAATCTTTCCAACCATCAATGCACCTACTTCGATTTGAGTCACCGCACCAAAATGCTTTGTGTGAATCGTTGTATACTCTCTTGCATTTTCTTTAAAAACAGGAACAAAATCATTTGCAACTGGATTCACTGTATGAAATACTCCTGGAATTTTATGATTTCGTTCTTTCTGTCCATCATCGACATAACAATATCTATGATAATTGTCAACTGTAAGTCGAATAATTATGCAACTTCCCCCTTGATAGAAAGCTGCAAGATCAGGATTTCTTAAAAGTGTACGTAAATTATACCACGTATGTTTCACTTCAAATTTTAACTCATCATTAATTCGATACACAGATAATTTTCCGTCACAAGGACTGATTAATTTATTTTTATCTTTACAGATTGGTCGTGCCTGCGGTCGAATTTTTCTTGTAAAAAAATCATTATATGAGCAATATTCTTTTTTTATGTATTCATTTAAATCAATATGATTGCTGCGTACAAATGGTGTAATTAATATCGCAGATAATTTTGTATTAAGCAGTCTGCCGCCCAATTTTGATATTGCCGGATGGACAAGACCTTTTAATAGGATACGCCCTGCTGTATGATGATACATCCAAGATAATAGTTGATCTTGTTTTGAACTTTCTTCATAATAATTTCCGTCTCTATCTATATATTTCATTAAATTATCCTCAAAATTTTTAAAATAATAATGGCTCCAACAATCACAAATGCAAAAATCGCTTTATTTCCTGGCTTTACCACTTTAAAGTTTGTAATAAATAATACTGCAACAATCGCCAATACTCCAAGATAAATCAGTGAAAAATATTCTGCTCCAATCATTCCTCTGCATAAAAATACAACAGGAAATATAATCGCTGATGATGTAACAGGAAGCCCCTGATAAAATTTTCTGCACTCATTCGTCTCATTTTGACGTTTTTCTTCCATAACATTAAAATAACCAAGACGAATAACTGCTGCTAATACATAAAGTACAAGAATTCCTCTCTGCCAAAATCGATGTAGTCCTAAACTGTAGCCGATCATTGCTGGAAAAACGCCAAAACAAATAAGATCACAAAGGGAGTCAATCTGAATTCCAAATCGCTTTTCATCATCTGTCCGATCTTTTTTGGAGCGTGCAATCTTGCCGTCAAACATATCACATGCCCCACTTAATACTAAAAATAAAACTGCTATTTTATAATGTCCGCTTAATGTCTCCATTATTCCAAAGACAGAAAATGCTAGTCCTATGTACGTTACTATTACTGTGTAATTATAAAACCCTATCATATTAATCCTCCATGCTGCTTGAAAAACAGCTCAAATAGTAATGAAACTCTTTTTTCACACTAATTCCTTTTTATCTTTCTGCATTTGCTCTCTTTTCTTTTATTGTCAATCTTAAATGTGCCCCCATTGTGACAAATGCACTGATCAAAAGCAGAGCATAATAACTAATTCCTCTGCTTAAAAGCAGACCAGACAATAAATACTGAGATGTAAATATTGGTTCAAAATTTTTTAAGAACAAATTTTCGCTAATTCCCATGCCTCCAGGAAGCGGAAGCATATCTACACTAATTGATATCGTTGCCTGAAGCATTGTCACAAGCCAAGGTCCTGCTTGTGTCAAGCCAAATGCACGATATACAAGATATGTAACAAAAAATAATACTAATCTCTGAAATATAGAAATTAATGCAACATTAAAAATAACTAATTTATGGTTCAAAAAAAATGCCGCTGCTTTGTGATACTGATCCATAGAATCGATTAGCTTTTTTTCGCGAGTGAAATCTTTCTTCATAAGATGAAGTTTCTGTAATACATGCATTCCCCACATAATAATTCGCTTTGCCAAATTTGGCCAAAATACAAGCATTAGCATTAATGTAATACATCCAATATTTAAAATTAATCCAAGATAAAACAAAAATCTTGTCTCACACAAATAATTTTGGATGAAATCCTGATAAAAAACAGCTAACACTAATCCAATTAATACGAGAACAAATTTATATCCAATCGTCACAATCATAAGTACTAATGTAGATACTGGTATATCCAGCTCATCTTTATTCATATAATAGATCTGTGCTGGCTGACCTCCTGTCGCAGAAGGCGTAATACAACTAAAGAAAAAACCAATAAATGAATATTTAATACATTTATAAAGTCTCGTTTTTTTATGTAACGCCCGCATCATATAATGAATAATAACAGACTCACAACAGACAAATAAAACGACTGATATAATTCCTATCAATAAATATGATTTCTTTGCCTCAGTAATACATTGAATAATTGCAGGCAAGTCTTGGTCTTTTAACATTAGCCAAAACGTTGCACCACATAATAAAATTAAAAATAAGATATTCCATATCGTTTTTTTATTTTTCTTCACATATTTTCCTCCGCTGTATGATTATACTTTTTACCCCATCACCAATTCTTTCAAAGAAACACTGCACATGACGATACCATTCATAGTGATTCGAAAGACGAAATGTTATTTCTGCCAATGCAATTCCCCCAATTAAATCAATGATATAATGCTGCTTTAATGTTTGAGTAGAAATACAAATCAATGCAGCAAATATAAGAGAAAAGTATTTATACCACTTCGGAATATCCTCTCTGTCTTTTATTCCAATTACACAAAACCAACTTACAAGACAATGAATCGATGGAAATAAATTTGTAGGCTGATCTGCTTTGTACAATCCTCTAACTAATTCAATCCATATCGAATCTCCTTGCAGTTCTGGTCTTATATTTGTCGTTGGCATTAAAACAAAAAATACAAGACATACCGTTCTTGATAATAAATCTGCCGTCACAAAACGATATAATTTTTCCTTTCCTCCTCTTCCAATTAAAATATAATTTACTATCCAAAATACATAAGCCAAAAAGTAAAAAATAATAAACTCAGGAATAAATGGTACTTTGCGATCAAATGCCATAGTAAAATCATAATGGGGCAAATTACTACATAAGATATTAGATCCCCAATATACAATACAATTATAGAGTAATCCACTCAATAATGGAATAATTGCATAAATAGGTACAATTTTATTTATTTGTTTCACATCATTTCTCCTTCCTATATAAAAAGTAAAGAGGACATTTCAAATCCGCTTTGCAACTTCCTCATGAACACAAAACGTGTATTTTTGCTTACCTTATGCTTTCGCGTAAAAAAAGAGCTGTCCAGGCTATTGGACAGCTCTGACACGATTCTTATTATACATTTTTTCGTGCAATCTGTAAATATCAATTATTCATTATTCATGAATTTGTAAGAAGTATTTATTTTGGAAAAAACTCATGAATTACTTCGTTTACTGTTTGAATTTTTTCTGCTCTCCATGCCTGAGCTCCACAGAAAAGAAGTGCCTGATCTACATTTCCTTTTGCTGCATTTACTAATGCATCAGTAATGCAGTAAGGTATTGTTTCTTTTTTGCATGTAATAATGCACTGATGACATTTTGTTAATTTTGGACGATTTCCTGCCATGCAGTCTGCCATAAATTTATTTTTTATTGCTCTTCCTGGCATTCCAACCGGACTTTTTACAATAACAATATCTTCTTTTTTTGCATTAATATATGCATTTTTATATTCTATTGCAGCATCGCATTCTTCTGTTGTAACAAAACGTGTCGCAACTTGTATTGCATCTGCCCCCAATTCAAAATAATGTAGTGCTTTTTCTCTGTTATAAATTCCTCCTGCAACTGCGATCGGAATTTTTGTCTCATACTTTTGTTCAAATGTTTTTACAACATCAAAAATTTTCAAAATCTCAGTATCATAACTTTCTTCTGTATAATGATCCAATTCTTCTCTTGAAAATCCAAGATGTCCTCCTGCCTCTGGTCCTTCGATCACAACAAGATCTGGTACTCTATGATATTTTCTGTCCCACATCTTGCAAATTACCATTGCTGCTTTTGCAGATGACACAATCGGGGCTAATTTTGCATCTCCCCCTGCCAATTCTGGAAGACTTACTGGAAGTCCTGCACCAGATATAATAATATCTGCTCCTTGACGACATGCTTCTTTTACATAATCTGCGTAATGCTGTGTGGCAACCATAATATTGACACCGACAATTCCTCCATTTGCAATCTCTTTTGCTTTCTGGATCTCTTTTCCAATTGCACGCAGATTTGCCTCTAATGGACTCGTATCATAATCTTCTTCCCTATATCCAATCTGTGCAGTAGATATAATGCCAATTCCTCCTGCAGCAGCTACTGCTCCTGCAAGTCCAGACAAACTAATGCCAACACCCATTCCTCCTTGGATGATTGGATAGCGGCTTTCTAAGTTTCCAATTTTTAATCCACCTTTATACATAATCATTCCTCCTAAGTCCAATGTTATAATATAGGGTGAAAACCCATTCACTTACGGATGGGATGCAATTCAGTGATTACATATTCCGGAATCGTTCATAACGATGAGCAGCTAACTGTTCTCCCTCTTTTTGACTGTACGTTGCCAAAAAACGTTGAATTTGTTCTGAAATATCGCTACATATTGGTTCCATTGTCTCCATAGTCGCTGGCTCTTCTTCTCTTATTATATAATCAATAATTCCTAATTTTTTCAGATCTGCAGCTGTAATTTTCATAACCTTCGCTGCATCAGCTGCTTTTTTTGCATCTTTCCATAAAATAGAAGCAAATCCCTCTGGAGAAAGTACAGAATAAATTGCATTTTCCATCATCCAAACTTCATCTGCAACAGCCATTGCTAAGGCACCTCCGCTGCCTCCTTCTCCAATAAAAATAGATAATACTGGAACTTTTAAGGCAGACATTTCATATAAATTTCTTGCAATTGCTTCGCCTTGTCCACGTTCTTCTGCTTCTAGACCGCAAAACGCTCCTGGTGTGTCAACAAAACAAATAATCGGACGGTGAAATTTTTCTGCCTGCTTCATCAAACGCAATGCCTTTCGATATCCTTCTGGAGATGGCATTCCAAAATTTCTTTTAATATTGTCTTTCGTGTTTTTTCCTTTTTGCTGTGCAATTACAGTGACCGGTACTCCTTGAAAACGTGCAATTCCCCCGACAATTGCACCATCATCTCCAAAATAACGATCACCATGAAGTTCTATAAAATCAGTAAAAACTGCTTCAATATAGTCAAGTCCTGTTGGACGCTCTGGCATACGAGAAATCATAACACGATCCCATGCGGCAATTTTTTCTCCACTCTTTTTATATGATTTTGTTTCATTTGCTGGCATTTGACAGACATTGTTTGTCTCATGAAGCATTAAAAGATTGGATAATGTTTGTTTCATTTCTTCTCTTCTTACAATTCCATCCAAAAATCCATGCTCCAATAAGAATTCTGCTCGTTGAAATCCTTCTGGAAGTTTTTGATGAATCGTCTG
This sequence comes from Clostridiales bacterium, assembly GCA_022778745.1. Classification (GTDB taxonomy): domain Bacteria; phylum Bacillota; class Clostridia; order Lachnospirales; family Lachnospiraceae; genus Fimimorpha. The sequence goes on from JALFSR010000024.1 coordinate 10,861, forward strand.
TTCAATTACACGCGGACCTGCAAATCCAATCAATGCACCTGGCTCTGATAGAATAATATCTCCAAGCATTGCAAAACTTGCTGTCACACCGCCCGTTGTTGGATCGGTTAATACAGTAATCGACAATAGCCCTGCATCACTATGTCGTTTTAATGCTGCTGATGTTTTTGCCATCTGCATTAATGAAACAATTCCTTCCTGCATTCTTGCTCCTCCAGAACAGGTAAATAGAATAACAGGAAGCTTTTCTTCAATTGCACGTTCAACTGCAGCTGCTACCTTTTCTCCAACATCATATCCCATACTTCCCATAAAGAATCGGGCATCCATAACGCCAAGAACTACCTTTCTTCCGTCAATCTCTCCTATTCCTGTTACAATTGCTTCATTAAGATTCGTCTTTTCTTTTACTTCTGCAAGTTTCTTTTCATATCCAGGAAAACGCAATGGATTCGATGACGGCATATCTGCATTCCATTCTTTAAAACTCCCCTCATCTACTATTGAGTTGATTCTACGCCGAGCATGCACTCGGAAATATCCTTTACATTTTGGGCAGATATAATGTCCTTTGATTACGTCTTCTGTATAAATCGCAGCTCCACACTTATTACACTTTTTCCAAAGTCCTGCTGGAATTTCTGGTTCCATTTCCTGCTCTTCTGCTTTCTGGCGAACAGGACGTTTTTTTAAAAAATCTCGAATCATTGCCTAATCCCTCAATTTCCAAAATAAGTTTCGATAAAATCGGTATTGACATCTCCCTTTTGAAATGCCTTGTTTTCTAAAATTTCAAACTGAAATTCCACATTTGTATCAACGCCTTCTACAACAACTTCTCCTAGCGCACTGAGCATTTTTTGAATCGCACCTTCTCGATCTTTGTCATATACCATTAATTTAGCAATCATAGAATCATAATATGGTGGAATCTGATATCCAGAATAAATTGCTGAATCAATTCTCACACCATTTCCTCCTGGAAAATGCAGATTTGTAATCTGTCCTGGACATGGCATAAAGTTTTTCGATGGATTTTCTGCATTAATTCGGCATTCAATCGCATGTCCTTGAATGACAATATCTTCTTGCTTCCATTCTAAAGGTTCTCCGGCTGCAATTTTTATTTGTTCTTTAATCAAATCCATTCCTGTAACAAGCTCTGTTACACCATGTTCTACTTGAATTCGTGTATTCATCTCGATAAAATAGTAATTATTATTTTTATCTAACAAAAATTCAATCGTTCCTGCATTAACATATCCTGCTGCCTTTGCTGCACGCACTGCCGTCTCTCCCATCTCTTTTCTCAGCTCTGGAGAAATCGCAGCAGATGGAGATTCTTCTACTAATTTTTGATGGCGTCTTTGAATTGAGCAATCACGTTCTCCTAAATGAATGACATTACCATGCTCGTCTGCTAAAATCTGAAACTCAATATGGCGAGGTGATTCTACATAACGCTCTAAATACATTGTATCATCTGAAAATGAATTGATCGATTCTCTCTGTGCATTTAAAAAATGATTATCAAATTCTTCTGGACAATGTGCAATTCTCATTCCCTTTCCGCCGCCGCCGCTTGCTGCTTTTATCATAACTGGATAACCAATTTTTTCAGCAATTTCACGTCCGACTGCGACATCATAGATTGGTTCCTTGCTTCCTGGAACAACTGGCACTCCTGCTTCAATCATCGTGTTTCTTGCCGCAGACTTATTACCCATACGGTCAATTACCTCTGCTGGAGGACCTATGAATTTAATATGACATTTCTCACATAATGTCACAAATTTACTATTTTCAGAAAGGAATCCAAACCCAGGATGAATTGCATCTGCTTTTGTCGCAACCGTAGCACTGAGCAGACTTTCCATATTCAAATAGCTGTCTGCGGATGATGCTGGTCCAATGCAAATTGCCTCATCTGCCAGCATTGCATGAAGAGAATCTTTGTCTGCTTCTGAGTAGACAGCAACCGTTGCAATTCCCATCTCTCTGCAGGCACGGATAATTCTTACTGCAATCTCTCCTCTGTTTGCGATTAATATTTTACGAAACATAATCTACTCCTTATCCAATCATAAACGTCATTTCTGCTGAAACCGCAACCTTTCCATCTACTGTAGCAGTCGCCTTTCCAATTCCGATTGGTCCCTTTTGCTTAATAATCTCGCATTCCAAACGAACTTTATCTCCTGGAACGACTTTTTTACGGAACTTTGCCTTATCAATTCCTCCAAAATAAGCAACTTTTCCCTTGTTGTCTTCTAAACTTAAAATCGCAACTGCTCCAACTTGCGCAAGTGCCTCTAAAATAAGCACACCTGGCATAACTGGTTCTTGTGGGAAATGACCTTTAAAAAAATCTTCATGAAATGTCACACATTTGTATCCAACTCCACGTACACCTGGTTCCAATTCTTCGATATAATCGACTAATAAAAATGGATGTCTATGTGGAATAATTTGTTCAATTTCTTTTACCCCTAACATAATTTCCTCCTGCAGCATATTGCTTTCGTCTATGTCTTTTCTATCGCATTTATTTATGGCTTTGCAATGCGGAACAATGGCTGTCCATATTCAACAATATCTTTATTTTGTACAAGAATATCTGCCACAACGCCATCATACTCACACTCGATTTCATTCATTAACTTCATCGCTTCAATAATTCCAAGCACTTGTCCTTTTTTTACTCTATCTCCTACCGATACAAATGGCTCCGCATCTTCACTTGGTGCAGCATAAAATGTTCCGACAAGTGGTGCTGTGACAACTTCATCTGGATTATTAAATTCTGCTGATGCTTTTTCTTTTTGTTCTAACACTTTTACTGTCTCTGCAGCAGCTGGCAGTGATGCAATGACTTCCTTTTCTTTTTCTTTTTTCAATACAAGCTGAATTCCATCTGTCTTTAACTGTAAGCTTGTCAAATCTGATTTTGACATCAGCTTAATCAAACTTTCAATCTGTTCAAACTCTGTCTTTTCCATTTCACAATCTCCTATGCTTCGTATTTTTTCACTAAAAGAGTTGCGTTATGTCCTCCAAATCCAAGGGAATTTGTCATTACATAATTCACATCCATCTGCTCTGGACCATTTATTACATAATCCAAATCACATTCTTCATCTGGAACTTGATAACCGACGGTTGGATGAATATAACCATTTTCAATTGATTTTACACAGACAATAAATTCTACTGCACCAGCAGCACCAAGTAAATGACCGATCATAGACTTTGTTGAACTAATCTTTACGTTTCGTGCATGATCACCAAATGCTAACTTAATTGCTTTTGTCTCAAATAAGTCATTATGATGCGTACTTGTACCATGTGCATTAATATAATCAATCTGATCTGGCGTTACATTTGCATCATGCATTGCATTTTCCATTGCTTTTGCTGCACCGCTTCCATCTTCAATCGGAGAAGTAATATGATACGCATCACAAGTTGCTCCATATCCGACTAACTCTGCATATATTTTTGCACCTCTTGCCAATGCATGATCCAATGATTCTAATACAACAACACCTGCACCTTCACCCATGACAAATCCGCTTCTCTCTTTGTCAAATGGAATCGATGCACGCATTGGATCTTCGCATGCTGTCAATGCAGTCAATGCAGTAAATCCTGCTACTCCGATTGGAGTAATCGAACTTTCTGTTCCTCCAGCAAGCATAACATCTGCATCTCCATACTGAATTGTACGGAATGCTTCTCCAATTGAATGCGTTCCTGTTGCACATGCGGTTACTACATTGATATTTTTTCCTTTTAATCTATACTGAATACTAATATTTCCAGCAGCCATATTGGAAATCATCATTGGAACCAATAATGGATTTACTCTTGATGGACCTCTTTTTTCCATCTTTTCGCATTCTTTTTCAATGTCATTCAGTCCTCCAATACCAGAACCAACGCTTACACCAACACGATATGGATCTTCTTTTTCCATATCTAATCCGGCATCATCCATTGCCTCTTTTGCCGCTGCAACTGCATACTGAGAGAAAGCAGACATACGTCTTGCCGCCTTGAAATCCATATGTTCTTTTGCAACAAATCCTTTTACTTCTGCTGCAAGATGTACTTTAAAGTCACTTGTATCAAACTTCGTAATTGGCGCAATTCCAACTTTCTGATCTTTAATTCCCTGCCAAAACTGTTCTACATTATTTCCGATTGGTGTCACAGCACCTAATCCAGTTACTACAACTCGATTCATAATTTCCTCCATTCGATATTTTCCAGAATTCATTTATCAATATTACATTGCCATTCCACCATCTACATGGATAACTTGCCCTGTAATATATTTTGCTTTTTCTGAGGCTAAGAACACAGCTGTCTGTGCAATATCTTCTGTCTCTCCAAACTTCTTCATTGGAATCTGCAAAACTGCTGCCTCTTTTGCTGCATCTAGAAGTACTTCTGTCATCTCTGTTTTAATAAATCCTGGAGCAATTGCATTGACAGTAATTCCACGACTTGCAATTTCTCTTGCCACAGCTTTTGTCAACCCAATTACACCTGCCTTTGATGCGGAATAATTTGCCTGTCCTGCATTTCCTATTACACCAGAAACGGATGAAATATTAATAATTCTTCCTGCTTTTTGACGAAGCATTTGACGAGATACAAATTTAGTACAGTTAAATGCACCTTTTAAATTTGTCTGAATAACAGCATCAAAATCTTCTTCTGTCATCTTCATCAGCAATCCATCTCTTGTAATTCCTGCATTATTTACTAAAATATCAATTCGTTTATAACGTTTTATTATGTCTGTTAAAAATGCTTCGCAAGCTGCGAAATCTGCCACATTACACTGAACTGCTTCTGCTTTTCCGCCTGCCTGACAAATTTCTTCTACTACTTCTTCTGCTTTTTTTACTGATCCATTATAATTGACAATGACTGCTGCGCCTTCTTTTGCAAATGCGAAAGCAATTGCTCTTCCGATTCCACGGCTTGCACCTGTCACAACTGCTATCTTTCCTTGTAACATGAGTAACCTCCATCTATCTATCTAAAATCTAAATACTACCTTTTATTATTACGCTAAACTTTCAGCGACTTTTTGTAAGTCTTCTGGTGTTTCAATATGGTAGGCTGTCACTTTTCGATTAATTTTCTTTAAAAATCCTGTTAAGGTTGTTCCTGGTCCTACTTCAATAAATGTATCCACTCCATCTTCAATCATTGACTCAACACACTGCTGCCAACGAACAGAACTGGATACTTGCTGTTTTAATAATTCTTTTATCTGTTCTTCATCAGTGACATACTCTCCTGTCACATTTGTTGCATATGGAATTGCAGGTTTTCTTATTTGTACTGGCTCTAATACTTCTCCTAATTTTTCCCCTGCTCCTGTAAGCATCTTAGAATGGAATGGTCCACTGACATTTAATGGAATACAACGCTTTGCACCTGCTGCAGTTAACGCCTCACACGCCGTCTGTACTGCTTCTTTTTTGCCTGAAATTACAATCTGTCCTGGACAGTTATAATTTGCGATCTGAACATCCTCGATTGGTGCGATCACCTCTTCTATTTTATCTGCTTTCATTGCTAAAACAGCAGCCATTCCACCCTGTCCTGCTGGTACTTCATGTTCCATCAAAATTCCTCTTTGACGTACTACACGAATTGCATCTTCTGCATCCATTACATTTGCTGCTACAAGTGCACTGTACTCTCCAAGGCTCAATCCTGCTGCCACTGCTGGCACAATTCCTGCTTCCTTTAATGCCGCCAAAATTGCAGTCTCCGTTGTGACAAGAGCACACTGAGTATATTCTGTCTGATCTAGGCGATCATTTTTTTCAAAACACAATTCTTTCATATCCATATTCAACACTTCGCTGGCACGATCAAAAATCTGACGCGCAGCTGGGCAGTTCTCATAAAACTCTTGTCCCATACCAGCCTTTTGTGCTCCCTGTCCTGGAAAAATAAATGCAATTTTGCTCATATCCATTCTCCTTTTGCTTTCAATCTTATTTCTAACAATTCTCTATATAAGAAAGTCCCTTGCCCGTTGTTTATAACCAAAGACAAAGGACTTTTCTTTTTACTCTAGATGAAACCTTTTCCCACTTATGTTTCTTTTAAAACTTAAAATTAATTGATTCCTAATTGTTCAGGAACTGACCGTAATAATGCAGTTGTCTCTGTCATCAACTCATCAATAATTTCCTGACAAGATTGTTTTTTGGAAATTAATCCTGCAATCTGACCTGCCATTAAACTTCCATTCACAATATCGCCGTCTAATACTGCATTACGCAGCGAACCAACTGTCATTAATTCTAACTCTTCAAAGCTTGCACCTTCTGCTTCCTTTTTCAAATATTCTCTTGTCATCTTGTTACGGATGCAGCGGATTGGATGACCCGTTGTTCTTCCTGTCACTGCAGAATCAATATCTTTTGCTGCAATTACTTTATTTTTATAATTTTCATGTACAATTGATTCATCTGCAACAACAAAACGAGTTCCAAGCTGTACTGCTTCTGCTCCAAGCATAAACATTGCAGCCATTCCTCTGCCGTCACCAACTCCTCCTGCTCCAATAACTGGAATAGAAACTGCATCGACAATCTGTGGTACAAGAGTCATTGTTGTTAAATCTCCAATATGTCCTCCAGATTCGCATCCCTCAGCGATCACCGCATCGACTCCTGCACGTTCCAGCATCTTTGCCATGGCAACTGAAGCAACAACCGGAATTACTTTAACTCCCGCCTCTTTCCACATACTGAGGTACTTTCCAGGATTACCTGCACCAGTCGTCACTACTTTTACTCCCTCTTCGACAATGACCTGTGCCACTTCGTCTGCTGCTGGACTTAACAGCATGACATTTACACCAAATGGTTTATCTGTTAACTCTTTCACCTTGCGGATTTCTTTTCTTACTACTTCTGCTGGCGCATTTGCTGCACCAATAATACCAAGACCTCCTGCCTTTGAAACAGCCGCAGCTAAATTATGCTCGGCTACCCATGCCATACCACCTTGGATAATCGGATATTCGATATCTAGCAGTTTTGTTACTCTTGTTTTCATTATTGCCTCCTCTAAAAACGGGAAAACTTTTTTGATTATGCTTCTACTCCATGTGCCTTTAAATAATCGATTACCTGACCAACTGTAGTTAAGCTCTGTAAATCATCAGATGGAATTTCTGTCTGATATTCTTCTTCTAATGCCATAATCAATTCAAATAAGTCCAAGGAATCTGCTCCTAAGTCATCCTTAAAAGAAGTAGCTTCTGTAATTTCATCTGCTTCTACGTTTAACTGTTCTGCAATAATTTCTTTCATTTTTTCTAACATTTCTTTTTTCCTCACTTTTTCTCTAAATTTATTTTTTATTTTACCAAGTTAACAGTGCGGCTCCCCATGTTAAACCTGCACCAAACCCAGAAAGCACGATTTTGTGTCCCGGAACAAACAATCCGTTACGATTACATTCATCTAGCAAAATCGGAATACTAGCAGCAGAAGTATTTCCATAATTATGCAAATTCATTGGGAATCGTTCTAACGGCACCCTTAATCGCTTTGATACCGAACGAATAATCCGTTCATTTGCTTGATGTAGAATAAAGTAATCTACATCTTCCACTCCGATTTTAGCCTGATCCAACAGTTCATGAATACATTCTGGCACTGTTTTCACTGCAAATCGAAATACTTCCTGTCCATCCATCTGAGTATACGCATACGTGACATTCTTTTTCACTAAGAAATTTTCGAGTGGTCGTCCATCGCAAATGATGACTTCCCCTTTTCGTCCGTCCGAATGAGCCACTACTGACTCAATTCCAGTTTCTGCCTCTGTCACGATAACTGCACCTGCACCATCTCCAAATAAAATAGAAGTGCTACGATCCGTCCAGTCCATCGTCTTACTCAGACACTCACTTCCAATAATCAATACTGTCTTTGCCATCCCTGCTTTAATATACGCATGTGCTGTATTCAAAGCATATAAAAAACCTGAACATGCAGCACTTAAATCAAAACAAACGCATTGATGGTTTCCAAGCTCCCTTTGTACCAAAGATGCAGTATTTGGAAAAAGATCATCTGCAGTCGATGTTGCTACAATTATCATATCAAGCATATCCGCAGTGATTCCTGCATTCTCTAACGCATTTTTTGAAGCCTTTAAAGCCATTGAAACAACGCCTTCTCCAGTATCAATCCGTCGCTGACGAATACCTGTGCGTTCAGCAATCCATTCATCACTCGTATCCATGATCATAGCCAAATCATCATTGGTTACAATACGTTCCGGAACATAATGTCCAGTTCCTATAATCTTTGTGGTCATTGACGTACTCCATTACCTTTCCAAAAATACTTTGACAATCAAAGTATATATAATTTCCTATTAATTGTCAAGATATTATCTTACTTTTTTTAATCTCCAAATACATTACGAATTGCCTGAGGCTTTAAATAATCCCATGCATCTAAACAAATTCCTTTTTCTTCTGATGCTGCATGAAGAATTGTTTTGCTTCCAGTATAAATTGCCACATGACTAATCTGATCTCCACGGTTAATATAAAAAATCAAATCGCCAGGACGCATGTTTTCTTCACTTACCTCTGTGCCGTCTTGAGACTGTTCGATTGAAACGCGGTGAATATAAATTTCATATTGCTGCAAAAGCTTCCATATGTATCCAGAACAATCGACTCCAACGCCAAGTTCTTCACCACCCCAGACATATTTACCGCCAAGATACTGCCATGCGTTATTCAAAAAATCAAGACGTGTCTGTGAAATTTCTCCTTCGCCTGTGAATAAAATACCCTCCGTTAAATAATAGCCATCTGTTACATCCTCTGCTTTTACAAAACATTCCGTATTATGTCTTGCGCGGATTAGAATCCATCCTTTTTCTCTGTCTCGTACAACATCATAGCTGTCTCCATTGACTAATTCTACTAATTCATTTGCCTGGTCGTTATTTCCATCATAGCCTTTTACACCGTCTTTGGATATTCTCACTTTATGTAAGCAATGCTCTAATGCTGCCTGCTTTGCTTTTTCGCCCGTCAAAATATGTGTTTTCGAAACATATCCTGTCTGTCCTTCTAACTCTATTTCATACCATCCTTTTTCCAATTCTTTTTTGATATTAACATAAGAATATGGTGTATATTTTCCAATAATTGGTGCCTTATCCGATGGCTCTTTGCGAATATTTAAGTATTTATCTATCTTATCATCAACAATGGCAAGATTTTGATAATGTGTCAATACATCTTCTTTTAATAAAACAGGTTCTGTTGTCTGTGGTTCTGTGACAGTTGATATCACAGCATTCACAGTTACTGCAGGTTCTTTGCGGTATGTCTGATTAAACCAAACAATTCCACCTATTACAACAATTACAATTATTGCTGCAATAATTCGAAGTCGAGTCATCCATATAGATGATGATTTTTGATGATTTTTATCAAAATGCTCATTTGTATTATGCTGTACATCATCTTTTTTTATATGTGGTTCTTCTTTGAAAACTTCTTTTTGTATCTCGTCTTTTTCTTTTTCATCTGGTGGTATTTCATCTTTTTCATTTTCTAATGAACAATCATAGTCTTGGTTTGCTTCATCATCCCACTGCTGTATCTGCTCATTGTTTTTTCTTTCTTCCATACCCTCCTGCTCCTTATATCTCTTTGTCGGCATATCGTTTGCCTGCAGCAATATCTCGTTCCATCTGTGCCTTTAATGCCTCGACGGATTCAAATTTCTGCTCTGGACGAACAAATTCATATAAAAATACTATTGCATCTTCTCCATACAATTCTTCTTTTATATCAAACAAATGCACTTCAACTGTCATATTTTTTTGATCTGTTACAGTCGGTTTTACACCTATATTTGCAATTCCGTTATAAAACCGATGCTCAATTTCTACTTTTGCACAGTAAACTCCTCTTGGCGGCAACAACTTTTCATCGGGAGGAATAATATTAATCGTCGGAATACCAATTCTTCGCCCTAATGCTTTTCCATGTACAATTTTTCCTTGAATTGAAAATGGTCTTCCAAGCAGTTGTTCTACCTTTTTCATATGTCCCATAACTAGTTCTTCTTTAATATACGTGCTGCTGATTTCTCTTTTTCCATCCGTTTCTTTTTCCATTACTGTAATTTCATATCCATATTTTGGAGCAAGAGCTTTTAGTAAATCCGTATTACCAGAACGCTTGTATCCAAAACCAAAGTCTTTTCCAGCAGCCAGATACTTCATATGAAGCTGATTTACAAGAATTTCTTCTACAAAATATTCTGGTGACATATGACTAACTGTCTCATTAAATGGATATTCAATTAAATAATCAATTTGCATTGCCTCCAAAAATTCTCGTCGTTCTTCATTTATAAGAAGAGTACGCTGCGGTTTACCTGTCAGTAATGTCATCGGTGGTCTGGCAAACGTGAACACAACTGTTTGATAGCCACATTCTTTTTTCTTTTTAATATCATTTAGCAGTTTTTGATGCCCTTTATGCAGTCCATCAAATTTTCCAAGTGTAACTGCTGTGTTTCCTGTAATTTGAATGTTCGATGTATTCCAAAAGTGAATCATATGCCACTCCTCAAAAACATTTTTATCGGTTTAAAATCGTTTTTCTCATCATCCCACCCATATACAGCCTGAAATTGTCCATGACTGTCCAGTACACGCACCATGTCAGCTTTCTGTGCGCCATCTTGCAAATCTCGCATCTCCAAACGATTTCCATTCATAAGAAGCCGCTCGGACTGTGGTGTTACTGTCACAACAGAATACTGTTCAAATGCTCGTTCTACTGGTATAATCCATGAATCCAACGTCTGATCATCTCTTTTTTGTTCTACTTGGGCAAGTGTAATTGCCTGCTCCAAATTGAAATTCCCTACTTTTGTACGAACAAGACTTGTCATACATGCGCCACATCCAAGACTTTGTCCAATATCATGACAAAGAGTACGAATATACGTACCTTTTGAACATTGCACATTCAACGTCATATCAGGAAAATTGCAGCTCGTTATCTCAATGGAATCAATAAAGACACGGCATGGCTTACGCTCTATTTGCTTGCCTTGACGTGCAAGTTCATACAGTTTTTTTCCATTTACTTTTTTTGCAGAATACATCGGTGGGATTTGATCATATTCTTCAAGAAATGATTGTATTACTGTATTTATTTGCTGATCTGTAACAGAAACGAAAGACTGCTTAATTACTTGTCCAAATATATCTTGTGTATCTGTCTCTAATCCAAGCCGAATACCAGCCTCATATGTTTTGCTTCTATCCGTCAGCATGTCACATAATTTTGTCGCAGACCCAAGACATACAGGAAGAACCCCCTCTGCCTGAGGGTCCAACGTTCCTGTATGCCCAATTTTACGCTGATGCAAAATTCCACGCAGTTTCGCCACGACATCATGCGATGTATATCCTTTTTCCTTATAAATAATCAGAATACCATCCATTTATTTTTCTTGCTCCTTTAACTGTACTTCAATTAAACGAGCGATATTATTTACCATATCTCTTGCACTTCCATTCAGTGTACAGCCTGCTGCACGAGCATGACCGCCTCCGCCAAAATAAACCGCAACTTTTCCAACATCAATGATTTCTTTTGAACGAAGACTCACTTTAAACTCTTCTGCATTTGTCTGATAAAGGAAAATTGCACATTCTACGCCCGTTGTATCACGCATATGAGCGACAATTCCCTCCAAATCAATTGGATTAATTTCAAATCGCTTCATATCTGTTTCTCGAACAATGGAAAAAATACATTTTCCATCCATAAATAAAATACTGTTGGAAAGTGCAAATCCAAGAATACGATTTTGCTTATATGTTTTTTCCATAAAAGTCTTAGAAATAATTGAAGATGCATTGACTCCTTTTTCAAGTAAATCTGCCGCAATGCGAAGCGTATCTGGTGACACATTGCTGTACTGGAACACACCTGTATCATGAACAATTCCAGTATAAAGACACTCTGCAGTCTGTTTACTGATTTTTTCATTATCCATAATTCTTGCTAATACTTCAGATGTCGCACTCATCTCAGGACAAATTAAATTTTCGTCTGCATATCCGCGATTTGTTGCATGATGATCAATGCAGACTGTCTTTTTTGCTGTCTGAAATGCCACTTTTCCTGCACCAATTCGATCTTCATCACCACAATCCAATGCAAAACATAACTCATACACTTTTTGTTCGTTTTCTTTTGTCTGAACATTTAAAGCCCCATTCATAAATAAAAATGGCTCTGCAAAACTTTCCAAATATACATCAACCGATACTGGAAAATTTTCTTTTAAATAATTATAAAGTCCAAGACAAGAACCTACACAATCACCGTCTGGATGTACATGACCAGTGATCGCCACTGATGTTACATTATCTAATAATTGATTCAGATTCATTTTCTTCTCCTAAATTTTTTGTTACTTCGTCGATTAATTTTGTCATATGAACACCATATTCAATAGACTGGTCTAATACGAAAAAGATCTCTGGTGTATTACGAAGGTTAACAGAATGCGCAAGCTGACGACGAATATATGGAGCTGCATTTTTCAGCCCTTTAATCGTATCTTTTTGTGCTTCTTCTCCTCCTAATACACTAATATATGCCTTACATGATTTCAAATCTGGAGCGACTTCAACAGACACTACAGATGTCATAGGATGAATTCGTGGATCTTTGATCTCATTACGAATGATATTACTTAATTCTTTCTGTACCTCTCCGTTAATCCTCGTATTTTTAATGCTGTTTTTTCTCATATCTTCTCATTCCTCACTTGATTACAGAAGAGGGCGTACTGTGATTTTGTACTTCCTATCGTGGAACTTCTACCATAGTATATGCCTCTACAGTATCCTCTTCCTTAATATCATTAAACTTCTCAAATACAAGACCACATTCGTAGCCTTCCTTTACTTCTTTCACATCATCTTTAAAACGCTTTAAGGATGCCAAAGAACCTTCATACATCTTTTCTCCGTCACGGAACAATCTTACACTACAGTTTCTCTGGAATACACCGTCCATAATATAAGCACCTGCAATTGTACCAACACCAGATGCCCGGAATGTCTGACGAACAACGGCGTGACCGATTACTTTTTCTTCAAAGATTGGATCTAACATACCCTTCATTGCAGATTCTACATCTTCAATTGCTTGATAGATAACACGGTAAAGACGTAAATCTACTTTTTCTCTTTCTGCAATTGATTTTGCCATAACATCTGGACGGACATTAAATCCAATTACAATTGCGTTAGATGCAGCTGCCAGTGTAACATCGGATTCATTAATTGCACCAACTCCACCATGAATTACTTTTACTGCAACTTCTTCGTTCGATAACTTCTCTAATGACTGTTTTACTGCTTCAACAGATCCCTGTACGTCTGCTTTTACAACTAAATTCAATTCTTTGATACTTCCTGCCTGAATCTGTGAGAACAGACCATCCAATGTTAATTTGGACTTTGTATCTTCTAAGAGACGTTCTCTTCCTTCCTTGATAAATGTCTCTGCAAAGCTTCTTGCCTCTTTTTCATTGTCTTTTGCCATGAGCACTTCACCGGCATTCGGAACATCATTTAATCCAAGAATCTCAACTGGAATTGATGGACCAGCTTCTTTTACACGACGACCCTTATCATCGATCATCGCACGCACACGTCCATGACAAGAACCAGCAGCAACTGCATCACCGACATGAAGCGTACCTTTCTGTACAAGAACGGTAGCGACAGGACCTCTTCCTTTATCAAGCTGTGCTTCGATAACAAGACCTCTTGCCTTACGGTTTGGATTTGCCTTTAATTCTTTTACTTCTGCCACAAGCAAGATCATCTCTAACAATGTATCAAGACCTTCTCTTGTATGTGCAGACACTGGTACAAAAATTGTATCTCCACCCCAGTCTTCTGGAATCAGATTATATTCTGCCATTTCCTGCTTTACACGTTCTACATTTGCACTTGGCTTATCAATTTTGTTAATTGCTACAATAATATCAACACCTGCTGCTTTTGCATGGTTGATCGCTTCTACTGTCTGAGGCATTACACCATCATCTGCTGCAACAACTAAAATTGCAATATCAGTAGATTTCGCACCACGCATACGCATTGCAGTAAACGCCTCATGTCCTGGTGTATCTAAGAATGTAATATCCTGACCATTGCATTTTACTGTATACGCACCAATATGCTGTGTAATACCACCTGCTTCTTTTGCTGTTACATTTGTGGAACGAATTGCATCAAGAAGTGATGTCTTACCATGATCAACATGACCCATAACGCAGACAACTGGAGATCTTGGAACCATATCCTCTTCGTTTTCTTCATCTTCTTTTAACAGTTCTTCAATAACATCTACTTTTACTTCTTTTTCACAAATATAATTGAATTCTAATGCAATTTCTTCTGCTGATTCAAAATCGATCTCTGAGTTGATTGTTACGAGTTTTCCCTGTAAAAACAACTTCTTTACAAGAGCAGATGGCTGCTGCTTCATTTTTTCTGCCAATTCTTGAATCGTCATTGTATCTGGAAGTGTGATTGTCTTTATTACATCTTCTTCTTCCTTCTTTGGCTGAGGTGCTGGCTTTTTCATTGCTGGATTTAACTTACTCATATTTTTTGTATTTTCTTGTTTTCTTCCAGACTTTTCCTCATATTGACGACTCTTTTCACGAAGTTCTCGCTCTTTCTTATTCAGTGGCTTTCCGCCTCTTGTTTCATTTTTTGTTAAAGTTGGTGTCAGATCTGCAAACTTATTATCTCTTCTCTGTGTGGACTCTCTTCTTTGGCCATCTTTCTGACCAGTTCTCTGTCCATCACGACCTCTCTGGTTATCTCTTTGACCATCGCGGTTTTGATTGTCTCGTCTCTGGTTATCTCTTTGACCATCACGGTTTTGATTTTCTCGTCTTTGTCCGTCGCGATTTCTCTGATTATCTCTCTGTCCGTCGCGATTTCTCTGATTATCTCTCTGTCCGTCACGGTTTTGATTGTCTCGTCTCTGTCCGTCACGATTTCTCTGATTATCTCTCTGTCCATCACGATTTTGATTGTCTCGTCTTTGTCCATCTCTCTGTCCGTCACGGTTTCTCTGATTATCTCTTTGACCATCACGATTTTGATTGTCTCGTCTTTGTCCGTCACGATTTTGATTGTCTCGTCTCTGGTTATCTCTTTGTCCATCACGGTTTATATTTCTTGAACCCCCATCACGTCTTGAACCGCGGTTTTCTTCTTTTTTTCCTAATTCTTTTTTTACTGATTCCTGCTGTTTTTCCTCTCTCATTTTTGTCTCCTGCTTACTATCTGCTGTTGGCTGACTTCCCTCAATGACTGACTTTGTTTCCTCTTTCGTCTCTTCCTTAGAAACGGCAGGCTTTTTCACCGCTCTTTTCTTTTGAGGAAGTGGCTGTGAGCTGTTTTGCGGGCGAAAGACAACTGCTTTTTTCTTTTTCGGTGCTTCTGTACTCATTCCCTTTTTGATCCTCTCTGCCACCTCAGCAGAAATATCTCCATTATTTACTGTAATTCCCTTTTTATTACAATAATCAGTAATCTCCTGCTGTGTTTTTCCTAATTCCTTTGCGAATTGTTGAATTGTTATATATTCCATGAACTTATCACCGACCTTTTCCTTTATTATTTTGTTAATTGTTTCTCTATTGCCTTTGCAAGCCCAGAGTCCAGTATCGCTGCAGATGCTCTCATTTCCAATCCCATTGCATGCCCAATCTCTGCCTTACTAGAAAAAAAATAAATTGGTACTCGATAATAAGCACACATATTTTTAAACTGCTTTTTTGTATTGTCTGATGCATCTTCTGCTACAATAACTAACTGCGCCCGTCCCTCTTTTACAGCCTTTTCCACGGAAAATTCTCCGCTTACTGATCTTCTTGCTCTTGTTGCCAAACCTACTAAAGATAATACTTTATTCTGTATCAAGCGCACTCAACTCCCTTCGCAATGCATCGTATACTTCTTTGGAGATTGCTATTTTTAAAGATCGTTCCAGTCCCTTTGTTTTTTGTGCTTTTTCCAGACAAGATGCATCTTTGCAAATATATGCTCCTCTGCCATTTTTCTTTCCAGTAACATCAAAAAAGACTTCATCCTCAGCAGTTTTAATAATCCGAAGCATCTCTTTTTTACTTTTCATCTGGCCACAGCCAATACACTGTCTTAATGGTACTTTTTTTGCACCCAAATTATCACTTCCTAAATGTTATTTCCTGCTTTTTATTCTTCTACATCAATTGTTTCTTCTGACGCAGAATCAACAGTTTCTTCTTCTTCTGCCTCTTCGTACTCATCATATCCTTCATACTCTGCATCATATCCAAGTTCTTCAAACAAACCTAACTCTCTTGCCTGTGATTCACTCTTAATATCAATCTTGTATCCTGTCAGGCGAGCTGCAAGACGAGCATTTTGTCCTTCTTTGCCGATAGCAAGAGAAAGCTGATAATCTGGTACAATAACTTGTGCGTTCTTTTCATCCTCATCTGTAGATACGCAAATTACTTTTGCTGGACTTAATGCATTTTCAATTAACAATGCTGGGTTTTCATTCCAGTTAATAATATCAATCTTTTCTCCCTTTAATTCTGCTACAACTGCATTTACTCTGGCACCATTCATACCAACACATGCACCAACTGGATCAACATTTGGATCATTAGAAGCAACTGCCATCTTTGTACGGGAACCAGCTTCACGACTGATTGCCTTAATCTCTACAATTCCCTTTTGAATTTCTTCTACTTCTAATTCAAACAAACGTTTTACTAAATCAGGATGAGTACGGGAAACGAGAATCTTTGGTCCCTTTGTCGTATCTTTTACTTCCAAAATATACACTTTGATATGGTCTGTAGGATTATATACTTCTCCTTTTACTTGCTCATTTTCGTTCAGAACTGCATCTACTCTTCCTAAATTAATACTGATATTTCTTCCAAAATAACGCTGTACCACACCTGTGACAATATCTTTTTCCTTCTGATAATATTCATTGTATAAAGATCTGCGTTCTTCTTCACGGATTTTCTGCAAAATAACATTTTTTGCATTCTGCGTAGCGATTCGCCCAAATTCTTTTGATTTAATATCAACACGCGCCAAATCACCAATCTGGTAACGCTTATTTATCTCTCTTGCCTTTTCCAGACTGATTTGAACAACATTATCCTGCACATCATTTACAACTTCTTTTTCTGCGTATAATTCAAAATCACAAGTATCTTTATCAATATGCACATGTACATTATCACACTTTCCAAAATGATTTTTACATGCCTGCAACAAAGAATTTTCAATTGCCTCCAATAATGTGTCTTTGCTGATAGATTTCTCCTTTTCTAAGAGGTTCAATGCCTCTAACAGCTCCTTACTCATCTTATTATCCTCCTAAACTTTATCTTTTTCCAAATCGCTGCATTTTATTAGAAATCAAATGCAAGGCGAATCAAGGCTATGTTTTTTCGTTGAATTTTGATGGAACTTGTGTCTTCCAACTCAATTGTCACAGTATCCTTATCATATGAAGCTAATGCTCCAATATATTCCTTTTGTCCGTCAATTGCTTGAAAGAGACGAACCTCAACTTCTTCTCCAATATTTCTTGCAAGATCTTTTTCTTTTTTTAATGGTCTTCCAAGTCCTGGAGAACTCACTTCTAAGATATAACTATCTTCAATAAAATCGTTATCATCTAACTGTTCACTCATTGCACGGCTTACTAATTCACAATCATCAATTGTAATACCACCTTCTTTATCAATATAAAAACGCAAATACCAAGTGCCTGCTTCCTTAAGATATTCCACATCTACAAGTTCAAAATTATTTTTCTCAATAATTGGCATTACTAATTTCTCTGCCATTTCCTCATATTGTTCTCTTTTTGTCATATCTTCACCACCTCTCTGTGCTGCTTTTAGCAGCAAGTGAAAAGAAAGAGTGGGTTTGCACCCACTCTTCATTCTAGTAATATCGTCTTATTCACTATAACACTTATTTCCTAAAAAAGCAAGCAAAATTTCTAATCTCCAATAATATTTTTTATTGCATACGGTTCTGTATTATAATTATATGCACTGATTGTCACTTGATGCAATGAGTTCGCCGATTGTAAAATCTTTCCATCTCCAATATAAATTGCGACATGATTGACAACACCTTCTCCGTCTGTATAAAACATTAAATCACCTGGCTTTGCATCTTCTAATGACACAAGTGTTCCTCTGTTTACCTGATTATAAGATGTACGAGGCAGCTCAATTCCAATATGATTATAACAAAGCAATGTAAAACCAGAACAATCTACTCCCGTTGCAAAATCTGTTCCACCCCATACATATGGAACTCCAAGATACTGCATTCCGTACTCAATTAACTCTTTTCTCGGCTTGGAACAGTTTGTCACGGAAGTCCAACCCTCTGCTTGCGGAAGATAATAGTCAACTATAACATCATTTTCTGGAACATACGCATCTTCACTGTTAAAGTCTAATAAATACCATCCATCCACTTGATCTTTCACAATATAGCGTTCATTTTGATTTAATTTTGTCCAGACTGCGGAATCCTTGGATGGCTGTTTATGCACATCTAACATCTCCGGAATCACTTGGAGCATTTTTTTACAATGCAGAATAGCAAGCTGCTCTGCTTCTTTGCCCGTAACAATAAATTCCGCTCCAACATATCCTACTACATCTCCCGACTGTACGTAATACCAATCTCCGATTGTATCAAGTACATTCATTCCACAATATTTTGGCATTTTTCCAATAATTAAGCTGTCTGTCGTCGGCATTTCTCGAATATTCAAATAATTCACATCTTCCCGCACAACTCCAAGCTTCTGATACTGCTCAAGCACTTTTGCTTTTGGATCTTTTACCACAGCCGCTTCTGTATCGGAATGCTGCTGCTCATTCGTTTTCTTCTTCTCTTTTTCGTTTTCTTCCCTACTTTCCTGTATCATCCCATCTTGTTCGCCTATACTAGACTGCTCTGTCGTTTGATATTGTGTATCAGACATATTCATCTCTGTAGTATACAAATTCTGTTTATTTCTCGGAACAATTACTTTTTTTTGATACATCACAGTAATGACCGTTCCGATTAAAACCATACAGATTCCAATAAACAATGCCATGTTTCTTTTATTTTTGCTCATATCGTATCACTTCCATTCACAGTAATGTGTTTACTGACTTTCTTATTTTGTTTATAATTGATCTGGTTTTCCATCTCTTTTTTTCAATAAAAGTTTTGATAGCTCTACCTTTTTTCTTCCGATTGGAACTGCTATTTTTTCTTCTTCTTTTAAACAATACACAAATTGAATTTCTTCTTTTTCTTCCAATTTCATACCTCGCACTCCAAGAGAAGCTTTTTTTAATACTGAAATTTCTTCTATATGGAATCGAAGTGCTCTGCGCTGATTTGTAATAAGTACAACTGATTCGGCATTACAAATTTCCAGATGAACAACTCGATCTCCTTCCGACAGTTTTGTCGATAAAATCGTTTTTTTGATCGTCTCAAATTCGCTTCCATCTACTAGTTTAACCGCTCCTCTTGCTGTGACAAATAATAATTTCTTCTCTTTTATCTGCTCTAATGGAACGATAAGAATACCCTTTTCTGTCTCTAATTTATAATTGCAAAGATTTTCAATTGGAATTCCTTTATCCTTTCCCTTACAAAACGGCACATCTTGCATCTTAAGCTGATGCATCAGTCCTTCTTCTGTAAAAATACATATTTTAGAAAGATTTGTACATGGAAAAATCACTCGATTTTCTTCTTTTATTGTTTCAAAATTTTTCTCAAATACGGAACGTTCTATCATTTTTACATAACCAAATCGATTCATTGCAAATACAACATCCATCTTTGTAATTGGACTTTCTTCAAAAACTGCCTCTTTTAAATCTGCAATTTTTGTTTTTCTTGGAAGTGCATATGCTTGTTTAATTTTATCCAAATCTGCTTTTATTACTTTTTGCAATGTCTCTCGGCTTCCAAGTATTTTTTCATAAGAAGCGATTTTACTTAATGTCTTTTTATATTCTTGTTCCAACGCCAAGATTTCCAAGCCAATTAATTTGCTAAGTTTCAGTTCTAATATAGCACTCGCCTGTGTTTCTGTAAAGCATAGTTTTGCTGCCTTTGTTTCTGATCTCTTTGACTGGAAACGAACAGCCTGTGTATTTCCTGTAACAAGACAGTCCTTTGCAATTTTAATTGTTTTACTTCCGCGAATAATCTCAATAATTAAATCAATACAATCAACTGCGCGGATCAGACCTTCTTGAATTTCTTTTTTCTTTGTCTCTCTTTCTAATAATGTACGATACTTTCTCGTATTAACTTGTTCTTGGAAACGAATATAATGTTCCAAAATTTGTTTTAGACCAAGAACTTCTGGCTTTCCATCTGCAATTGCCAGCATATTAACGCCAAATGTATCCTCTAACTTAGTCTTTTTTAAAACGCCCTGCAGTACTTTTTCTGCATCTGCCCCTTTTCGCAGTTCCAATACTATTTTAATTCCATCTTTTGAAGATTGATTTAAAATATCTGAAATTTCCGGTATTTTCTTTGTTTCTACAAGATTTGCAACATCACTTAAAAACCGTCCGATATTGGCACCAACCATCGTATACGGAATCTCTGTAATTATAATTCGGTCTTTCTGTGTCTTTTTTGACGCATATTCAATCTCTGCTTTTCCTCTAATCTTAATTTTTCCTTTTCCTGTCTTATAAATCTGGGCTAACTCTGCTCGGTTTGTCACAATTCCCCCAGTAGGAAAATCAGGACCTGGCATCACTTCCATTAATTGTTCTACGGTTACATCTGGATGGTCGATACAAAGTTTTACTGCATCAATCACTTCTCCTAAATTATGTGTTGGAACAGACGTTGTCATTCCAACAGCAATACCCTCTGCTCCATTGACAAGAAAATTCGGCACACGCACAGGAAGTACTTCTGGCTCTTTCTCTGTCTCATCAAAATTTGGAACAAAATCAATTACGTCTTTATCTAAATCTGCTAAATACACATCTTGCGTAATTTTTTTTAGGCGAGCTTCTGTATAACGCATCGCCGCTGCTCCATCACCTTCAATGGAACCAAAGTTTCCGTGTCCATCAATTAATGCCATCCCTTTTTTGAAATCTTGTGATAATACTACAAGAGCTTCATAAATCGAGCTGTCTCCATGCGGATGATACTTACCCATCGCATCTCCAACGATACGAGCAGACTTTCTATGCGGCTTGTCTGCATTTAATCCTAACTCATTCATCGCATACAGTACTCTTCTTTGTACTGGTTTTAATCCATCTCGAATATCTGGAACAGCACGAGACATAATTACAGACATCGAATAATTAATATATGCCTGCTGCATCTCACTGGAAAATTCTGTTGAAATAATTGTTTCTGCCATAATTCCTCCTTAAATATCCAATTCTGCTTCCTTGGCATGTTGATAAACAAAATTTCTTCTTGGCTCTACATCACTGCCCATTAAGATCTCTGTAATTTCATTTGCCATTCTTGCATCTTCAATTTCCACCCGCTTTAAACACCGGCTTTCTGGATTTAATGTCGTCTCCCAAAGCTGCTGTGCATCCATCTCACCAAGTCCTTTATACCGCTGAAGAGTAAAATTTTTATGCGTCTTTCGATATTTTTGCAATGCCACATCATCATATAAATATTGTTCTTTTCCTCTTGATGGAATTGCTTTATAAAGTGGCGGCATCGCAATAAAAATATGTCCATTACTAATTAATTCTGGCATAAAACGATAGAAAAATGTCATTAATAATGTACTGATATGTGCTCCATCTACATCTGCATCCGCCATAATAATAATTTTATTATAACGCAGCTTATGAATATCAAAATCATTTCCATATCCTTCTGAAAACCCACATCCAAATGCCTGTACCATCGCACGGATTTCCGCATTTGCAAGCACTTTATCAATAGTTGCTTTCTCCACATTCAAAATCTTTCCTCGAATCGGTAAAATTGCCTGATACATTCGATCTCGTGCTGTTTTTGCCGAGCCTCCTGCAGAATCTCCTTCTACAATAAAAATCTCACATTTCTGTGCATCTCTGCTCTCACAATTAGCAAGCTTTCCATTTCCATCAAAAGAAAACTTTTGTTTTGGCAAAAGATTTGACTTTGCCTTTTCTTCTGCTTTACGAATTTTTGCTGACTTCTCTGCACATCCAATAATCTTTTTTAATATCTCTAAATTTTTATCAAAAAATAACTCAAGCTGTTCTCCTGTCACCGCAGACACCGCTCTTGCCGCATCGGCACTTCCAAGCTTTGTCTTTGTCTGACCTTCAAATATTGGATCTGGATGCTTAATTACAACAACTGCTGTCATTCCGCATCTTGTGTCTGATCCTGTAAATTTATTAGGCTCTTTTAATATTCCTAATTCTTTCGCATACGTATTCATTTCCTGCGTAAATTTTGTCTTAAACCCTGTCAAATGAGTTCCACCGTCCGACGTATAAATATTATTGCAATATCCTAATAAATGTTCATCAAATGTATCAACAAACTGAATCGCCGTCTCAATTTCAATGTCTTCACTGCTTCCTTTATAATAAATAACATCGTGAATCGCTGTCTTTCCTTTATTCAATTCTTTTACGTAGGCACAGATTCCTTCTGTCTCAAGAAAAGTAATTTTTTCATTTTCCCCTTCTCTGCAATTTGTAAATACAATTTCCAATCCTGGATTCAAATATGCAGTTTCATGAAGACGGCTCTTAATTGACTCCGCATGAAACCGAGTTTTTTCAAAAATCTCGCCGTCTGGCATAAATGTCACTGTTGTTCCAGTTTTTCTTGTCTTTCCAACCTTTGGAAGAAGTCCATCCTGAAGTTCTGTAACAGGAGTTCCCCTTTGATAACTGTCATAATAAATTGCTCCATCCTTACAAATCCGAACTTCCATATATTCTGACAGCGCATTTACAACCGAAGATCCGACTCCATGCAGTCCTCCGCTTGTCTTATACGAATTGTTATCAAACTTTCCTCCTGCATGAAGAGTTGTAAATATAATACGTTCTGCACAAATACCTAACTTATGCCGATCCACTGGAACACCACGTCCATTATCGGATACTGTAACCGCTCCATTCTTTTCTAATATTACTTCTATATGATTACAAAATCCTGCCAGATGCTCATCTACTGCATTATCTACAATTTCATAGACAAGATGATTCAATCCAGATGCAGAAACGCCTCCGATATACATTCCAGGACGCTTACGTACTGCTTCCAATCCTTCCAGTACGGTAATACTGTCTGCATTATAGGTAGATTTTTTTGC
Organism: Clostridiales bacterium; assembly: GCA_022778745.1. Classification (GTDB taxonomy): domain Bacteria; phylum Bacillota; class Clostridia; order Lachnospirales; family Lachnospiraceae; genus Fimimorpha. Next base: position 34,376 of record JALFSR010000024.1, read on the forward strand.
CATGTCAATTTTCCTCTCTTTTCCTTGGATTATCAATCAAACATTCATTCGATATTCTCCCATACGTTGCTTATTATAAGCGAGTTTTTTCTTTTAATCAAGATATTTTTTCTATATAGAAATTTTTTTATATTTTTTCAAGTTAGTGTATAATTATTATTGGCAGAAATAGAAATTATTCCTGAAATAAAAAGGAAGTAGAGAAATTCCCTACTTCCCAATCATACAGTTTTTCTTTATAATGTTAGTTGCAACAAAAACAGATAAAGGAGACTGTATG
>JALFSR010000061.1 GCA_022778745.1 Clostridiales bacterium
TGTTATATGGGCTGCCACTCCAATATTTATGATATCTTCTTTCTCAATTGCTGCTCCACGAGTTCCCTTTCTACAGTTTGGATTACTACATTTCCACCCCACTCTATTCGCCAGCAAATCTTTTGTAGCCTGTGTAAAATCGTCCCTCATAATATCACCCGTATCTCTATAATAAATTATCAATTTATATTCTACCACACCGCTGATTTTCCATCCACTGGAAACTAAACATTAAAATATTTACCCGCAATGTTTAATGACACCTCATATATCTATAAGGTGCCAAATCTCCCATTTTTTGCTTCAAATTATCATTCCTATCTACTCGACCTGCAAATATCCATCTTGTCAACTCGACCTACCCATTTTGCAAGCTGTCAACTCAACCCTCCGTCATTTTTTCATGTAGATATGTTTCCTCTAACAGTTAAAACCGCATTTTCCGGTCATGTTGCCCTGTGTCCAAAATTTGCTCTACCTCGGAAATCCCTTGTTTTCAAGCCTTTTCCGTACATCTACTTCTCGACTTTTGACATCAACACGACACTCTCAACATGTAATAGTTAGGCTATTTACAATCATATCCATCATCCCAAAAATCCCCTTAATTTACTTTATTTTTAACGTCTTTATCATTACAACAAAATATTTTAGATTAGGCTATTTTTAAACTTTCCTATAATATCTCCTTTAACTAAATGTATCACAACGAGCAGGAACACATTTTTAAGTCTTCATGGTATTTACAAGTTGTATATGTCAATCTTTAAATAGTACTGTACAGCTGTTTTTAAGAGCTCAGCATATACACAAGTAGTTACTTCATTCTTTTTAAAATCATATTCATATCTACGATACGCTACGCATATATTAGTATAAGCAATCGCTATTAACACATCTATATGTATGACAACCATAAGAGTTGGACGTTATCTTTTATGGTTAAACGTCCTATTGGCGGAACTCCAATATAGCGATTGCTATTTTTTTACTATCTTATTTTTTGCATGAGCCATTCTTATAACTCTTTTCTGCACTTCATTTTCTCCAAAGAAAACATCAACAACATGCTGTGCTTCTCCTATTAACGGAATATCATGGCACAAAAAATATTTGCGTACAACAAGCATTATCATCTGCTTTGTAAGCCCAAGGGTCGCATTTTTATTTAAAGCTTCTGCTTTTACTGCCATTGCATGGAAATTTCCCGCATTTTCTTCCATCATAATATTTTGAATCATGTAATTCGTGCTATTAGAATAATCAAACTTATTCAAATCATCAATAGTTTTACCGTTCACAGAAGTACTTGCAACAAAATCATATATAGATAGAATATATGCAATAGATTGGTTTTGTAATTCTTTTGTTATCATGTCCCTGGTAATCAGTTTTCCTTTTCTGGTTCTTGGGGCACTATCTAATATATCATTTATGATTTTATCATAATTCTCATCAATATCTTTAAGCATAAAGTATAATAATTTATTAGGATATCTGTACAATATATCCACCACCCATTGCTTCTGATTACATTTTAAAATATGTCTAAAACTCGGCAATATTTTTGCAACCAATTCAAGATATGAAATGCTTTTTGATATTTTATTCCCAAATGAATTTACTTTACTTTCATCATATGAATAAAGACTTTCCGAGCTTTATTTATGGTTCTCGACAATCTCCTTTTCTATAGTTGATTTTTCTTCTTTCATCTGCTTTTTCTCTTTTGAATCAGGCAATTTAGGTTTTATATCGGTGCTAATCTTGGAGAGATACCCAACGTTATCACTATCAATACTCAATTCATCCCATTCTTTCATATGTGCAATAAGGCTGTCCATTATTGGATTTAAAATCTGAATATTGCTTGTGATATATGATAAGAAAAGAATAATATCACCATTAGGTTGAAAACAAATATTATCAAGAATATATTTTAATTCCTCTGCACCTTTTCCTTCATTAAAAATTCTATTAAGATGTAATGCTGTAAAATATGCCAATAAATTTTCATCGCAAAATTCTATGCCAAATTTATCAGGATTCTCTCGAATAATATTTGCTTTGATTGCAGCATTATAGACAAACTTAGGTTTTATATCGTTATCATATTCACTATTGTACGTTTCAACAACACTTTCAAATTCCTCTGTCGGCAACGGATATTTTTTATTAAAATGTATATAATGAGCCACAAAATCCAAAGCAATCATGATTTCATCTACATTTTCCTCACCAGCATGCTTTGCTAATCGGAATGTGATATTCGCTTCAAAAACTTTACTAAAAACATTACTTTCTTTCTGTGTTTTAGTATACGAAAAGCTTAGATAATAGTCCACATACTGATGAATAAAATCTGGATTCAACTGAAAATATCTTATCTGGTCTGTAATATCTTCATTTATTTTCCTAGTTTTTTCAGCTATATCTGTAATTTTTCTTTCCTGAAAATTGGAACAAATCTTCTCAATAAGCATCTCCCGTTTAGCATAATAAAATGGACAAATTCGCATATAAAATATCTTATTTTCAGCCAATTCCTCCAATGTCTTTTCTTTAATATTAAGATTCCAGTCTATTCCACCAAACAAGATAAAATGACCAAACTTATCTTCAAATTCCTCAATAAAAGATTTCCACTTCTCTTTACTTATCTTATCATATCCATCTACGATAAGAATTTTCTTTTCAGTATCAAGTTGCATGAACTCATCAAAATCGGTATTCTCTCCATACTGATTTGCCAAAGCATATTTTATTACTTTAAGATTATCTTTAGGTGAAAAACTTTCTTCTTCCAGAAAAATAGGAACATAATTATCTGCCAGCATTCTGCATAAGTATTTTGCTAAAATTGTTTTTCCGGATCTGGTACTTCCCTCAATAGAAATTTTTTTCTTCAGAGCAAATAGCTCCATAAATTTTTCTTCTGTCAGAACACTATAATTCTTCATATCATCATTAATGCTTTTTGCTTCTAATGACGGGAACACAAAATAGTCTAAATATCTCTCTCCTGCTCTTTCATCAACATCCGATTCCAGACAATCTTTAAATTCCTGTGTATGGGTAAATTTGTATTTTCCTCTAAATGTTACATTCTTGTTCTTTAAATTCTGTACCGGCTTATAGATAGAACCATTATATACAAATTTATGACCAGTAAGCTTATGTTGCTCTGTATCCAATATTAAGGTATTAAAACCATGCTCTGTCCTTGTTCCATACAATGCGACACCGCTTGAAATATCAACTGTATGTTTTGCGTTAACAGTTTTATTTTGGCTTAATGAGAAATGCTCATGCCCCACAAAGATCAAATCCGAAGTTTCATACAACTTATTATAAAGTGCTTGCTTTGAACCATCGGAGAACCATTCTGGACCATGATGTATAATAGAGAGAGTATAATTCTCTTGACGTACAAAATCAAGTTTATCAAGTTCTCTTTGCGGTATGTAGTGAAGTCCCTTATCTTCATTCCCATTACATAGCAAAGAAAAGGGAGCTGAATTAATTAGATTTACTTTTATTGTAAACTTCCCAAAAGTAATTTTTCTCACATCAACCACTTTTCCTTTGGTATAACATAAATTCCTTTGAGCAAATGTATAAAAATTATCCAATTGAGACAATTCATTGTAAAACACAGTATCTATATCCTTGCCAGGAGAATAATATCCCTTTAGTTTTTCTATCCCTCTTTTAGGATCTGCTGCTAAATTATCATGATTTCCAGGTACAATAAGAGTAAATATTCTTTTATGTGGCAAATAACTTTCCTTTATTTGTTTAATCAATGTGCCAATGAAATATTCTGCTACCTTATATTGATTTATTTCTCCAGACTGTGCTATATCCCCAGAAAAAACCAATACACATTCATCAAACTTATCAATTTGTTTCAATCCATTTACCATAGCTTGAATATTAATATCCCTAAACTTAGTATTCTCTTTAAAATGTGCATCACTCAGATGTAAAAATAAGATTTTCATTCGTATCCCTCCTCAGCTCCTTATGACCCAAACAAAAGTCCATCTAAAAATTGTTTTATCCTTTATTTATGTACTTCCTTGAACTATATTTCTTGCTTTTCCTCTGGATATCATTGTCTTTTCTTACCACATTGCTTCGCTGCGCCTTTTCAATCTGCACAGCTTTAAAAATTTCTTTCGATATAATCGCTGGATTATTATCGGATGCTAAATAATGAACTTCACTATTTCCGGTTTTCAAAAGGCGGACATTTCCTGTGTATTTTTCATTGCTCAACATGACATCAATAGTTCTCTTACACCATTTCTCTTTTCCCGTAGGTGAAACTATCTTACGCCTTTCCAATTCCCGAATAATACCTATTACACTCTGCCCTTGAAGATATAGATCATATATCAGCCTTACGTGTTCTGCTGTCTCTTCATCAATAATTAACTTGCCTTCTGCATCATGTTCATAACCATAACATTTTCTATCATATAATTTTGATGTCCCAGATGCTGCCCGCTGCTTTATACCCCACTTTATGTTTTCGCTACGAGATTCGTTTTCTGCCTGCGCTATACATTCAATAATTGAAATCATAAGGGTACTATCGGTATTCGCAGTATCAAGTTCTTCCTGTTCAAATATGACACGAACACCAAGCAATTTCAACCGATTCAATGCATCTAAAATTTCAACGGTATCCCGCCCAAAGCGACTTATACTTTTGGTGAGAATAATATCCAGCTTATTTGAATCACAATCGTTCAGCATACGGGTAAACTCTTTGCGCGAAGAACCGGTTTTACTTGTCGCAATATCCATGTAGACATCCACAAGCAGCCACTGTGGCGTTGCCGCAGTTATTCTTGTCAAATGCGATACTTGCGCCGTAAGACTCTTTAACTGTTCCGAACTATTTGTACTAACACGGCAGTAAATACCTACTCGTTTATCCCGCTTCGGAGGTACGGGCGGTATAATATGCACTTTAGGATTATTGACCATAACGCACCCCCTTCAAAAAATCATGCCCCGCTAGACTAATCATCATTGCCCCAATAATTTCATATGTTTTTTAGTCTATTATTACCTGTTTTAACCTGCCTGTCAACTCGACTTACAAACATCAAACCTATCAACTCAACCTACCCATTTTGTAAGCTGTCAACTCAACCCTCAGTCACTTTTTCATGTAGATATGTTTCCTATAACAGTTAAAACCGCATTTTCCGGACGTGTTGCCCTGTGTCCAAAATCTGCTCCACCTCGGAAATCCCTTGTTTTCAAGCCTTTTCCGTACATCTACTTCTCGACTTTTGACATCAACACGACAGTCTCAACATGAACAGTATAAGTAAACTGATCTATGTATTTCAAGAATGACTAGAGATTAACTTTTGATTATAATTTACTGCTATTTATAAAATTTGTCCAAAGGAACATTTCGACACCGTTTGACATTTGATAAAACTGTAATGTATGGATGTAAAAATAGTTCTTTTATATAAGAATATTACTGAATTAGTTCACAAGAGCTTTGGAATTTTGCATTTTATGCAAAATTTTCATAAGTAACAATACAGGAACCATTATAATTTTCAATTGTATTTCGTTCTTGTTATGTTAATTTTTTTGTAATTTTTGAAAATATCCATTGTTGTTGTTACATTTTTGGGTTCTTTTATTTCTTCTTCTAAAATAAACTAAGCCGTTCATAAATATGATAATTCATTCGTAATGCGTGGGTCGCCGGTTCAAGTCCGGCTGGGAGCTCTTTTCAAAAGCTCGTATTTACAAGGATTTTTGCATCTAAACAGACAAGAAAAGCACTTCAAAAGAAGTGCTTTTTTAGCGTTTGACTAACATTTGACTAACGTTTTGACTAACATTTTTTGGTAGCGAGTTGCAAAAAGCTCCTATTTATAAGAAAAAATGAAGGTTAGATTAGAACGGTTTAGACTAATTTTTACTTCTATAACTAGTGGATTATACTTAGTCTTATGCATTACGAATTCTTGGGCAGTTCAATCCTGCAATGATCAGGGATGCGCTGGAAGCGTCTGCCCGGGAATACAGTATAGACGATTTCAGTTTTGACGAAAGCCTGCCGCCTGTGACTGCAGGTGGGACTGAAACATAGTGTTTTATCGCATTTTCAGCCACGCTGAGCGATTTTTGACGATTTAACATGTGTTTATACCTGTAAGATACAAACTGAGCAAAATTACGCTTAGTTTTCATATAAATGACGGCGGCATTTTATCCGCTGAGAACGTTGGGAACACGTAAAGCCAAGGAGAAATTTGTTGAAGAGACACGCAGCAGGGCACAGGATGATGCCGCTGCCGAGTATCAGAAGAAGGAAGATGCATTCGGGCGGCCCTTGCCGAACGTGAAGCCGAAGTCGATGCGGAAAGCCGCGTGCTTCAGCAGCTGGAAGAGATCAAAGCACGCCTTCTCCGGTCAGCTGATACGGATGCCAGCCGGAAGAGGTTCATGGAGACTCATATAGCAGACCAAGCAGGCCATACACTGGAAGACAAATATCAGGAATCAATCAGGCAAAAGCAGGAGCGGGAAGCAGAGATTATCAGGCGTGCTTCGGAGCTTGCTGATGAATATGATAATATTCATTCCCCTGATGATTTTGAAAAGTGTAGGTAAAAAACGGATTCAGCCGTCGTAGTAGCCAGTGTGGAAATGTGCGTCAGGTGCGCAGCAGCTGTCCACATTTCCGTGTTGGGTATTTCTAAAAATAGCAAATATATCAGAATACCAGCTGCATTGAGCTATAATCTGTGGTATAATATTTCTGCTGTATTCTGAGGAAAGGAATAAAAGTTTATTTAAAAACTTTAAAAATCAAAAAAGCACTTGACAACAATTTAATTGCATTGTATAATGTAACAACTACGTTAGCATACCAGTTCATTTAAGGGGTTGTACTGGTTTCGACGGGGGTTTTGAAATTAGAGTAGCCATTCGTGGTCCGGATCCACGTTAAAAGTCGGAAATTAAATATAAACGCTAACGATAATTTAGCATACGCTGCCTAATTGCGGCAGCTGTCGACCTTAAGTCACTCGCTGCTTAAGAGTTCGGCATCGACTTTGCGAGGCACTTCGTTTCCAAAGCTTTGAGGAGATGGAAGAATGATGAAGCTACTAAGCGATAGAGCCTGTTGTTCGGCGCTATCGTAAGGGAATGTCAAAAGATCAACTATAATGGAAGAAGCTTTAATGGACGGGCTTTCGGACAGGGGTTCGATTCCCCTCAGCTCCATTTTAAAAGTCTTGCTTTTGTACAATCTCATTAACTTAAGTCAAAGAAAAAAGCAGTTCATTCTATCTCACATTTTGAAATAGAGTGAAACTACTTTTTTTGAGTGTAGATATACTAATCTCATAATGGAAGTACTTCACTTATATTAATATGCTCTTTTATGCGTATTTGAGTATTTACCCGCCAATTGCCCCTTGGTCCGATGATAATGGCGATCTGGTCGGACAGGAACAAGGTTCTGACTTATATCATCATATAATTTTTGAAATAATACGGATTTCTTTTCCTTGTCCGTTTCCAAAACAATATATATTAGATCATTTTTTAGGATGCCAATACTGAGCATCTGGTTAATTGCCATTTTATGCTTTGTATGCAATTCTTTTTCGTTTAATTCTCGCTCAACATCTCGTATTATGTCTTCTGCCAGATTACACACATAAATGGTACTGTAAATATCCTGTAATAGAAGACATGGTTTTGTACCCGTGAAATTTTCTAGCTGTAGTCTGCTTTTTAAAGTTTCATATGCCGTTTCAATGCCCCAGCGCATTCGATATAATTCGGAAATTTCAGATGTACTAAACTCTGATTGTGGTAGATTCGTTGCCAACACTTCTATGGTTCCATTATTTAGTGGTATCTTTACCATACGAAGCGTAATTTTGCCAAGCTCCTTCATTCGTTCTCCGTTAGAAGTCCCTTGGTAATGCCGAATTCTGGATTTATCCAGTTCTATTTCTACAATGTTGTCTTCAGCAGTTAGAGCTTGTTGTTCCTTTTTATAATCGCTTGATTTCAGTCGGGCAAGAAATTTTATCCCTTTGTCCATCATATGGATGAAGGCAGGCGTTGAAGGATAACCTCTGTCCATTATGATAACAAAAGGCTGATTCTCCCCTATTGTTTCAGGAATACGTTCTATCTGTTTTCCGCCAGACGCATTTCATCAAACTTCACTTTATTGCAATCACTTTCCAGAATCATCCGATTCCTAACATCATAAATACATCCTAGACCGATCTGTGCCTGTGGTTTAGTATTTTTTCTGCTAGCACTTCCATACATTTCCAATGTTTCCTTGGTGGTAGGAATATTGATATCAGAGCCATCTGCTGCTAATACAAGGTAACCATGGTAAGTATCAAATCCTGGTTCTGAATAAAAGTTTTGATTATGAAAATGATATAAATCCTGGAATGCATTTGGATTCAATTTCATTCGTTGTTTTAAATATCCAGGCTTGGAAATGTTGACACCCGGGTGGGCAATTTTCATATAATTACGCAATTCCAACGTCAAAGTAATCCCCTTTCTATTTACCATAGTCAGCAGAAGATCGTTGAGTGGCATTTTTCTGTTTCGTACAAAAACGTTATTTTTATCCGAACGACAACAATTTACAAATTCATCTGACTCCATCCTGCACATATCCATTATAGTATGTTTCTGTGAACTTCTCACTACAAATCACCTGCATTTCATTCATCATAAACAAGACGTGGTTTCTTTTTGGAATAAGCTGCTTTCAGATAAGGAATCTGTTCCGCTGTAACAGGTCCAAGGTTTGCTTTTACAGTCTGTACAACTTTTCCATTTACTCGCCTATTTTCAACAAGACTGGCATAATAATGCTTTTTCTTTCCGTAAGTTTTTGTGAGTATTTTGATAAACATATGCATTACCTCTCACTATTAGTGATATATAAAAATCATAAAAAATTCAATAATATATTTGATAAATTCTTACTACATTTAAACAAAAAAAGAAAAGAATAATCTATTTCATGACTGAAATAAACTATTCTTTTCTTAAGTTAATGACATTGTGATTTTAAGCCGTTTTCGCAAGGTTTTATAAACACTTGCGCAGGCTTATAAGAAGATTTCCCGCTATCAAATCAATAAAAAATATCTTTAACTTAGTTAAAAAAGAAATTGTTGTCCTAATTTTTTTATATAATCAAAAAATCCTGCCTTTTCCATCGATTCTTTTGCAACAATCGGTGTAAATCCAAGCACGTTTCCATTCAGCCGATATTCTAGCCGTCCAACTTGCTGTCCTTTTTCTATCGGTGCTGTCAGCATTTCTTCCCATATAATTTCTCGTTCCATCAAAGAGAAATCTTCTCCTGATGTACTTAAATACGAAAATGGTGTTCCATATTCTGTCTGTACCTGCTCCTGCACACCGTCCTGCACAAACGCTGGATTAAGTGCAGGTGGTGCCTGATCTTTATACAATTTACAATTCGCATATCCATAGTTCAGCAATGTCGCAGCTTCTGTAAAACGATCTTTATAATTCGGACATGCCATAATGACGGCAATCATCTTCACTCCGTCTTTCTCGGCAGTCGCCGACAAGCAATATTTTGCCTTTGACGTGGAACCCGTCTTTAGTCCTGTCGCCCATTGATACTGCTTTAATAACTTATTTGTATTTGCAAGACCAAATTCTGTCGTTCCTTTATTCGTCGTATGCGTAATATTTTGCATCCAAATTGTTGAATATTCATGAATCGCTGGATAATTCATAATCAATTCTCGACTCATAATTGCAACATCTCTTGCCGAAGAATAATGATTGTCGGAATCTGTGAGTCCACAGCAGTCTTCAAAATGTGTATTCGTCATTCCAAGTCCTGCTGCCCTTTCATTCATTCGATTTACAAATTCCATTTCACTTCCTGCAATTCGCTCCGCCATAGCAACTGATGCATCATTTGCCGAAGCAACAACGATACATTTAATCATCGTCTCAACACTTTGCCGCTCCCCTTCTTCCAAAAACACTTGAGAACCGCCCATTGATTTTGCATAATTACTCGTCGTAACTTCCTCTTCTAACGTAATTGTTCCATTTTTTAATGCATCAAAAATTAAAATTAACGTCATAATCTTTGTAATACTCGCAGGACTTAATCTTGTATCTGCTTGATTTTCATAAATTACCGTACCAGTGCTTCCCTCCATTAATATAGAAGAAGCTGCCGTAATTCCAAGCTGCGCTGCATCTGCCGTCACTTCCACTGTCTGCTTGTTTTCTTCTGTCTTCAAATGATCAGCAGAAACAGTTTCTGGCAAGACAGGATTCCATAAATATGTACAAAGACTAAGTGCCACCAGAAAAGAACAAATTCGGTTCATAACGTTACTCCGGATAATTCCTTACTTCTATTGTAGCATAAAATGAAAAAAGTATGACAACTATCTGTATCCATGAAGAACTAGCAAAGCACCTATGGAAAATCCGCTGCTTCACTTAACATTTCGCATACTTAAAGTAGGGATTTCTCGTTCTGTATTAAAAAAGACATTATTATAATTTTATATTTTTTAATGCATCTGCAAACAGTGAATTCGTCAACTGCTGCTCCTGTGCACGTTGTTTTTGCATATAACGCTGCACTTCCTTTTTACTTACATTTTTTCCTTCTTTTTGTCGCCTTTCCTGAAACTTTGAAAGTTTTTCCCGATATCCACAGCTGCAAGTAAACATACTCTGCTCTCCCTTTCCAACAAGTTCCATCTTTTTATGACATACTGGACAGCGTGCATTAGACATGCGAGAAACAGTCTCTCGGTATCCACATTCTCGATCTTGACAGACAAGCATCTTACTATTTTTTCCATTGACTGCCAACAAACGCTTTCCACAATTCGGACATTTTTTATTTGTGATATTATCATGACGAAATGTCTTTTCTCCGTGCTTAATCTCTTCTGTCAATGCTGCCGCATAAGAACGAATCTCCTTCATAAACTGCTGATTTTCTCGCTCTCCTTTTGCAATCTGTGCTAATTTCCACTCCCAATCAGCCGTCAATTCTGGTTTTCGCAAATCTTCTGGCACAAGTTCCAGCAACTGCTTTGCTTTTGATGTTATATGAATCTCATTTCCTTTCTTTTCCAAGAAAAAGCTATGAAACAATTTTTCAATAATATCCGCTCGTGTCGCCACTGTGCCAAGACCACCCGTCTCTTTTAATATCTGTACCCGTTTCGCACTTGTATCCTGCATATATTTTACAGGATTCTCCATCGCCGATAATAATGTTGCTTCTGTAAAATAGGGCGGTGGTGTTGTCTTTCCTTCCTTTATAACAAGCTGACAAACCGCAAGTTTCATTCCCTGCTCTAATTTTGGAAGAATCTGTACATCTGTCTCTTCTTCCTCCAACCCTTCTATATTTTGATATACTTCTTTCCATCCCATCTGCAACACAAAGCTTCCCTTTGCGGTAAACAGCTCTGTCCCAATTTGTGCCTGAATGGATGTCTGTTCGTATTCTGCCGCAGGATATAAAACTGCAAGAAAACGACGCACAACAAGATCATAAATTCTTCGCTCATCAACCGTCATATGATCCAGTGCAACAAACTGTTCCGTAGGAATAATTGCATGATGATCCGTTACTTTTGCATCATTTACAAATGAAGCATTCGCTGTAATTGGCTTTGTAATCAATTTTCCTGCCAACGCCTTATATGGACCAACACCACATGCTTTTAAACGCTCCTTTATCGTTCCAACAATGTCTTTTGTCAAATAGCGGGAATCCGTTCTTGGATAAGTAAGCACTTTATATGTCTCGTAAAGACGCTGCATAATATTCAATGTCTGTTTCGCCGAATATTGATATTTCTTATTTGCATCTCTTTGCAGTTCCGTCAAATCGTATAACAATGGTGCCATTGTCTTTTTCTTCGCTTTAGAAACTTTTGTAATAACAACTAAATTTCCTTCTATCTTCTTTTTTATTGCTTCTATTTTTTCTTTTTTAAATGTCGTTTGACTGCCTGAATGGGAGTCTGTCCATACAAGCTTCAGCGAATCACAAACCGCAGTCAGCCCAAAATACGACTGCGGCTGGAATTGTTTAATCTGTGCCTCTCTCTGTGCAATCATTGCAAGTGTCGGTGTCTGAACACGCCCACACGAAAGTTGGGCATTATATTTGCAAGTAAGTGCTCGTGTCGCATTAATTCCGACAAGCCAATCCGCCTCTGCACGACAAACTGCAGCACGATACAAATTATTGTACTCTCTTCCATCTTTCAAATGCGCAAATCCATCTCGAATCGCTTTATCTGTCACGGATGAAATCCAAAGCCGCTTAATCGGCTTTTTATTTTGTGCCTTTTCCAAAATCCATCTTGCAACTAGCTCTCCTTCTCGCCCTGCATCTGTTGCAATAATTACTTCTTTTACATCCTTGTTATGTAACAATGCTTTCACCGCCGAATATTGCTTTGCCGTTTGAGCGATCACTTCCAAATGAAACGGCTCTGGCATCATTGGCAAATCTTCCATTTTCCATGTCTTATATTTTGTATCATATTGCTGTGGATCAGCCAATGTAATCAAGTGTCCCAATCCCCATGTAACAATATAATTCTCTCCTTCTAATCCTCCATTTACCGATCGGTTACAATGCAGCACTCGTGCAATATCCCGTGCAACCGACGGTTTTTCTGCAAGCACTAATGATTTCATAAATTTATATCAGTCACTCTTTTTCCTATTTTTATCAGCCAAAAGAGTGACTTCCTCCTTTCATTATATCGAAAAATGATTTCCTAGATATTATAAACTATATCAGTGTTTCATTATAACAGACTTTCTTTTGTTTGTACAATCTCTATTTCTGCCCAAACGACTCACTTGACGCAAGATGCGACTCAATACTCTCCTGAACCTCTTCTTTCTGCTCCATTTCCCATACTTCACTAATCCTTTGTGCTTCCTTTGCAGCAAGTGCCAATCCTTGACAAAAAATCCAAGATGCGATCAATGCCATTGCAACAATAATAAGAATTAATACCATACAACCGACCTCTTTCTTTTTTATTTCTTTTTTATTACTATTACTCTTTTTTTTTATTTTATTCATTTTTTTCATCCATGATCAAAAGGACATGCAAAGCGGAAACTCGAAATCTACTTTAATATAAAAACTATCATTCACTCTTTTTTGTTTTTTATAAGTATTTTGTCTCTATTGTTTGAAAATAAAACCAATTTTATTAAAACCAATTTTATTTTCATTTCTATTGACAGTTTTAGTTTATTACTTTATAATGTTAAAGTAATTGATTAAAATTAATACAGGAGTAAAATTATGGGATTCAAATTTATAAAAAAACTGCCATCTCCAGCAGAAATTCGAGAAGCTTATCCTGTTTCTGCAAAGATTGCAGCTATTAAAAAAGAAAGAGATGCAAGGATCCGTGAAGTATTCACTGGTCAGAGTGATAAATTCTTAGTAATTATCGGACCATGTTCTGCTGATAATGAAGACGCTGTATGTGACTATATCAATCGTCTTTCAAGAGTTCAAGAGAAGGTCAGTGATCGCCTGATTCTTATTCCAAGAATTTATACAAACAAACCTCGTACAACAGGGGAAGGATACAAAGGAATGGTTCATCAGCCAGATCCAGAAAAGAAGCCAGATATGCTTGCTGGTATTATTGCAATTCGTAAGATGCATATGCGCGCCATTGAAGAAAGTGGATTAACTGCTGCCGACGAGATGCTTTATCCAGAAAACTGGAGATACCTGTCTGATATTCTTTCTTATGTTGCAGTCGGTGCACGTTCTGTTGAAAATCAGCAGCACCGTTTAACCGTCAGCGGATTTGATATTCCGGCTGGTATGAAAAATCCAACAAGCGGCGACTTTTCTGTTATGTTAAATTCCGTATATGCCGCACAGCATAGTCACGATTTCATCTTCCGTGGATGGGAAGTACAGACAACAGGAAATGAATTAACACATACCATTTTACGTGGTGCAGTAAACAAACACGGGCAGGCAATTCCAAATTATCACTATGAAGATTTGGAATTACTCCTTCAGATGTATAACAAAAAAGATCTGAAAAATCCAGCTTGTATTGTCGATGCAAACCATTCCAACTCTAACAAACAATATATGGAGCAAGTTCGTATCGTCAAAGAAGTATTGCATAGCCGCAAACATAACCCAGATATTGAGAAATTAGTGAAAGGTGTTATGATTGAGAGCTATATCGAAGGTGGATGTCAGAAAGTCGGCGAACATATTTACGGAAAATCGATTACTGATCCATGTCTGGATTGGGAATCTTCCGAACAGTTAATTTATTCGATCGCCGATCTTGTCTAATTCAATAAATAAAAATAATTATAATTTTTGAAAACAGACATTATGTCAAAAGCTGTCATACAATTGATACATTGTATGACAGCTTTTTTATGAAAGTTTGTTTTTGCACTTTTGTCTTTTTATTTTGTATTTTCATCACTTTTGCTAATTTTTTCCTATTTATTTTGTTGATTTTCTTTTAATTATATGATATATTATACACAAGCATTCATAAATATATACAAATCAGTTTTATGTATACGATTTAAAATTTATATGATTTATAGTTATTTTTCCTTAATTGAACAGTGATCTCCTCACGCTCTATCTAATAGCAGCTCAATTTTGACAACATAACTGTATTCATATGATGTTAGGATCAAAATATCTTTTGATCCTATGATATCAAGCCCTACTCCCATATATTTCATCTAAAAATACATGAGAGTTTGATCTTGATAATACATTATTTTAATGATACCAGGGTCAAAAGGTTATGTATTTCATGCTTGCATGAAAAAGCATAATTTTGAGACCCGCAAAACATGAGAAAGTAGCCCGATTAGGGTGAATTTCGAATGTTTCTAGGATTGCGAGACCACGTAGTGCGGAGCAATCCATAGGTATCATGGGGTCAAAGTATCTTTTGACCCCAACATCATTTTAATAAAAATCTAGGAGGAATACTATGAAAATTTACAGAACGAAAGATTATGACGCAATGAGTTTAAAGGCAGCTACAATTTTAGCTTCTCAGATCACATTAAAGCCTGACAGTGTATTAGGACTGGCTACTGGCTCTTCACCAATTGGAATGTATAAGAAGTTAGTTGAATGGTATGAAGCTGGCAACTTAGATTTCTCTAAAATCATGAGTGTAAACCTTGACGAATACCGTGGATTATCCCCAGAAAATGAACAGAGCTATCGCTATTTCATGAACTCTCATTTATTCAACTATGTGAATATCCGTAAAGAATGCACTCACGTTCCAGATGGCTTAACAGAAAATCCAGACCAAGCTTGTGAAGATTATGAAGCATTGATCGAATCATTAGGCGGCGTTGATATCCAAGTTTTAGGTATGGGTCATAACGGTCATATCGGATTTAATGAGCCAGCTGCTGATTTCGCTAAGATTACTCATTGTGTTGATCTTGCACCAAGTACTATTGAAGCAAACAAGCGTTTCTTTGAGTCTGAAGCAGACGTTCCTCGTCAGGCATATTCCATGGGTATCGGTACAATTATGAAAGCAAAGAAGATTCTTCTTATCGTTTCTGGTGCAGACAAGGCTGAGACATTATATCGTGCTTTAACTGGTCCAGTTACTCCAGAAGTACCTGCATCTATTCTTCAGTTCCATAAAGAAGTTTACGTTGTAGCTGATGAAGCTGCGATGTCTTACTTTAAATAATTTTCTATCTGATTACTCACTTAGAGAAGCTGCTGTAATTGCAATTACAGCAGCTTCTCTATTTTCATAAAATATAAAACGAGCAAGGATACTCACGGAAAACGGAAAGCAAATATTTCAAATCTACTTCATTCTCATTCAATCTCTCCCTGCTCGTCTATTTATAATAGAAAAAAAGTGAGCAATTTAACAACTAACGATAATACCTCCATCGCTAGCATAAAGCGTAGCAACTCCTGCAGTATCTGTCACATATACATCACGAAATGTACCCTTTTGTAAGAATAAATTCTTCACAAAGTCTGCACGTTCTGGACAGTTGCAATGCGCAATGCCTAATGTTCTGTTTGAAGCATCCTCAACCTTTGCAATAAAAAGATCAACCATACGGGACAATGCACGATTCATTCCTCGTGCCTGATCAATTTTAATAATACGTCCAGATTCTGCGCCCATAATCGGTTTAATATTCAACGCACTTGCAAAAAATGCTTGAATTCCTGTCAGACGACCATTTTTACGCAATGCTTCCAGACTCTCCAATACAAAATATGTCTGCATCGAGTCACGGAATGCATTCACATGATTCATAATCTCATCAAAGTCGGCTCCAGCCTCTGCCATTCTGCGAATCTCAAACGCAATCAATGATTCTCCTACTGATGCAGAATCTGAACTAATAACTGCGATCTTCTTTCCATCACAATTCGCTTCTTCCTCATACATCTGTCTTGCTACTTCAGCAGAATTATAAGAACCACTCAGATGCTGTGACAATGTAATAACGAAAATCATCGATACATTCGCACTTTTATATGCCTCTAAAAATGTATTTGGTGATGGACACGCAGACTTTGGACAGTTTGGACTTGCAGCTACCGCATGCAAAAAATCTGATTGTGAAAATGTCTCATCATCAATAAAATGCTGCTCATCCACTTGTAATGTCAATGGAATAAGCTTAATATGTTCGTCCTTTTTTTCTTTTTCTGACAAATCCATGCAGCTATCGCCAATAATTTTATATGTCATCAGAATCCTCCTGAAATAATCTTTCTCATGTATATTTAGATGTTCACACAGTAAAGTAATAAAACATCTACCACGTAGTATTCATTACTACTTATTATAGCATCATTATAATCTGTTGTAAAGTCTTATTTCATAATTCTCCGATAAAATTCACGCGAGCCATTTTTATTTACTTTTTCTACTTTTAACAATATCTTATTTTACTCATTCCTCTGTAAAAAATACTTTCATCAATGCATTTAACTGGCATTGACTGTCCGCTGCCATCAATTCCCTGGCAGAATGCATTGCCAACAGTGGAATTCCAACATCTACCGTCTTTGCTGGAATACAATTATCAATAATTGCACCAATTGTACTGCCGCCTCGGATATCAGAGCGATTCACAAACTTCGCATAACGAATCTGATTATTTTTGCACAATCCCTCTACTACCGCTACTGCTGTCGCATCCGTTGCATAACGCTGATTGGATTCCATCTTAATACATACTCCTGCATTCATTGCTGGTTGATTTGTAATGTCGCATTTTTCTGGATGATTTGGATGAATTGCATGCGCCACATCACATGAAATAATGAAACTGCCCAATAATTTTGCCAAATACTGTTCTCTCGTCCAGCCAAGTGCCAAAGAAATTTTTTCTAATATATGAGGGAACACTTCCGATCCAGCTCCCTGCTTGGTAGAAGAACCACATTCTTCATTATCAAACAGCGCAATCACATCAATTCCATTTTTGCGTGTTCCATTTAAAAATCCATACAAACACGCTTGACAAGACGTTAAATTATCCAGTCTCGGTGCAGAAATCATATCTTGATCGACACCAACGACACATCCTTTTTCTGTATTGTACAAATACAAATCGTAATCTAAAATATGATCTGGCTCTGTATCAAGTTCCCTTGCCAATACATTTAAAAAATACTGACTATTCTCTAGTTCCTCTTTCACAAATCCAATTACTGGAAGCAAATCTGTCTGTACGTTCCATTTATATCCATCATTAATATTTCGCTGCATATGAATCGCAACATTTGGAATTGTTATAATCGGACGTTTAAAATCAATCAGACGTTGTTTTGGGGCAAACACCGAATCTCCCTTTAATACAACACGCCCGGCAATTGAAAGCGGACGATCAAGCCATGTTGATAAAATCGCTCCACCATATGCCTCTACATTTAATTTTCTATATTTTCCAGACACAACATCTGGATTCGGCTTAATACGCAGACATGGCCAATCTGTATGTCCGATGCCAATACGGAACCCCTCTCCAATCTCTGGATGTTCATGAACATCAAATGCAATCAACGTTGTTCCATATACATTTACATAATACTTATTTCCCGTTTCCAGCTTCCATAAATCCGTCATTTTTAATTCACAAGCACCTGCTTGCTCCAACTGACAAATCATCTCCTTTACTGTATGATACGGAGAAGAAGAAACTTCTACCATATTTAATAATTCACTCCATTGTGTATTCATAAAAATCTCCATTCCGCCGCCTTTAAGTTGGCGGCACAAATAATAATAAAAAATTTACTGTATAAAGCGGACATTTAGAATTCGTTTTGCTACGTTGTGTTTAATCTTTATCACTAATATGTCTATAATTGTTTTTCCAACAATTTATATAACATATTCCAAAGTAATTGTCAATTTATTTTAATGAAACAACGTTTATTTTACGAGATATTGACACAAATTCTCTTCAATTATATAATTATAATACTACGTCATATATTTTATACTTGCGTGAAAATATATGTTTTTCAGATTGCTGCCATAAAATTTTTTTATTTTAGGAGGACTTATGATCGCACAAAAGATTTCCAATCTTCGCTTATTTACAAAACAACTTTTTTTGGAACCTACATTTGATTTCTTTCTCGTATCAGAACTTACTATCACTACTTATAATACATTTCATATTGATGGAAAAATAAAAAGAAAATTTTTTACTGAAGAAGAACGTCAGGTACTATCTTCCGAATCATTTTCTACATGGGCCCGTCTGCGTCCTGTTTGCTTTTCTTTAATTAAAGGAAAAAAACTTCCGATTTCTTTTCAAATCGTACTGCGTCTTTCCCATGCTGACACAGAACAACTCTTTTTAACTGCTCCGCCTCCAGCCGAATTAGACGGTCTATTTTTAAATATTATTTATAAAAATGAAGAACTGATTTGCACAAGCGGCACTTCTTATCAGACATTTACCCTTTCCCGAACTGCCGATGCGATATGGGATGAATACGTAACAAATTTCTTAGAAAAAATAACCGAACTATAAACAGATTCTAAACTTTTTATGAATTGTTAGCACTCATGCGTTTTGAGTGCTAATTTTCTATTGACATTTCTTATTTTGAGTTGTACAATACAAATCAGTCAACAAAACAAGAAAAGGAGTGTTTTTTATGGCTTTAAAACAAGGCAGTTTATCAATTAACAGCGAAAATATTTTTCCAATTATTAAGAAATGGTTATATTCCGATCACGATATTTTCTTCCGTGAATTAGTAAGTAACGGATGCGACGCCATCACTAAATTAAAAAAATTAGATATGATGGGCGAATATACCATTCCAGAAGGTACAAAATTTAAAATAGAAGTAATCGCAGATGCGGAAAATAAAACATTAACATTCACCGATAATGGTATTGGTATGGATGCCGATGAAGTCGAAGAATATATTAATCAGATTGCATTTTCCGGTGCACAGGATTTCTTAGAGAAATACAAAGACAAGACAAATGAAGATCAAATCATTGGACATTTTGGTCTTGGTTTTTACTCTGCATTTATGGTAGCAGATCGTGTAACCATTGATACATTATCTTGGAAAAACGGTGCTTCTGCTGTTCATTGGGAATCCGATGGCGGTACTGAATTTGAGATGGATAACAGCGATAAGACAGAAGTTGGTACAACAATTACTCTTTATTTAAACGAAGACAGCTATGAATTCTGTAACGAATTCCGTGCTCGTGAAGTATTAAATAAATACTGTTCTTTCATGCCAGTTGAGATTTATTTAATTAATCCAAATGCAGAACCAGAATACGAAGAAGTAGAAGAAGAAAAAGAAGAAACTTCCGATGCAGAAACAACGGATTCTGAAGTAGTTGATGAAAATGGAGAAACCGTAAAAGAAAAGAAATTAAAAGAGCCAGAACCAATCAATGATACTGCTCCACTTTGGACAAAGCATCCAAATGACTGTACAGATGAAGAGTATAAAGACTTCTATCGTAAAGTATTTATGGATTATAAAGAGCCTTTATTCTGGATTCATCTGAATATGGATTATCCATTTAACTTAAAAGGTATCTTATACTTCCCTAAGATTAATACCGAATATGATTCCATCGAAGGAACAATTAAATTATACAATAATCAGGTATTTATCGCAGATAATATTAAGGAAGTTATTCCAGAATTCTTAATGCTGTTAAAGGGCGTTATTGACTGTCCCGATCTTCCTCTGAATGTTTCCCGTTCTGCATTACAGAATGACGGATTTGTAAAGAAAATCTCCGATTATATTACAAAAAAGGTCGCAGATAAGTTAAGCGGCATGTGCAAAACTGACCGTGAATCTTATGAAAAATATTGGGATGACATCAATCCATTTATCAAATTTGGATGTCTGAAAGATGAAAAATTCTCTAATAAGATGAACGACTATATTATCTTTAAGAACCTGGAAGGTAAGTATATCACTCTCCCAGATGCATTAAAAGAAAACGAAGAAAAACATAAAAATACTATTTTCTATGTGACAGATGAAAAAGAACAGAGCCAGTATATTAATATGTTCAAAGAAGAAGGAATTGATGCCGTTCTTCTCCAGCACAATATCGACGCTCCATTTATTACACATCTGGAACAGAAAAACAAAGATGTAAAGTTCTTACGCATCGATGCCGATATTACTGATACATTCAAAGATACTACAAAAAAGGAAGACGAAGAGGCATTTAAGGCAAATTCGGAAGCATTAACTGAGCTGTTCAAAAAAGCTTTGAATAACGATAAACTTGATGTCAAGATCGAACGCCTCAAGAATGATTCCATCGCCTCTATGATGACAACATCCGAAGAGTCCAGACGTATGCAGGAAATGATGAAGATGTACGGCATGGCAGGAATGGATCTTGGTACACCAGGCGAGACACTCGTACTGAATATGAACCACAATTTGGTAAAATATGTTCTCGAACATAAAGACCACGATAATATCAATATGTTCTGCGAACAGCTCTACGATTTAGCCGCATTAGCACACGGTACATTGACACCAGATCGTATGAGCCAGTTCATTACACGCAGCAACGAGGTTATGATGTTGTTGGCAAAATAATTGTTTGCTGAGAATATTCAGTGAAAATTAGTTGTAGTAAAAACTAAAGCATTCAAAAACGGCTTTCTTTCAAACCAACAAGTAATAAGACTTGCTGGTAGGAAGAAAGCCGTTTTAATTGTGTAAAATATTAATAGTGGAATACATCTTATGTTACTATTATCCAACGTTTTTCTGTTCTTTTTCTAATCCACTATATCATAAATTTCTTTATTTTTCAACATTTTTTCAATTTTTACCTACGGTAAACGCAAGTTTTATGAACAAATTGTAAACAGATAGTTGCCTGAGAAAATATAGAGGTTATTTTTGTTTAATCTCAAGATTTGTAAATATTTAAAGCTTAATTCAAGCTTATGTTTTTGTATTACTTCGACAAAAAACGCCTTGATTTTTTGTCGAAAAGAGAGATATGCGTTTACCGTAAATTTTTACCAGGCATTTATGTCTTTTTCTCTAATACTTATCTTTCCTTTAATCTTCAATAATTATTGCTGTTTTTGTAAGATCATACCTGATAAATAACTCTCCTATTTTTGTATTATGAAGCTTTTTCATCTCCACCTAACATAAGACTTTCAGATTATTTTTTGTGTTATTGAGGAAAATACTGTTGAATGATGCGAAATAGTTCGGTATCTTGTGCTTCTGTCTTGAGTTCCATAGACATTTTATTCCAACTATGTTGATTGAATTCTAATTTGCGTTCGATACTGAAATCTTCAATGGTATTCATCCAATTATCGTAAATTCTCTGCTGTTGGATATTTGTACGATTCTGCTCAGAAAGCTGTGGATTATAATCACTCGTACATTTTATAATATAATATTCATTTTCTACGGTAATTATTTCACTTATCGTTCCTCCATCCATAGAAAATACGACTTGTTCTAATTGACTATTTAAATCTCCTCTTTTTACAGAATATTCCAATGTATCACTAATGCTGTATTGCTTCGCCATCGCTGTAAAATCAGCTCCTGCATCTAGCTGCTCTTTTATCTGCAGAGCATTTGTATAATCCGATAACATAATCACTTGAATATCCATCACTCGCATCTCATTATCACTGACTTCCATATTTAAATCCTCTGCAAGCAACTGAATCACATTACACGCACGTACATATTTGGAAATCAGATGAATCACATCTTTACGGTTTGCTCCTGTATAATGTCTTGCCTGACTTGACATCGTATTTATATATTCATTTGCAGCCTGACTCACTTTCTCCAACTCCAAATCGCTTAATTTTAATTCCCAGCTGTCTGCGATTGCATTGAGAATCGTCAATGCTGCTGCTTCTTCAAATACAATTGTATTTTTTGCGTAGTCTTCAAATGTCTGATCTTCACTGATGAATTGATCCCAAAACTTACTGCCAGCAAGCGGAACATAAAATTGCTGGAATAGACTGCTTTGTGTCAGAGCGATCAATTTTGTCTCTGCTTTCGTCAGTTCACTGTCTTCCATTTTCATCATCCATCCATTTGTCGTTGTGATGCGAGGTTTGGCATAGGCAGAAAGCAAAAATAAACTGCATAGCAGGCTAATACATAACACTAATTTTTTTTTCAATGAATTTTCTCCTTTTTCTTTATCGCAGTCCGTAGGTATTATGCAGAGAGACGCTCATTTTATAGTAAAGCGGACGTTTTGAATCTGCTCTTATAGTGATACTAAAAACTCTTCCAGACATACGCCTTCTTCTTTTGGAATATGAAGCTCTTCCGAACGCAATATGCATTTTTGAATAAATTTAGATGCCTTTCGGATTTCTTTTTCTAATGGTTCTCCATTTACCGTTCCAGCAGCTAAAATAGAAGTAAAAATGTCTCCTGTTCCTGGGCGATCTATTCCTACGTGACGGCTTTTTATTAACTTCTGTGCTACTATATCATTATTACCGTCTTCGGTCAATATTTGTTTTTTGCAGTTTGTATCAACTTTTTTATCATTTTTTTGATCATTTTGACTGACTTTCTCGCTAAGAAAATTTCCAATATAATGGCCTTGATGAATTCCTGTAATAACAATTTTTTCTGGTCCAAGTTTATGCAGTTCTTTTGCCATTTTCGCCAGTTCTTTTGCTGTCCATTTTTCTTTATAAACAGTATTTGTTAAAATACAGCATTCCGTTATATTTGGTGTAATGACATTTGCGTAACTAATAAGCTGTCTCATCCCTCTGCACATCTCGTCATCAAAATTTTTATAAATTTTTCCATTATCTCCCATAATTGGATCGACAATAATCCAAGGATTGTTGTTAGAGAAATACTGAAAAAAATCTATGACAATATCAAGCTGTTTTTTTGATCCTAAATATCCGCTGTAAATTCCATCAAATTGTAAATTCAATTGTTTCCAATGCTGAATATAGTTTGGCATTTTTTCTGTATAATCATCAAAATAACAGTGTGAAAATCCTGTATGATTCGATAAAATAGAAGTGATGACTGGACAGCACTGTACTTTCATTGCAGAAATAACAGGCAGAGCCACAGTAAGAGAACATCGCCCAAATCCTGCAAGATCTTGTATTACCGCAAGTTTCTTTTGTCCCATATTATTAAAACTCCTTTATAAAAAGCATTCAATCGGATATTCACAATCCGTTTCACTGCTTTCTTAATTTCAATTAGTCTCTTGATTCTACGCAAATTAATATTCCTTTTTCTACTGTTACTTTCGCTATATCTGCCTCAATTTCATTGCTAATCGCAAGCGTTGTCCCTTTTTCCAACAATGCATCGGATAGAGGATAGCGAAATCCCTCTAATGTAACATGCTCGGCATATTCTTGAAATGGAAGAAACGAAATATATGTTCCATATGATGTCTTCTTCTGAAAAATAGCTTCTTTTTGTATTAATGTGATACGATTCCACTCATCATAAATGACACATGGAATATTTTTTTTCATACACTGATAGAGCAAATGAATATTTCCAATTGTATGATCCATCCGTCCTCCAGTCGCGCCTAAAATAGCAATTTCTTTTGGCTGTTTCTTCATTGCAATCCAAACAGCCAGTTCAGAATCCGTTTGATTTTTTTCTGGTATATGACGCTCCACATATATATTAGAACGATGCTCATATTTTTCTAAAATCTCTGGTGCAATTGTATCAAAATCTCCAACTAACGAATGGAATATTAAACCAGTACGATCCATAGCAGCTAACGCACCATCTGCTACAATTACATAATCTGCCTTATAGTTTTCATACATTTTTTTTAAAAAATCGTCTGGCATTTTTCCGCCTAAAATAATTAATACTTTCATATTGTTTTTCCTTTTAATAACGTTTTCTCTGCTTGCATTCCTGATAAAATAACACATAATTTTCATAACGGGAAGAATGAATCAACCCATCTTTTACTGCCTGTTTTACCGCACATACCGTCTCTCCAACATGAACACATCCTATGAATTTACATTCTTGTTCATATTTAGAAAACTCAGGAAAATATTCTTTTAATTTTTCTGGTTCATAATGATCAATAAAAACAGAACTGAATCCTGGAGTATCAAGCAAATACGTATTTTTTCCAATACTAAAAAATTCGGAATGTCTTGTCGTATGTCGTCCTCTCTGAATTTTTTTACTGATTTGCCCTGTTTCCATATTAGCATCTGGATGGAGCCAATTGACTAGTGACGACTTTCCAACTCCAGATGGACCTGCCAAAACAGTTGTTTTTTCTTCTATAATAGATTGAATCGTCTCCAATCCTTTTTTTTCTTCCACACTAATCAGATGAACTTCATATCCCGTAGGTTCATAAATCTGCTTTAAACGCAATACATCTTTCTCTGATGCTAAATCAGTCTTATTAAAACAAATGATGACTGGTATTTGCTGACTCTCCATTGTAACAAGAAATCGATCTAATAAATTTAAATTTGGTTCTGGCGATGTAGCAGCAAATACAACTAATGCTTGATCGACATTTGCAACTGCTGGACGTATCAACGAATTTTTTCTTGGAAGCAGTTCTTGAATTGTTCCAAGCTTTTCTTTTTCATCCAGACATTGTATTTCAACCATATCTCCTACCAGTGGTTTTTTCTTGTCTTTACGGAATTTTCCCTTTGCTTTGCATTCATACTGGCAGCCATCTTCTGCATGTACGTAATAGAATCCACCGATTCCTTTAATAATTTTTCCTTTCATCTAAATACCAAGCAAGTGTCTTCTCCTGCTGTTTTCCTTTCTAATTAATCTTAACCACCAGCTGGAAAAAGAGGCATTGCAGATGCAATGCCTCTTTCTTTTATACAGCGAAGCTAGTTCATAAGGAGGCAGTAAAACAAGTTCCAACTATCCGCTTTACTACTAACATTAGTTTACTGGAGCTGGTATGATCTGTGTTGAAGACTCTTTTACATCATCCCAATTTGACGGCTCTGGACCTCCACTAATAATAACACGAACTGTTTCACCACGATTGAATACAGCACCTGGTCTTAATTCTTGATTTCCACGATAAATGCAAGCAACTAATCCACTCGGAACCGTATTATAAAACTGCATTTGAATTACCGCTCCGACACCCATCTGCTGTAATCGTTCTGCAATCTGCGGCTGATTCATAGAATAAAAATCATTTGTAAGTACCATATCAACAGCCGACGGTGCGGACGATGACTGTAGTGGAACTGTAGAAGGAGTCGTCGATATATCTGGTGTCGCAGAAGGAGTCATTGCAGCTGGACCAGTGCTGACCTTTAAAGTGACGAGACTTCCCTTTCTTAATGTCGCACCTTCTGTTGGATCTTGATCAATGACATATCCTTTTTCTACCCATTGATCTTCTTTTTCTTCTATTTTTACTTTAAGCCCAAGTTCCTGCAAACGACGCACCGCCTCTTCCTGATTCAGGAAAATTACTCTTGGCATAACTGTTTCTTCTGCTGTCGTATTTGCTCCCTTGCTGATTACAATATCAACTTCTGCGCCTTCTTCTATTCTAGTATTTGCTTTTGGATTTTGCTTGCATACTAATCCATTATCTACTGTATTGTCATATTCCTCTGTAATAACACCTAATTTCAATCCTGCTTTTTTCAGTTCCTGTTCTGCCTTTTCTTTTGTCTTTTCTCTTAAATCTGGAACAGTGACTTCATCCAACTCTTTTACAACATAAACTTTGAGTTTATCTCCTGCTTTCAGCTTACCGCTGCTTGGACTTACTTCAATGACTGTGCCTGGCTCTTCATCAGGGTCTTCTTTATATTCATAATCAATATCCAGTTCGTAGTCTTTTAACTCTTGTTCAAGTTCTTTTCGTGTCATTCCAATCAGCTTATCTGTAATCTCATAAGCCTTATTTCCTAAACTCATCACAAGTTTTACGCGTGTATTTTTATTAACAACTGTGCCAGCTTTAAACTCTTGTCTACAAATTGTATCTTCTGGATAATCTTCGGAATATTCTCCTTTTTCCTGAATGAAATATTCCAAATTTTTTTCTTTTAAAAGTTTTTCTGCTTCTTCTTTTGTCTTTCCAAGTACATCCGGCATTGTTGTCTGCTTTTGATTCAGTGATTCTACCTGTATCTCTGTCGATTTACCAGAAGAAATCATTGTTCGATTTCCAAACCATCCAGCCAATGTACCTACAATATAAACTAACAATATCAACAATATGACCGCAAAGGATACTCCCATCCAGAAAATAACTTTATCAAACAATGTCTGTTCAATTTCATTTTCATCATCTTCTTCTCGCTTTGCTGCATATTCGTATATATCTTCTGAAGCATCTTCAGTATACGTCTCTGCATCTTCTTCTGCATAAGAATTTCCATCTTGATCGGATAATTGTTGTTTTTGACCATTATAACGAATTTTATCTACTTCACTATTTGTAATTGTAATTGTATCACCTTTGCATGACTCTGGAATACTTTCTACAAAATTGCTTTGTGGCATTGAAATTGCTTTTCGTAAATCTCCAATTAATTCTGAACAAGTCAAATATCTTCGTTCTGGTTTTTTCTGAGTACATTTAAAAATAATCTGTTCCAATGCTACTGGTATACTTGGAGTATAGTAGCTTGGAGGAATCAAAGCATCGTTAATATGTGCTACTGCTACAGAAACGGTATTGTCTCCTTCAAATGGTACCCTTCCTGTTACCATTTCATACATCGTAATACCAAGTGAGTAAATATCGCTTCTCTCATCACAATATCCACCTCGTGCTTGTTCTGGGGAAATATAGTGGACAGACCCCATCGCAGTATACATATTTGTTGTCTCATCTGTAATTGCACGTGCAATGCCAAAGTCTGTTACTTTTACTTTTCCCTCTCGTGAAATCATAATATTTTGTGGTTTTACATCTCTATGTATAATATGATTTGCATGAGCGGCAGCCAGTCCTTGCGCAACTTGGAGAGAAATTCCAATCGTCTCTTTTGTTGTCAGCTTTCCTTTTCTTGATATATAATCCTTTAATGTAATTCCATCTACAAATTCCATTACAATAAAATGGATTCCTCTGTCTTCTCCTACATCATATACTCCAACGATATTATTATGTGTCAGACAGGCAACAGAACGTGCTTCCATCCGAAATTTTGTTACAAAAACTTTGTCTGCAGCAAATTCTGGTTTTAAAACTTTCAATGCTACAAAACGATTTAATTTATGACATTTGGCACGGTAAACTTCTGCCATTCCACCTGCGCCAAGCATTTCTACGATCTCATATCTATCTGCCAGAAACATTCCTATACGCAACATATTCGCCACTCCTTAATCCAGATCCGCAAGAACAACTGCAATATTATCCTTGCCTCCATTTGTATTCGCCATCTCAATCAATTGGTGTACTCGTTGTTCAATCGAAATGGGTTGTTTCACAACTTCCCAGATCTCAGCGTCTTCTACCATATTTGTCAGACCATCCGAACAGAGCAGCAAATGTTCGTTTTCTTTTAACTCAACCTCAAAAAAATCAGGTTTTACTGCAAGTTCTGCACCAATTGCTTTTGTAATAATATTTTTCTTTAACTGATATTGTCTAGAACCTCGTTCCAACACTCCCTCTCGGACCATCTCTTCTACAAAAGAATGATCCCGAGAAACTTGACGAATCTCATCTTCTTTAATTAGATACGTCCTGCTGTCCCCAACATTAACTACATATAATGTGTGATCTTCAATCGTAGCGAGCGTTAATGTCGTTCCCATTCCTCTTAATCGTTCTTGCTCGTATGACTTTCTTCTTAGGCGTCGATTCACTTCCTGAATCGATTTATTTAATATCTGATAAATACTTTCTTCCTTTGACTCACGAATCAGCTGCACAAGTGTCTCTACTGTGTACCAGGAGGCATATTCTCCTGCATTATGTCCTCCCATTCCGTCTGCTACGATGAATAAATTTAATAACTTTCCTACAGGCAAAATGGAATAAAATGTATAATCTTGATTAATTAGACGCTTCTTCCCCACATCTGTCTGCGCATACGCCTCCATCACTATGTTCCTCCTTCAGCTGATCCATATACCTCTTACGAAGCTGGCCACAAGCTCCGTCAATATCTCGACCCATTTCTCTTCTTATAGTAACATTTATTCGTTTTTTTTCAAGTAATTTTTTAAAATTATTTACATTTTTTGCATCAGTCTGTACGAAATTGCGTTCTTTAATTGGATTTACTGGTATTAAATTGATATGACAATTACGATTTCCGATTAATTCTGCCAGTTCATCTGCTTGTTGCTGTCCATCATTTACCCCTTTTACAAGGCTGTACTCAAATGTCATTCTTCGTCCTGTCTGCTCAAAATAATAATCACATGCTTCTAATACTTCAGATAATAAATATCGATTAGCGATCGGCATAAGCGTTTTTCTTACGTCATTGTTTGATGCATGAAGTGATAATGCCAATGTAATCTGAAGTTTCTCATCAGCAAGTCGATGCATTTGCGGAACAAGACCACAAGTGGATACTGTTACATTTCTCTGACTGATGCTAAGTCCATTAGCATCTGTAAGCAAGTGGATAAATTGAAGTAAATTATCATAATTGTCAAGTGGCTCCCCAGATCCCATCACAACAACATTTGATACACGTTCTTGTATATCTTTTTGTATTTGATAAATTTGATCAAGCATTTCTGATGGTCTTAAGTTTCTTGACAATCCATCCAATGTCGAAGCACAAAATCGGCATCCCATACGGCATCCGACTTGTGACGAAATACAGACAGAATTTCCATGATTGTATTTCATTAATACGGATTCAATCACATGTCCATCTGACAATCCAAATAAGTATTTTCTTGTTCCATCAATCGCTGAAATTTTGCAGTCTATTTTTTTTAGGCTGACAAGTTCAAACTGCTCTCTCAACATTTTGCGTGTGTTTTTAGAAATATTTGTCATTTCTTCAAAATCTGTCACTAGTTTTTGATGCATCCAACCATATATTTGTGCTGCACGAAACTTTTTTTCCCCCAACACAACAAGTTCTTCTGTCAACTGCTGCAATGACATTGATTTTATGTCCTTTTTTTGTTCCATCTAAGCTTTCCCTACTTTCTTCATCTTCGCTATAAAAAATCCAGAACAATCATGCACCCCAGGCAGTAACTGAATCCATCCTTCTTTTGTTGTCTCACTATGCAAGTCCAAAGGCAGACAGTCATCCAAACTTACAAGTTGATACGGATACTGTTCTAAAAACCAGCGTACATTTTCAATATTTTCTTTTAGATTAATTGTACAAGTGCTGTAAATCAATATTCCATCCTGCTTGACGTACTGCTGTACAACAGAAAGTATTTGCCTTTGCAGTTTAGCAAGCTGATCCATTTGAGCAGCTGTCATCTGATATTTAATGTCTGCCTTATGTCCAATAATACCAAATCCTGAACATGGCAGATCAGCAATTACAATGTCCGCTTTATCAATCGAATTTTCATCAAGTATCCTTGCATCTGCCACTTGAAATGTTATATTTGTAAAACCGCATCGCATACTGTTTTCTTGTATTTTTTCTACTTTGTCAATGCTGACATCTCTGGCATCTACCATTCCTGTATTATTCATCTGATCGGCCAAATGAATCGTTTTTCCACCCGGAGCTGCACAGACATCAATACAATAGTCTCCCTCTTTTGGATTTGCTGCAAGTCCTGCCAGCATTGAACTAACATCTTGTACTTGTATCCATCCACTGCGAAATGCATCGAGATAGTCCAAACGATCAAAATTAGAAAGATACAATGCATTCGCTACGTAAGGTGCCTGTGTCACACATACTCCATCTTGTTCCAATGATGCAATGATCATTTCCTTTGTCTGAATACTTGTGTTGCAACGTACTGAAATTGGTCTCTCTGTATAAAATCCTTTCAGCATCCGACTGAATACCTGTTCTGGAATATATGATTTCCAATAGTCAATCAGCCATTGCGGCATCGAATATTGAATTGATAAATCCGTATTTTTTATCTCTTCAAATACAGATTGATTCCGAATCATACTGCGGCATACCCCATTTACAAATCCTTTTAGACTGCCAAATCCTCGTTTTGCTGCCAACTTTACCGCTTCATTACAAGCCGCACGGTCTGGAACTTGTTCCATATATTGGATCTGATATGCAGTCATCCGCAAAATATTACGGATGACTGGCTTCATTTTCTTTGTACTCACTGAAGAAACCTGGTCAATCATTGCATCCAACTCTATTTTGCGTTCAATGCATCCTTGTGCTAATCGGGAAATAAATGCACGTTCTTGTTTTGTCAAGTATCCATATTTATCTAATGCCTGTCTCATTACAATATGGCTAAACTGCTGTTTTTCCAGCACTTCTAATAAAATATCCAGCACAACTTCTCTTCCGTTAGTCATCCCGTTTTCTTCCTCCTATTAGAATAAGCAAACGTAACAACTGTAAAATTGCTCCAATTGCTCCAGCAACATAAGTCAATGCCGCTGCAGACAACACTTTTCTTGTCTTTCCAACTTCATCGCTTCCTAATATTCCATTATCTTGCAGCAAACGAAGTGCTCTGCTTGATGCATTAAATTCCACTGGAAGTGTTACAAGCTGAAACAATACAGCCATAGAAAACAAAATTACTCCTGCATATAAAAACATCTGACTTATACTTCCATTCAAGAAAAATCCAATTAAAATTAATGGCCAGCTAATTGTCTGCCCAAAATTAGCAATTGGGACTAATGCAGAGCGCAAATTTAATGGTGCATATCCAACTTGATGCTGTACGGCATGGCCACACTCATGTGCTGCTACACCGATTGCTGCTACTGATGTCGAACCATATACACTGTCCGATAAATTTAATACTTTAGAACGTGGATCGTAATGATCGGTCAAGTTTCCTGCAACATGCCGCACTTGTACATCAAAAATGCCTTGTGAACGTAAAATTCGTTCTGCTGCCTGTGCACCTGTCATTCCACTCATCGCACGAACGCTTGAATAACGTGAAAATGTGGTATTTACTTTCATTGATGCAATTCCAGAGATTACAGCACCAACAATAATAAAAATATAAGTCCAATCCCAATACATCATATAGGGAGAATACATATATGTGGTTATCATAACAGCCTCCATTCCGTCAATTATCGCAAAGTTAAACAATGTTAATCCGCCTCATTATCAATTAAAAATCGTTCCTTCCGCAATGTCATATCCTCTTAAAAATGCATCAATATCCATTCGCTTCTTTCCTTGCAGCTGTACTTCTTTTAAGGAAAGACATTCATCTCCTGTCTGTACAATCAACGCATTTTTTTGCCTTTTTACTACTTGTCCGCTCACCGCACCTTCTGCATTCTGTGCAACCACATCGGCAGACCATATTTTTAATGTCTTTTGATTCCACTCTGTATAGGCACTTGGCCAAGAATTTAATCCGCGGATTAAGCGTTCAATTTGTACTGCCGGTTGACTCCAATCAATATTGCCAAGTGATTTTGTAAGCATCTTTGCATAACAACTCTTTGAATCATCCTGCTTGATACGCACTGCCGTGCCGTTTTCCAATTCTTTTAATGTCTCTAAAATAAGAGGTCCGCCGAGCACTGCAAGCTTATCATGAAGACTTTCTCCTGTTTCCTTCTCATCAATCGGTATGACTGTCTTTTTGATCATATCTCCAGTATCTAATTTTGTATCCATAAACATTGTTGTAATGCCTGTTTCTTTCTCTCCATCAATAATTACCCACTGGATTGGAGCCGCTCCACGGTATTTTGGAAGAAGGGAGGCATGGACATTAATACAACCGTACTTCGGAAGATCTAACACTGCTTTTGGAAGAATCTGTCCAAAAGCCACAACAATAATTGCGTCTGGCTTCCATTGTTCCATCTGCTTAATAAATTCTGGGTCTCTAACTTTTGCAGGCTGATATACTGGAATATCATATTCCAACGCTTTCTCCTTCACTGGAGGAAACTGCATCGCCTTTCCTCGTCCCTTTGGTTTGTCTGGCTGCGTAATTACTGCAATTACTTCGTGTTCACTCTGAATCAATGTATCTAATGTAGGGACGGCAAAGTCCGGTGTTCCCATATAAATAATACGCATCTCTAACCGCCTTCTTTCTCTATTTATTTATTCATTTTCATTTATTGCTTCTTCTTCCATCTGGTGTTCTAATTCCTCATTGTCAATCAATTCTCCTTCTACTTTATCGACATAAATCACGCCATCAAGATGATCGCACTCATGACAGATTGCTCGTGCAAGCAGTTCTTCTCCCTCTAAAATGAATTCTTTTCCATCAAGCCCCATCGCACGTACTTTTGCATAATTTGGTCGTGTTACAATGCCGCTTTTTCCTGGAACGCTTAAGCAGCCTTCATATCCTGTCTGTTCTCCTCTTGTCTCTAAGATTTCTGGATTAATCAGTACATATGGATGCTCTCCATCTACATCAATCACAACCATTCGCTTTAAAATTCCAACTTGAGGAGCGGCAAGACCAACACCATTTGCCTCATACATTGTGTCTAACATATCTCCTGCAAGAAGTCGAATTCTTGGTGTAATCATCTTGATTTCCTTACAATTTTTTCTCAGGCAGTCATCGCCCATCGTTCTTAATTTTCTAATTCCCATAATATCCTCCAATTTATTTAGTAAAAATCAAATTGTATTCTCAGTTTACTGTTTGGTACAGTTTTATGATAATACTGCTCAATCCTATCTTTTGCTTGTATGAGCAAAATCTCATTTGTTGATTTTAGATACAACACTTTTCGATATCTATCTTTTATTTTTCCAACAGATGCATTTGCAGGACCAATTATCTTTATTGTATCATTATATTCGTTTTGAATCAATGCCGCATAACAATGAATTGCATTTTCTGCTTCGTTTTCTTCATCAGAAGTGACAAGAAGCTCTGCCATATAGCCTTTTGGCGGATAATGCAGCATCGTCCGATATAATATCTCCTGGTCATAAAACCATTCATAATTTTGATCTTTTGCAGCTAAAATACTGTAATTATCCGGACTATATGTCTGAATGACTACATGACCTTTTTTTTCCCCTCTGCCTGCTCTTCCTGCTGCTTGGGTCAATAATTGAAATGTGCGTTCTGCACTTCGATAATCACCTGCATAAAGAGACATATCGGCTGCGAGTATACCAACTAATGTCACATTTGGAAAATCATGGCCTTTTACGATCATCTGTGTTCCAATTAAAATATCGGCTTCTCCTGCAGCAAACTGCTCTAAAATTTCTTGATGTCCATTTTTCTTCGATGTCGTATCCAAATCCATCCGGAGTAATCGTGCCTTTGGAAATTGCTGTGCTGTCAGTGCCTCCACTTTTTGCGTTCCAAGACCAAACCCAGCAATATACGCAGAACCGCACGATGGACATTTGGCAGGTATCGGAATAGAATAACCACAGTAATGACAGACGAGCCATCCGTTTTTATGTGCTGTTAATGATACATCACAATGCGGACATCCAATTGGCTTTCCACAAGAACGGCACGAAATAAATCCCGAATATCCCCTTCGATTTAAAAATAATAATATTTGTTCCTTTTTTTCTAGACATTGTTCCATTCGTTGGGTTAATTCTCTGCTGAAAATCGAGCGATTTCCTAATTTTAATTCTTCCCTTAAATCGACAATTGATACATCTGCTAAGCGACTTTGATTCACGGCACGTTTATTTAGCTGATAAAGCCGATATACGCCTTGCTGTGCCCGATAATATGCTTCTATGGATGGCGTAGCAGAACCCATCACGACAATTCCATCACAAAGTCTTGCCCGTTCAATTGCTGTTTCTCTCGCATGATATTTCGGAGAATATTCACTTTTATATGCTGCTTCATGTTCTTCATCTATAATAATAAGTCCAAGCTTTTGAAAAGGTGTAAACAATGCAGAACGAGGTCCAATCATCACATTGACTTCTCCCTTTCTTGCGCGTTCCATTTGATCAAACTTTTCTCCTGCTGAAAGGCGGGAATTCATAATAGAAATCTGATTGCCAAATCTTTGATAGAACCTCATAACCATCTGGTAAGTAAGAGCTATCTCTGGAATAAGTACAATTGTCTGACGATTTTTTTTTAAGACATGTTCAATAATTCCCATATATACTTCCGTTTTTCCACTTCCCGTAATTCCGTAAATATAGGAAGGAATTCGATTTCCGCTGTCAAATGCATTACAAATCGAGTGAACGATTTGTTCCTGCTGATCATTGAGCTGAATTGTATTATGATTCAAAGTCATTGAATGAACAGGATTGCGATATGCAGTCTCTGTCACAATTGATAAAATTCCCTTTGCCTCTAATGGTTTTGCCACAACTCCTGTTACTTGAAGACGCTGTAATGCCAAATCAGTTGGAATTACTTTTGTCTCTAACAATGCCTCCAAAAGTCGGATTCTTGCTTTCCATTTTTTTCGTTTTGCTTCTTCTAATGCAGCTTGTGCTGCTTGTTCTTCTTTTAATATATAATATTTCTTTTCTATCTGCTTTACAGTACGCTGTACGGGCAGTACAGTTTTTAATGCCTGAATCATCGTAGCACCATAGCGATGCTTCATCCATGCAGCTAACTGAATCAGCTGTGTTTCCACAGTCATGGAAGACGGAAATACTTCTAAAATTTCTTTTATTTTATTCGGGTCCCACTGTGCCTCATCCGTACATTCGATTACATAACCTCGAATTTTTCGATTTCTCCTCCCAAATGGCACTAAAACCTGATTCCCTGCCTCCACATGCATGGAAGCGGGAATCAGGTATTGAAATACTCGGTCTAATTGTTCATGTGTAATATCCACAATCACATTTGCGTACAATATTATTACTCCTTTGCCTGCAAGTATGCCGTAATTTCTTTTAGCTTCATTCCGTTAGATGCTTTAATATATACGACATCGCCCGTTTTTACCTTACTTTTTAAATATGCAGCAGCACTTTCTTTGCTTTCCATAATCATGACATCGCATGAAGAATGACCCGCCTGCATCGCTTTTCCAATAAATGCTGCATTGCTTCCTACAAGTAGCATCTGATCAATCGCTAACTTTGCTGCAAATGCACCAACTTCATAATGGTACTGCGGTGCATTTTCTCCAAGTTCAAACATATCGCCAAGCACTGCAATTTTTCTTCCAGCAGCTGCATAATTAACTAACACTTCCAAACCTGCCTTCATAGATGCAGGACTTGCATTATAAGTGTCATCAATTACTGTATATCCATCTATTTCGTATTTTTGCAGACGATTTTGGAATCCTGTGAAAACTTCAAGTTCTTTTGCTGCTGCCTCTACATTTACTCCTACTCTATGTGCTACTGCAAGTGCAGCTGCTGCATTCAATACATTATGATGACCAAGTACTGAAAGCACTACTGGCACTCTCTTGTCTTCATAGACAAAATCAAACGCATATTTTCCTTCTATTGTCCGAATATTTTCTGCACGGTAGGCGCACTCTGCACCTGTTCCATAGAGAACATACGGATATCCTGTCAAATCTTTATATTTGACAAGCAATGGATCATCGCCATTAATAACTAGAAATCCATCTTTATGGAATCCTTTTGTAATTGTATATTTTTCTTTACAAATCTCATCCTGTGTACCAAAATATTCAATATGTGCCACTCCAATATTTGTCAGCACTGCAATATCTAAATTTGCCAAATCGGAGATTGTTCCAAGCTCACCTGGAACATTCATTCCAAGTTCCAGCACTGCAATATCATCTTCATTTGTCATTTCCGACAACGTAATTGGAAGTCCAACGGAACTATTATAATTTTTACTTGTCTTAAACACTTTTTTCTCTGCTGATAATGCAGTCGCAATCATCTCTCTTGTTGTTGTCTTTCCAACACTTCCTGTTACACCGACAGCTGGAATATGAATTCGACTTCGGCAAAGACGTCCGATTTCATGCAGTGCTTCTACTGTATCATCAACGCGAATCCAAGCTTTTTCACTTGTCATTTGCTGATGCTCACTCGTTAATGTCGCTGCACATCCAATTGATAATGCCTGATCAATAAAGCGATGTGCATCTACTTTTTCTCCAATAATCGGTACAAAAATATCGTTTCCTTGACTGCTTCTTGAGTCAATACTAATATGTTCAATTACTTGTGTTTCTTCTCCACAAAGCAATGTTCC
This sequence comes from Clostridiales bacterium, assembly GCA_022778745.1. Classification (GTDB taxonomy): domain Bacteria; phylum Bacillota; class Clostridia; order Lachnospirales; family Lachnospiraceae; genus Fimimorpha. Next base: position 36,926 of record JALFSR010000061.1, read on the forward strand.
ATTTACTGCTTCCACAATATCTTTTACAGTAATATTTAACATAAATTGTTCCTTTCCATATCGTGAACTATTTTATTCGATCCCACAACCCACTTCACAACTTACCCATAAGCGTATACTGCACGCATTCTACACTCAGCTTTCCTGCTTAGAGATTTTGTATTATAATACGGATTGATTGATCTCTCGTACTATTCGCCTGACAATTTCATGTTCCGAAAAATGTACCCTCTGCCCATTCTGCTCCATATAATCTTCGTGTCCTTTTCCAGCGAGTACAATCATATCACCTGGCAAAGCATATTTGATACTGTAATAAATCGCATCTTCTCTCGATGGGATAACTATATACTGCCCATTCGTCTGATGCATTCCCTCAATAATATCTTTTATAATCTCCATCAAAGGTTCTTCTCTCGAATTATCTTCCGTCAAAATTGAAAAATCAGCATACATTCCGCTGATCTTTCCCATTGCATACCGCCGATATGGAGAACGATTCCCTCCGCATCCAAATATACATACAATTCTCTGCGGTTCATAACTTCGCAGCATTTTTAATAAACTCTCTAAACTGACTGCATTATGTGCATAATCAATCATTAAATGATATTTGCTTCCACACGGAATTAATTCTGTACGTCCCTTCACACGAATAGATGCCAGTGCACATTCCATTGCCAGTTGGCTGCAATTCAAACAACTTGCTGCAGCAATTGCTGCAAGTGCATTGTATGCATTAAACAAACCTGGCATTCCAATCTCACAAGAAAAGGAACGTCTGCCTTCTAGTTTACAGCGAAGCCCTAAAAATCCTTCTCTTTTTTCCTGTTCTGCAGATGAAAAATAAAAGTCCGTCTTCCATTTCATTCCAAAATGGAGAAATGGAATCGAATGTCCCTTTTTCACTGCCTCACACGATTCGTCATCATTATTAATAATTCCGATTTTACTTTGAGAAAATAATTGACTCTTCCAGTATAAATATTCTTCAAAGTTTCGATGTTCTCCTGCTCCGATATGATCCAATGAGATATTTGTAAAAATTCCAACAGCAAACTGAATCCCCCATACACGGGACATTTTCAGTCCTTGTGAAGATACTTCCATTACGACATATCTGCATCCTTCATCTGCCATTTGACGCAAAAGCCGATATACTTCATATGCAGGAGGTGTTGTGTGAACGATAGGAATTTTCTTCTTGCCAATAAAACTTCCCATCGTACCAATCATTCCTGTTCTATGTCCATCTAACTCTAATATCGCTTTTATCATATGTGCCGTCGTAGTCTTGCCCTTCGTCCCCGTAATTCCAATAATATCCATCTCTTTATCTGGATGCAGGAAATAATTCGAGGACATACAGGCAAGTGCTTGACGGCTGTCTTCCACAAGTATCACTGTCATATGCTCAAGCAAAATATCCATTAACTGAACTGGAAGATGTTCTAATACAATGGCTGAAACACCTTTTTGTTCGGCTTCCTTCAAAAAACGATGTCCATCCGTAATTGTACCAGAAATGCATACAAATGCACAGTTTTGTTTTGTTTTTCTTGAATCATATACAATATCACTGATTGGTATCTCATCTCTTCCTTTTATCACCACGTAAGAAATGCCTTGAAGCAATTCTTTAAGGGTCATAACATCCTCCTAATTGGTTCATGATAATTAGGAAGCTCTGACAGGATTATAAAGACACATACTAGAATAATCCAGTAATTACTCCATTTTCTGTAACATCAATATTAAATGCTGCTGGTGTTTTTGGAAGACCTGGCATTGTCATAATATTACCTGTCAATACAACAACAAATCCAGCTCCAGCACTTACATAGACATCACGAATCGTAACCGTAAATCCAGTTGGACGTCCAAGCTTTGTCTGATCGTCAGACAGAGAATACTGATTCTTTGCCATACATACTGGCAATGTTCCAAATCCTAAATCTTCCAGACGCTTTAATGCACGAGATGCTGCTGGTGCATAAGCCACTCCATCTGCTCCATAAATTTCTTTTGCAATTGTCTCTATTTTCTTCTTTAATGGTAAATCCAATTCATAAATTGGATGGTAATGACTTTCTTTTGTCTCCAATATCTGAAGTACTTTCTGTGCAAGTTCCAGACCGCCTTCGCCGCCCTTTGCCCATACTTGAGAAAGTGCAAATTCACATCCACGTTCTTCGCAGAAGTTCTTAATAAATTCATATTCTGCTTCGGTATCTGTAAGGAAAGAATTCAATGTCACAACAACTGGAACGCCAAACTTTTGAATATTTTCGATATGTTTCTCTAAGTTTACAATACCTTTTTTTAATGCTTCCAGATTTTCTGTTCCAAGTTCATTCTTTGGAACGCCGCCATTGTATTTTAATGCCTTTACTGTCGCAACTAATACAACAGCATCTGGCTTTAATTCTGCCATACGGCACTTGATATCCATAAATTTTTCTGCTCCAAGATCTGCACCAAAACCAGCTTCTGTAACCGCGATTTCACCAAGCTTTAATGCTGTCTTTGTAGCACGTACACTATTACATCCATGTGCAATATTTGCAAATGGTCCTCCGTGAACGAGTGCTGGAGTATGTTCCAATGTCTGAATAATATTTGGCTGAATTGCGTCTTTTAATAATGCTGCCATCGCTCCAACTGCTTTCAAATCTTTTGCAGTTACCGGTTCTCCATCCACATTATATGCAACAATAATTCGTCCTAATCTCTCTTTTAAGTCATTCATATCATTGCAGAGACAAAGAATTGCCATAATCTCTGATGCAACTGTAATAACAAAATGATCTTCTCTCACATAGCCATCTGCTTTTGCACCAAGACCGACTACTACATTACGAAGAACACGGTCGTTCATATCAAGACAACGCTTCCATGTAATCTGTCTTGTATCAATACGAAGTTCATTGCCCTGCTGAATATGATTATCAAGCATCGCTGCAAGCAGATTGTTTGCGGAAGTAATTGCATGGAAATCACCTGTAAAATGTAAGTTTAGATCTTCCATTGGAACAACTTGTGAATATCCGCCGCCTGCTGCTCCTCCTTTAATTCCAAAACATGGTCCAAGAGATGGCTCACGAAGTGCCAGCCATGTATTTTTTCCAAGCTTGTTCAATGCCTGTGCCAATCCAATACTGATTGTTGTCTTACCTTCTCCTGCTGGAGTTGGGTTAATTGCTGTTACAAGTACAAGCTTTCCATCTGGGTTGTCTTTTACTCGATCCCATACTTGATCAGAAATTTTTGCCTTATACTTTCCGTAAAGCTCCAGATCGTCTTCGGTCAGCCCAAAATTTGCTGCTACATTACGAATATGTTCCATTTTTGCTTCCTGAGCAATTTGAATATCAGTTTTCATCTTTACCTCCTATTTGCCGTACTTTACACAGCATCTTTAAATTTTGTGAATCATTTCTTCAAATTCCTGCATAGTCATTAAAATCTTACGAGGCTTTGTACCCTCATCTTGTCCAACAACACCTGCATCTTCCAGCTGCTGGACAATTCGTGCCGCACGATTGAATCCTATCTTAAACATTCTTTGGAGCATTCCAATCGAAGCTTTTTCTTTTTCAATAAGGAATCTGCCCGCTGCTTCAAAATATTCATCTCTCTCTGCTGCATTTGTAATCGATTCTGCTGTCTGATTCACCGTCATATCTAACTGTTCGTTTTGTTCCCTTCCGTCTACATTAATCTGTTCTGACAAAAAACTTACTACTTTAGATACTTCTGCATCTGAGACAAATGCACCCTGCACACGCTCTGGCTTTTGATAGCCAGATGGATAAAACAGCATATCCCCTCTTCCAAGCAGCTTTTCTGCTCCATTCATATCAATAATCGTTCGAGAATCGACACCAGAAGAAACAGCAAATGCAATACGTGACGGCACATTTGCTTTGATTAGACCAGTTACAACATTGACAGACGGACGCTGCGTTGCAATGACAAGATGAATGCCTGCCGCACGTGCCATCTGTGCCAGACGACAAATTGCATCCTCCACTTCTGCAGGTGCAACCATCATCAAATCTGCCAGTTCATCAACAATAATCACAATCTGAGGTAATTTCTTTGGTTTTTCTATCCCTTCTATCTCAGGCATCCGCTCAATCACCTGATTGTATCCTCGTCGATCTCTGACATTGTATTCTGCAAATTTATGATAACGTTCCGTCATCTCAGCTACTGCCCAGTTTAATGCACCTGCTGCTTTCTTCGGTTCTGTTACAACCGGAATCATTAGATGCGGAATTCCATTATATACACTAAGCTCTACCACCTTTGGATCAATCATAATTAATTTTACTTCGGATGGTTTTGCTTTATACAGAATACTCATAATTAATGTGTTAATACAGACAGATTTTCCAGAACCAGTCGCACCTGCAATCAAAAGATGCGGCATCTGCGCAATATCGGCTATGATTGGATTACCAGCTATATTTTTTCCAACTGCAAATGCAACTTTTGATGGGTGTGCTAAAAACTCCTGACTTTCCAATAATTCTCTTAGCATCACTGTCTGATTTTCCTTATTTGGAACTTCAATTCCAATCGCTGCCTTTCCTGGAATTGGTGCTTCCATACGAATGTCTGCAGCTGCCAAATTCAGCTTAATATCATCTGTGAGCGACACAATCTTACTTACTTTTACTCCCTGTTCTGGATGGAGCTCATATCTAGTAACCGCTGGTCCGCAGCTGATATTCGTAACAGTAACTCCAACACCAAAATTCTGCAATGTCTGCTGCAGTTTCATCGCTGTATTACGCAGCTCTTGTTCCTTATTTTTCTGTGCCATACTTCCCTTTATTGTTCTAAGCAGAGAGAGTGGAGGAAACGTATATTCCTTTGGCAACACAGACTCCGTCTTTTGTATCGAATCTGCCGACTTTTTCTCTTTTTGTACTGTTTTTTGATTTGACAACTGCTTTTGCTGTTCGGATAACTTTTTGTTATTTTCAAGTGACGACTGCATTGTATTTCCTTGTTGTGTCGTCGGAACGCTGTTAAGATCGACTGTGATTACTTTACCTGATGCTGTCTTTAATGTACGCATCTGAGCATTCGGATCTGTTCCTTCCACAGAAAACGATGGCTTTTTGCGAATCGTTCTCGGTTTTTTTCTCTGTTCTTCCTCTATTTTTGGATCTTTTGCCGTCTGGCGGCGCAGTGGAAAATCTGGTCCAGTCTCTTCCAAATCAGCGCTTTGATGACGCCTTGCATTCCATGGAATGTCAATTGTGATTTCTTTTTGTACATTATCTTTTAATATTGGCTGAACATCTGGCTCTTCTGCGCCCAATGATACATCTGTAATTCCTCGAATTGGAATATCATTAATCGAAATTTTTGGCTGCAGTACTGAATCAAACGGTAACGCAGACTTTGAATAAGCAGCCGAACCATTCTTTTCTTCCTGACCCCTTGTCTGCTTCTTTTGTGTCAGTTTTTCCTTTTGTTTATTCATACCTGACTTAACTGTAGAGTATGCCTGCTTTGAGCTTTGTCCAAGCAAATGCATCAGTGAACGCTCTGTAATAATTACTGTGCCAATCGCCGCCATCGAAGCCATAATCACATAACTGCCGATCTGCCCTAACCACGGCTGGAATATTCCAATAATAAGTTTCCCAAATATTCCTCCGCCATTTTTTACTTCGGTTGAAAAAATCAGCTGAAATATTCCTAAAAGTGCGATCAGACAAAGAAAACCTCCAAATAGCTTTTGGCGAAGCCTTCGATCGCCTTGATTTGATAAAACAAAACAGACTGTCAAAAATAGAAGTGGAGAAACGATATATCCAACATTTCCAAATATAGAAAATATCAGTTTATGCAGCCACCAGATCGATGATGATTCATTTGAAAAACAACTAATTAGAATCAATACACTAACTGCAAATGTAACGATAACTGTAATTTCTCTTTTCAAAGGAAAGCTGCTATTCTCCTTAACAGTTTGTTTATGAGAAGCTGCTTTTTTCTTAGTCTGAGAAGTCTTTGCACGAGATGCAGTGCGAGAAGTAGTCTGAGAAGTCTTTTTTTGATTGTTTTGTTTTTTTGTATGTAATACAGTATGGTTTGCCGTCTTTTTTGACACTGCCATTTCTTTCTTCTCCTCCTTTTCTGTGCAATTACTTAATATAACAACGGTCATTATAGCATATTCTTTCACCATTGTGAAGCAAGAATATTATTATATTCCCATTTTAGAACATGTGTTCTTAATTGTCAAGTGCTTCTTTTCATTTTTTCTACATAAATTCCTTAAACTTTGAAATACTAGAGTCAGAAGGTCATATTCTTACATCTGTATGAAAATAGAGTTAAAACAAATGATATTTTTCCTTCAACAAGATACCTATGAATTGTTACACAGTTCATGATTTTGGTATCCTAAAAATATATAATTTTAAAACTTGCACAATAAATTTAAGAAAGGACTATTTGATTATGACAAACAACCATTCCATTCCATCTGATTTAGTGCAGCAGCAATCTATTTTAGACAGTGCACCCTCTTCTCCTTCTTCGGAAGGGCATAAACAAACAAAACGTGCAGATCAGATTCGCGAAGAAGGACAATGTATATTAGAAGACAATCCAAATCATTATACAATTCATTTATTAAGTATTATTGGTGAAGTAGAGGGGCATGAATGCCTTGCTAACAACTTAAAATCTACAAAATATGAACATGTTCTTCCTCAGCTTGCCGCTATCGAAGACAATAATCATATTCAGGGTTTACTTATACTTATCAACACTGTTGGAGGAGATGTGGAGGCGGGACTTGCTATTGCAGAGATGATCGCTTCTTTAAGCATTCCAACCGTTTCTCTTGTACTTGGTGGAAGCCACTCAATTGGCGTCCCTCTCGCAGTAAGTACAAATCATTCTTTTATCGTACCGACTGCCACAATGATGATTCATCCTGTCCGCATGAACGGTACAATTATCGGAGTACGTCAAAGTTATGATTATTTTAAGCGAATCCAAGACCGTATTGTCGGATTTATCACAAGGCATTGCAAAATATCTGAAAAACGAGTATTGGAATTAATGACTGATACAGCTACATTGACAAGAGATGTTGGCTCCATTCTTGTCGGAGAACAGGCAGTAGCGGAGGGAATTATTGATGAAATCGGAGGAATCAAAGAAGCACTTCATTATCTTTATTCACAAATTGACTCCAATTTTTCATAAATAAACAAAATAAAAGTACTTCGTTATGATTTATGGGTAAAGAAAAACCACAGTTTCCGCAATTCATTCGCAATAATCGCTGACTCTGTGGTTTTTATTATTATACTAAAATTTCTTGTGCATAATGTACAGTTGCCATTGCATCTTTTGCATAACAGTCTGCACCGATTGACTTCGCATATTCTGGAGTTAAAACTGCTCCTCCAACGACAACTTTTGTATCTGGTTTTCTTTTTCTAATCAATTGAATCGTCTCTTTCATATTCACAACAGTTGTAGTCATCAATGCACTTAGCCCAACTAATCGAACTTTTTCCTTTAATGCTGTCTCTACAATGACTTCTGCAGGCACGTCTTTTCCAAGATCAATGACGTCATAACTATAGTTTTCCAACAATACTTTTACAATATTTTTGCCGATATCGTGAATATCCCCTTTTACTGTCGCAAGAATAATTTTTCCTTTTTTCTCCTGTACTTGTCCTGACTTTGCAAACTGTTTTTTAATTACTTCGAATGCTGTCTTTGCCGCTTCTGCACTCATTAAAAGCTGCGGTAAGAAAACAGTTCCCTTTTCGAATCCTTTTCCGACACGGTCTAACGCTGGAATCAATTCTTCATTAATAATATCCAACGCTTCTTTGTTTTGGATCAATTGTGCTGTTAATTCTCCTGCCCGTTCTTTCAATCCTTTTTCAATTGACTGTGCCAATATCATATCAGTCTTTGCGGAAACTGGCGCAGAGACAGATGCCTGATTTGCATAATGGGCAATATAATCTGAACATTGTGCATCGAGATTTGATAATGCTTTAAATGCATAATAAGAACGCATCATCGCATCCGAATTTGGATTAATAATTCCGCAGCTCAGACCATTTTGCATTGCCATTGTGTAAAAATTAGAATTTACAATTTCTCTTTGCGGAAGACCAAATGAAATATTTGATATACCTAAAATAGTCTTTCCATTATAATCATCCCGAATTCTGCGTAATGTCTCCAATGTGACAAGTGCGGAACTGCTGTCGGAACTGATTGTCATTGCTAATGCATCAATGACAATATCTTTTTTCTCAATTCCATAACTTTGAGCCGTCTGATAAATTTTTTCTGCAACTGCGACGCGCCCCTCAACCGTATCTGGAATACCATTTTCATCCAAAGCAAGACCAACAACAACACCGCCATATTTTTTCACAAGAGGAAAAACTGCATCCATTACTTCTTTTTTTCCATTCACAGAATTAATCATTGGCTTTCCATTATAAATACGCATCGCACGTTCCATTGCTTCAAAATTAGAAGTATCAATCTGAAGTGGGAGATCAAGAATACTTTGCAGTTCTTTTACGACCTCTTCCATCATAGCAACTTCATCAATCTCAGGAAGTCCTACATTAACATCCAAAATATGAGCACCTTTTTCCTGTTGTGTTAATCCTTCATTTAAAATATATTCCAAATTATGGTCACGAAGTGCCTGCTTAAATTTTGATTTTCCTGTTGGATTAATTCTCTCTCCAATGATTACTGGTTTTTTTCCGATCACAACTGCCTGTGAATACGAAGATACAACTGTGCGGTCCTTCTTTTCAATCGGAAGCGGAGAAATTGTATGACATCGGTCAACTAACGCACGAATATGGCTTGGTGTCGTTCCACAACAACCTCCAAGCAGCCATGCTCCCATATTTGCAATTTCTTCCATCGTATCTGTAAACTGTTTCGGTGTAACATCAAACACCGTTTTTCCATTTTCACTTCGAGGAAGACCAGCATTTGGATTTACAATAACAGGAATCGAAGCATATTTTAATAACTGTTCACAAATTCCCTTCATCTGCACAGGACCTAATCCACAATTAATACCAAGCGCATCTACGCCAAGTCCTTCCAAAAGAGCTACCGTTGATTCCGTATTCCCCCCTGTCAAAAGTTTTCCATTCTCTCCATAAATTGTCGTTACAAATACTGGCAAATCACAGCTTTCTTTTGCTGCAAGCACCGCTGCCTTCGCCTCATAACTGTCACTCATCGTCTCAATTAAAATCAAGTCAACGCCACAAGCAACACCAATTTGAATTACTTCTTTAAAGATTGTACACGCATCTTCAAAATCTAAATCTCCCATCGGCTTTAACAGCTTTCCAGTTGGCCCAATATCAAGTGCAATATAACGCTGCTTTCCTCCTATTTCCTCTACTGCCTTCTTTGCATTATCAATTGCTACTGTTACAATTTCTTTTAAACAATAAGCTCCGCCTTCTGGAAACTTTAAACGGTTCGCACCAAATGTATTTGTCTTTAAAATATCTGCTCCTGCTGTCAAATAATTTTTATGTAATGTTACAATCTTATCACGATGTTCGATGTTCCAGACTTCTGGCAATTCCCCTGCCTTTAGCCCCTGCTCCTGCAGAATCGTACCCGTTCCTCCATCAAAAAATATCAATTCTTTTCCAAGCTTTTCTCGTATTGTCATGAAAATCTCCCTTCTCACGTTTATCTGCGAAATGCACAGTCAGTCTTTTCACATACTTCACATCCATGTCTGTGACACGGCTGTTTTGTTCTGCTTAATCCAATCACTGCCGTAACCGATTTTGTCGGCGCCATCAGCAAACTGTCTGTCAATGTCAGGCCAATTTTTTTTGGACATTGCAGCACTGAAATGACATCTCTTTGATGCTCCAATGCAAAATCTCCATATCCTGGACTGAATCTTGGACGCAAATACCATCCTTGCTGTTCCATCTGCTGGCGAATTGTTTCTTGACATGTATCACAAACTTGTTCAATCATCGCCGCTGCCACTGCCTGCATAATGACTCCTTGACTAATCTGCAGTTTTACATATCGTTCCACTAACAAATCAACTTGTATGCCAAGTGTAGCTGCAAAAATAACAACTTGCTCACAGCCCGTCAAATTTTTAGATAAGTTTTTAGAAACTGCCTGAAAACAATGAAAATCAATCGTTCCATCCAAATGCAACGTCAGCGGAAACACCTCATACAGCCATCTTGGCTGAACAACCCGCTGCAATTTTTCAATTGCATCTTCAATCGACTGCATGATTTGTGCATCTGCTTTCTTTTTTCCATATCCAAGATAACGCAACACTTCTTTTCTATCTACTAAAATCATATGTATTATCCTTATTTTATAATTTCCGAAAGATTTGCCTGAATTCCCGCTGCCACTTCTGGCTTATTCATCGAATATACATGAATATGACGAACTCCATTAGCAACTAAATCAATGATCTGATCTGTTGCATAAGCGATTCCAGCCTGTCTCATCGCATTCGGCACATCACCAAATTTATCAACAATCGCTTTAAAGCGAGTTGGAAGATACGTTCCTGACAATTCACAGATTCGCTTCATCTGCTTTCCATTTGTCACAGGCATAATTCCTGCAATCACTGGAACAGTAATTCCCTTTTCTCGAATACGATATAAAAAATTATAAAAAATATTATTGTCAAAAAACATTTGCGTCGTTAAAAACTCACAGCCAGCATCGACTTTTTCTTTTAAATACTTAATATCCTCTTCCTTATTATTTGATTCTGTATGTCCTTCTGGATAACAAGCACCTCCAATACAAAAATCTCCAAGCTGCTTTAAGTCGTAAATTAACTCTGATGCATATTTATATTCTGCATGTTCTAAAATCGTACGATCTTTTGGCAAATCACCTCTAAGTGCCAGTATATTTTCCAAATTTTCTTCTTTTAATCGTGAAACAACACGATGGACATAATCTTTTGTAGAAGATACACAAGTTAAATGAGCTAATGAATTTACTCCATAATTATGATAAAGGTTTGAAGCAATATCCACGGTAAATTCACTTGTTCCTCCTCCTGCTCCATATGTTACACTCATAAAATCTGGCTTTAATTGTGCAATTTTTGTTGTAGCCTCTTCCACTGATTGATAATTGTCACTCGTCTTAGGAGGGAATACCTCAAATGACAAGGTTACTTTATCTTGTGCCAAAATATCTCTAATCTTCATAAAATACTTCCCTTCCCGGAATTATTATAAAATTACATGATGATACCAGCCCGATTAAAATGAATTTTGAATGTTTTTAAAATGCAAAAGCACATAATACAAAGCAATCCCTAGGTATCATGGGTTAAAACATCATAATATTCCTTTTTATACATTTCTTTTTATTCTACACTTTATTGATAGGTTTTGTCAATGACAATACTTCATTTTATACATCATGTACATTTTATATACAATAAAAAAATCCAGCTCTATTATCAGAACTGGACTTCAAAACGGAGAGTATGGGATTCGAACCCATGTGCCCAGAGTGGACAACTGCATTTCGAGTGCAGCTCGTTATGACCTCTTCGATAACTCTCCTTATTTTATGCATGAGCTCTAATTATTATGTCCGATATTTTCTAATCTGTCAATAGCTTTTTTTCAATATCAATAATTTTTTTTTCAATAATTATAAATTTATTTTTTTAGCTGTATTTTTTCACAGTTTTTACCTACTTTATTTGTGCATTTTACATAAATATGATTTTTTTTCTTTTTAAAAATTTGAAAAAAGCACCTTCTCTCCTTTCTTTCACTTCTTTTACTCTGAATTTTTTTATAAAAATCTTCAGATTATATTCAGAAAATCTTAAAGCCGAAGACACAAAAAAAACACATTCTCAATAGTATACTATATACTGTTTATACTAGAAAGGGAGGAACGTAGTGTTCCGCAGATGAAGGAGAGAGATTGTATGCTCACATTTATTAAAAGTTTCAACTTAATTATTTTGCTTCTTTTCTTCTTGTGTTATTCGTATCAGATTGTTTATGTATTTATTTGCTTTTTTAAGAAAAATCACAGTCTGGAACACACACCAAAAAAGATGCACAAATTTGCAGTCTTAATTTCAGCTCGAAATGAAAGTGCAGTAATTGGAGAATTACTCCAAAGTATTAACGACCAAAAGTATCCAAAAGAATTATTAGATGTTTTTGTTGTTGCAGATAACTGTACCGATAATACTGCTGAAATTGCAAGAAGCTACGGAGCTACTGTTTATGAACGTTTTAACCGTCAGCTTGTCGGAAAAGGCTATGCCCTTGATTATGCATTTTCCAAGATTGAAGAGTCTGTTGGAATTGACGCATATGAAGGTTATATGGTATTTGATGCAGATAACGTATTGGAGAACAATTACGTATCTGAAATGAATCGTACATTTGACCAAGGCTACCGTATTTTAACAAGTTATCGTAACTCAAAAAATTATGGTTCCAATTGGATTTCCGCTGGATATGCACTTTGGTTTTTACGTGAATCCCAGTATTTAAATGGTGCCAGAATGCGCTGCAATTTAAGCTGTACGATTTCTGGAACAGGTTTCCTTGTTTCGAGTGAAATTATTAAAAAGAACAACGGTTGGAAGCATCATCTGCTTACTGAAGATATCGAGTTTTCTATGGACAGTGTGCTGCATGATGAAAAAATTGGTTACTGCGAACATGCAGTATTGTATGATGAACAGCCTGTTTCTTTCCATACTTCCTGGAAGCAGAGAATGCGTTGGGCAAAAGGATTTTATCAGGTTGTTGCAAATTATGGCGGACAATTAGTAAAGAAATGTGTAAAAGAACATAATTTTCCTTGCTACGATATGTTAATGACAATTGCACCTGCTACATTGCTCACACTTGCTACTATTGCAATTAATACTATTTTTACTCTTTTTGGCATTTATAGTGGAAAAACATATATTGCAGAAGCAGCACTTCTTCATGTCGGAGAAAACTTATACGGTATTTATCTTTCTTTATTATTCTTTGGCATTATTACGACAATTACTCAATGGAAGAAGATTTACTGTCCAATGTGGAAAAAGATTTTATATATCTTTACTTTCCCGATTTTCACATTTACTTACATTCCAATTGCAATCGCCGCATTGGTACAACCAGTAAAATGGGAACCAATTAACCACACAATCAGTAAGAGCGTACGAGAAATTCGACAGTAAATGATCTTTTTTTCCAGTAAATACATAGGGAAAACGCTTTACAAATAAGAATTTTTCCATTATAATAAAAAATAGTTAGTTATAGGCTTACAATGCTACTGTGTTGTGAGCCTTTTCTTCAACAAGCAAGCCGAATTTCGCTTGTTTGCATGCGAAGGCAAAATACCATTCATTTGTATTTACATTACGCCTTTGCATAAAAAAATAAAGGAGTGATTATTATGGCAGTTATAACATTAACAAAAGAAAATTTTCAGCAGGAGGCCGTTTCTACTTCTCAGACCGTTTTAGTTGATTTCTGGGCAGTATGGTGTGGTCCATGCCGAATGCTTTCTCCTACCGTTGATCAAATCGCAGAAGAAAATCCAACTATAAAGGTTTGTAAAGTGAACGTTGATGAACAGCCGGAGTTGGCAGAACAGTTTTCTATTATGAGTATTCCAACTCTTATTGTATTAAAAAACGGAAAAGTAGTAAATCAGTCCGTTGGTGTTGTTCCAAAAGCATCAATTGAATCAATGATTCAAGCATAAACTCAAGGAGGCTTCCTATCATGAAAGATGCAGTAATTATTGGTGCAGGTCCTGCTGGTTTATCTGCAGCACTTTATATTTTACGTGCTGGTTTTTCTATTGCTGTAATTGGAATAGACAATAGTTCTTTAAAAATGGCAGAAAAAATTGAAAATTATTTTGGTCTGGAAGCACCGATTTCTGGAGAAGCTTTGCTGGAACGTGGACGTAACCAAGTCATTCAATTAGGCGGAGAATTTATTGAAGAACAGGTTGTGTCTATATCATGGGAGGGTAACTTTGTAATTATAACAAATGCACAGACAATCCATTGCAAGACAGTAATCCTTGCTACTGGAGCTGCAAAAAATAAGGTGAAAATTCCAAATTTATCCGAATTAGAAGGCAAAGGTGTAAGCTACTGTGCTGTCTGCGATGCATTTTTTTATCGCGGCAAACATGTAGCTGTACTCGGCAATGGCGAATATGCACTGCATGAAGCCCAAGAGCTTCTTCCTCTGGCAGGTCATGTTACACTTGTCACAAATGGTCTGGAGCCACAAGTTGATTTTCCTAAATCCATCGACATTATTCAGACTCCAATCCGTCAGCTAAATGGAACATCTTCTCTTGAAGAAATTGTATTTGAAGATGACACAACGCTTCCAGTTTCTGGTCTGTTCGTTGCCCTTGGCACAGCAAAAGGAAGTGATCTTGCAAAAAAATTGGGTCTTTTCCTTGAAAACGACAAAATTGTCGTAGATGATTCGATGGCAACCGCACTTCCAGGTGTCTTTGCCGCTGGCGACTGTATCGGCGGAGTACTTCAAGTATCTACTGCTGTCGGTGAAGGTGCAAGAGCAGGTATTTCTGCAATTAAATTTTTAAGAACACAGAAAAAATAGCTTAAAATATCTTGATACTGCTATGAGTTCTAAGCTATAAGAAAATCTTAACAAAAAAACAGTATATTTATCGAATTTTCACCGATAAATATACTGTTTTTTCTATTTTGTAATCTTATCAATTAATCCAATCAGTTCTTCAATTTTTTCGTCTCCTTTTCCTTGCTCTATCGCATCTTTTACGCAACATTTCATATGAGCACGAATAATTTCCTGATTTGCACGTTTTAAAATCGCCTGTGTTGCCATTAATTGATTAGAAATATCCACACAGTAGCGATCTTCTTCAATCATTTTTAAAATTCCATCTATTTGTCCTCGTGCCGTTTTCAGCAATCGATTAATTTTTGTCTTATCTGCCTGCATAAATATTCCTCTCTTACTCTTGTATTTCGTCTCTGTCTTTATTCTACAGAAATAACGGTATATCCTACATCTGTCACCATCTTTCTCAGCATCTCATCTGTTACGCCTTCTTCTGCAGTTATATAAGCGGCTTTATCATCAAGACTTACTTGTGCGCTTACTCCTTCCATTTTGTTTAATACATTCGTCACTCTTGCTACACAATGTGGACACATCATTCCTTCAATTTTCATTGTTTTTTTCATTACTTGATTCTCCTTTTCTTCTTTATTATCAGAATCAGCTTCTGCTGAATATTCTGTCAATGGACTTGCCTCTGCTATAAGTTGTTGCTCCTGTTCTAATGTTGAATGGAATTTTGGTTTGAATCTTTTTAATCGCAGTGCATTACTTACTACAAATACAGAGCTGAAGCTCATCGCAGCTGCACCAAGCATTGGATTTAATTTCAATGCAAATGGAAGATAGAGCACACCAGCCGCTACAGGAATCCCAATCGTATTATAGAAAAATGCCCAAAATAAATTTTGTTTAATATTTCGGATCACTGCTTTACTTAATTGAATTGCAGAGACACAGTCAAGCAAATCACTTTTCATTAACACAATATCCGCTGCATCAATTGCAACATCTGTTCCTGCACCAATTGCAATTCCTACATCTGCACGAACAAGTGCTGGTGCATCATTAATTCCATCTCCCACCATTGCAACTTTTTTGCCTTGCTGCTGAAGCTTTCGAATTTCTCCTTCTTTTTCTTGTGGCATTACCTCCGCAACCACATGATCAATTTCTACTTGTTTTTGAATGGCATATGCAGTCTTTTTATTATCTCCCGTAAGCATAACTACTTCCAACCCCATCCGCTTCATCTCTTGAATTGCCTGACGACTGGAAGTTTTCACTTTATCTGCTACTGCAATTATTCCAAGAAGATGCTTTTCTTCTGCAAAAAACAATACCGTCTTTCCTTCTTCTGACAGCCTCTCTGCTTCTTTTTTCATTTGTTTCAGAGAAATATGCATCTCTTCCATCATTTTTGCATTTCCTGCATAGATAAAATGTCCATTTATAATTCCTTGAATTCCACGTCCTGTCATTGATGCAAACTGTTCCACTTCTAATAATGAACAATTGCTTTGTTTTGCATACTCTATAATCGCATCTGCCAGTGGATGTTCCGATGCATGTTCCAATGAAGCGGCTGCCTGTAAGAGCCAAGCTGATTTTATCCCCTCTGCTGCAATAAAATCTGTCAAAACAGGCTTGCCTTCTGTCACTGTTCCTGTTTTGTCTAATACAACAGTTTGAACTTCATGAGCAATTTCTAAGCTTTCTGCTGATTTAATTAAAATTCCATATTCTGCACCCTTTCCTGTTCCAACCATAATTGCGGTCGGAGTCGCAAGTCCAAGCGCACATGGGCATGAAATAACAAGCACTGCAATTCCAATGGATAATGCAAATGAAAACGAATATCCTGCGATTAACCATACAACTGCTGCCAATACAGCGATTGTAATAACAACTGGAACAAATATTCCGCTTACTTTATCTGCTAATTTTGCAATTGGTGCTTTTGAACTTCCAGCTTCTTCTACCAAACGTACAATTTGTGCCAATGTCGTATCATCACCAACTCTTGTCGCACGCATTTTGAAGAATCCTGATTTATTGATTGTGGCACTGATGACGTGATCTCCTTTTGTCTTCTCAACTGGAACACTTTCTCCTGTAATTGCTGCTTCATCAACGGAAGAACTTCCTTCTGTCACAACACCATCAACTGGAATACTCTGTCCTGGACGAACAACAATAATATCACCTATCACCACTTGTTCAATTGGAATTTCTTGTTCTGTTCCATTTTTTAATACAATTGCCGTTTTTGGTGCTAAATTCATCAGCTTTGTAATTGCATCTGAAGTTTTTCCTTTTGAACGAGCTTCTAAAAACTTTCCAAGTGTAATCAATGTCAAGATCATACCCGCAGACTCAAAATACAAGTCCATCGCATATGCGTGAGCAGCTTCCATATGTCCATGCCCCATTTCATATCCCATACAAAAGATTGAATAAATACTGTAAATTGCCGCTGCCGCAGAACCAATCGCAATCAAAGAGTCCATATTCGGTGCTCCATGAACTAATGTCTTGAATCCGACTTGATAATATTTTCGATTAATATACATAATAGGTAGCGTTAAAAACAGCTGCGTTAAAGCAAACACCATCATATTTTCATGTCCTAATAAAATAGAAGGTAATGGTGCTCCCATCATATGTCCCATTGAAATATAAAACAATGGAATTAAAAAGAAAAATGAAACAATCAACCGTTTTCTCATCGAACTCATCTGCTGCTGAATGACTGACTCATTAGTCTCCGCTTTTTTTGCTTGATGCTTTTGCGATGCTCCATACCCACTACCAACAACTGCCTGTATAATCGTGTCATCATTTAATTTATTCTCATCATATTGCACTGACATCGAATTCTGAAGTAAATTTACATTTACTTCTTTTACTCCATCCAGCTTTTTGACTGTTTTTTCTACATGAGCACTGCAAGCACTGCAAGTCATTCCTGTGACATCAAATGTTTGTCTCATGATACGCCTCCTTATACCCCACAGGGGTGTAGTATTGTTTGTATTTAGTATAAAACAAATTTGTTTTTTTGTCAATTATTTTTTTATACATCCTATTAAAAAATAAAAAGTGTTTCCTTCACAAGAATTCCCTCTCGCAAAAGAAACACTTTTCTTTCTATAAGTTTACTGCCACGGCAGCTATCTCTCTACAATTTTACTTGATGTAATTATCTTCTCTTACATTTTTTCTGTATAGTACAAATGTCTTGGAAGTCCATCTACCATAATTGGTGTCAATTCTGCCTGAATTAATGGCTTAATATAATTGACAAATTCTGGTGTCACATAATCACCTGATTCATTAATCCATTCTCTTGGCACTTTTTTCTCAACATTTGCAACTTTATGTACATCATAAATATCAGTAATACAAATATATGGATCATCAGACACACGCTTTAATATAATCATCTTGCCTGTCTCTCCTTCAAATGCAGCTTTTACTGCGGCTCCACCTACCTGGAACGCCTCTGTAATATCTACACGAGAAACAATATGGGATGCACAACGCTGTAATGAATTAAACTCAATTGCTCTTGTCTTGCATCCTGGCACTTCTCTAGAAATCTTCTGTGCTAAATAGCGAGCAGTTCCTGTCAGCTGCTTATGAATGCATCCACATAGTCAATATTATCAGTTAATTCACAGACATAACGTCCATCTGCAACTTTCACACCTTCTGAAATTGCCACAACAACCGATTTCTTTTTCTGATGCAGTTCTGCAACCTTACGCATAAAATCATCAACATCAAATACGATTTCTGGTAAGAAAATCATATCTGGACCTTCGCAATCTTCACATTTTGCAAGGACAGCTGCACCAGTCAGCCATCCAGCATTTCTTCCCATAATCTCTAACAGTGTAACACTTTGCTGACCATAAACTAAACCATCACGGATTACTTCCTTTGTAATCGCACCAATATATTTTGCAGCACTTCCATAACCAGGTGTATGATCCGTTGCAGCTAAATCGTTATCAATTGTCTTTGGCACACCCATAAAACGGATTTTGCTTCCGTTTAAAATTGAATAATCCGATAATTTTTTAATTGTATCCATTGAGTCATTACCGCCGATATAAAAGAAATATTCGATTTCTAACTTATCCAGAATCTCAAAAATCTTTTTATAGATTTGCTGATCTTCATGAATTTCTGGAAGTTTGTAACGACAAGATCCCAAATAAGAGGATGGTGTACGCTTTAATAATTCAATGTCAAGATCATTTTTAATATGATCTGCCAGATCTACTACTTTTTCTTCTAGCAATCCCTGAATTCCATGCAGCATTCCATAAACTTTCTTTGCACCCCTGTCTTTTGCTGTCTTAAAAACTCCTACTAAACTGGAATTGATAACTGCGGTTGGTCCTCCTGACTGTCCTACAATTACATTGCCTCTTACTTCACCCATAAAAATACCTCCATCTTGCATATTTTGCAATTTATTTTAATTAAAACGAAAATGAAATTCATCACAATTTACAATTTTATTTGCCACCCCAAGCGTTATAAATCTGCAAATTGTATAGTGTAAGTGTTTCCATTTCCTTTCTTTTTTATCATAATACATATGAAAGGAAAAATCAAGCATAGATATTTTATTAACATTCTTTTTTTGTATAACAGGCAATTTCTCTGTTTCATGTTTAACAGATTTGAATCAGATATTTTTCTAATTTAATTAATTTTTTGTTTTAAGCATCGACGCACTAATAAAAGAAACAATTGGCACAGTAAGAATCACACCCATACTTGCGGAAATTCCCTGTATCAGTTCAATACCAATATCATAGCTGTTCATTAACTGCAAGATAGAATAATTATAACTATACACAAAGACAAGTGTATTGATCGAACCTCCAGTAAATGCCAATATTAATGTATTTGACATTGTCCCCATAATATCTCGCCCAACATGAATTCCTGACAAAAACAACTCTTTTCTGTTCAGATCCTGATTTTTATCATGAATTTCTTGAATAGTAGAGGAAATGGACATTGCTACATCCATTACTGCACCTAATGCAGAAATCAAAATACCCGCAAACAGTAATTCTCCTATTTTTATATTTGTCTTTTCTTGTATATAAATTAAATTTTCAATATCAGAAACATTATATCCTGATATCTGCGTAAGTTTTCCGCAGCAATATGCAAATATTCCTGCTATCGCAACGCCAACTATTGTTCCAATAATCGCTGAAATTGTTTTTCTTGTTGCTCCTCCAATAAAATACATTGTTACTATTGTCGTTATAATCGCAACAATAACAGCAGCAAGACATGGAGATACACCACGATAAATCATTGGTAAAAATACGTAAATAATACAAATAAATGTAACTAGTAATGCTATGACTGCAAGAAAACCTTTCTTTCCGCCTAATAACCAAATGGTAAGCAAAAATACTGCAACAATTCCACCTAGCAGAAAAGTGCGGTCGTAACTATAAACAGATGTTGCAATGTTATTTTCTGCCGTACTCACTAAAGCAATTACTTTTGTTCCTTGTCTGCATACTGTTCCAAATAGATAGCTTGATGAACTATTCGCCTCAATTATTTGTCCTTTTCTTACTCCTGTCATCAGCTTTAATTTTACGATTTGACTACCAGTTCGGATTCCACTTTCTTGTATATTATCTTTTACAATCTCTGTTACAATAGCTCTTTCAAAGCTTCTATTTTCTGTTGCCAATAATTCTATTTTTTCAATTTTATTGTAATTATAGAGAAACAAAAAGAAAATGATGCATCCAATCAGAATGCATCCTCTTCTTAGAATCTCTTTACGATTTGACTGTTCTTTCATAAATTGATCCCTCATTTTATTTCCACACAGGCATAGTGGCTTTCCCTATGCCTGTAGCTTTATATAATCTTATTATTTTTTCTCTAATCGCACGTCTGCTGCTTCTAATCGCAATGCCTCTCCGACTGTTCCTGCTAACTCTCCATTTGTTTTCCAACTTGTCCATCCTTTATTTTGTACATGAACACGATATGAAATATTGTAATACTTAGCAAGTTCTTCTGTCAGATTCATACGGATTGCCTCCAGACGAAGATTTGCTCCTGTTGTTCCTGCCAGTTCTCCGTTCTTTTTTACTGTCTGCCATCCTTTATTTTGTACATGAGCTGAATATTCAATATTTCCATGGAAAGCAGAATCTATTTTTGCACAAAATGCTTCCAGACGAAGACTTCTTCCTGTTGTTCCAATAATTCCACCGTTATTCCAATCGGACCATCCAATATTTTGAATGTGTGCACGATAATATAATTTTGGTGCAGCAATTGATGGACGAGCTATTTCTCCTGGTGCCTGCTGTCCCTTCTCTATCAGCTGTACCTGTAATCCTGTCACACGTTTAGAAAGTCCGATACTTCCAGATACAGATCCATTGGAGGCCCAATCCATCCATCCAAATCCTTCTATATAAGTACGATAATAAATATCATATTTTTGTGCTACTTCTCCAGTCAGTTGCATTTGAACAGCTTCCACACGAAGATTTTTTCCTGTTGTACCACTGACAGAATCGGAAGTTACATATGACTGCCATCCTTCATTTTGTACATGTGTACGATATTCAATTGTTCCATCCAGATTTATTCCATCCAATTTTATTTTTATTGCTTCTACGCGAAGATTTTGTTCTGCTTTTCCACTTGTCTCTCCATTTTGGACATATGGCTGCCATCCTTCATTTTGTATATGGGTACAATATGAAACTTCTGGTTTTTCTTCCATCTTATTTGTTTTTAATATAGTAAAACTATCATCAATTTTCTCATTCGTATCAGTACGGTATGTATCGATTGTAAAGCTTTCTTCGGTCATATTTACAATTGAATATGTCGGAACATCTTCTTGCCATCTTGCAGCAATATAACTTTGCATTCTCGGAACTAAATCATAATATTTACTTCCTGAAGATGAGTTTGCTGTCATATATAAAATTCCTTCTGGATTTACAACTGCCTGACCATCTCTATTTACCTGTTCCACTGCATCCTCATCCATCACTGCTTTTAAATAGTTTAAATATTCCTGCTCATCTGGATCAGTCGTATCATCTTGAATGTTTCCTACTGCAATATAACGACTTTCTGGATTTTCTCCTGCATTTATATCTTTTTCTAACTGTTCATTAAACTGATCATCTGTATATTCTACCGTCTTTTTACCACCTTGCAAAATCTCAGATCTAGAATATGCATGATCATGTCCCGTCAGCACAACATCAATATCATACTGTTCAAAATATGGTACTAATGTATAACGAAGATTTGTGATTTCTGGTTCATTTGAGTGTTCTGCTGATCCATAAATATCTTGGTGCAATGTTACAATTCTCCATTTTTTATCTGGATTCGCTGCAATTGCCTCTTCTATAAATTGTTTATGCTCCGCTGCATTTGTGTCTTGTGTATTTAACATAAGAAACAATGCATCTCCATATGTATAATAGTAATCCCCGCCTACAATTCCATTTGATCCTAACTCACTTTTATTTGGAACATTGAAATGATATCGGTAATTTGGATTATCTGCATCATGATTTCCAACAGTTGTTGCTACTGGAAGTGAAGCCAAAGCATCTGGCATTAAATAACCTGTATATTCAATTTCACTGTTTGTCACATCTTTATTTGGTGCTTTTTTCTTTGTTGTTTGAATCTGATCTCCAGCTGACACAATAAAACTTGCATTCGGTGCCTTTTCCAATGCCTTATTCAATGTATTATTCCAATTAAATGCATCATTTCTGACAGCATCGGACTGTGCTGCATAAAACTCTGCTGTATCACTGCCTTTTAGCTCATTGGAAGAACCAATTTGTGGATCTCCAACAAAAATAAACTGAAATGAAGACTGAGTATCTTTTACTGTAAATGATTCCGGCTCTCTATCATCTACCTGATAATAATATGTCCCAGGTGTTAATTGCTCCACAGTTGCTTGACAAACATAATATGGAATATTCTCTCCATTTTCTGTCTTTGTTGGACCAACAATTCCTTGAATATACTGTTCTGATGAATTTGACATATCTTTATTTGTACTAATTTTTAATACTGCCTCTGAAGTTTTTGAGTACCAACTAAAGTTCATCTTTGTTTCATCGCTTCCAGGAGTTAACGAAACAATCGTCCAGTCATCTTTTTTTTCTTCCCACTGCTGTTTCCACACTTCCCATACTCCATTCGCTGCCGCTAGAGTAGAAGATGCATCTGTTTTTCCGTCCGGCGGTGCTGCCGCAAAAACAGGAACAGCCGCAGCTGTTGTGACCATCATCGCCATAAACGCAATTAATACTTTTTTCTTTGTTCTCATAATAGTTCCTCTTAATTTCTTCCTTTTCAGGTAATTTCAATTTCGAACTTATTATAAAGAAAAATATATATTGCAAGCTATCATGAAAAACTAAATTATATGTAAAATTCTAGTAAATATGGATAGTGAACTACTCGGCAACAAGTTACCGAGCTTCTTGCTTCAACCACTACTGCGTAGGCTGCCATATACGGCAACCATACGTCTTACACAGTGTCCACAAGCGTTAGGTTCGGGCTAATTCCATCCCTACCATATCGATATT
>JALFSR010000063.1 GCA_022778745.1 Clostridiales bacterium
TGTTGAAGTAATACAAAAACATAAGCTTGAATTAAGCTTTAAATATTTACAAATCTTGAGATTAAACAAAAATAACCTCTATATTTTCTCAGGGAACTATCTGTTTACAATTTGTTCATAAAGCTTGCGTTTACCGTATTCATTGTATAAAAAGGACTTGACAAATTCATTTGTTTTGCATAAACTAAATGCAGTAGAAAGGCTTTGAATGGAAGAGTAATATTTGTGAAAGTGACAGAGAAAAGTCGTCATTGGCTGAAAGCGGCTTTGATGGAAGCAAATATGAAGTGCATCCAGGAGCTGACTCTGTGAATGGAGTAGCAGAGTACGGTTTGCATCCGTTATGTGCCAGAGTGAAGACAACTGTCTTTATTAGAGTGGAACCGCGGATTTATTCGTCTCTTAATAGTATTATTAAGAGGCGATTTTTTTTCGCGAAGGCATAAGGCAAGCAAAACGCCGTCAGATGCATTTGGAAATAAGATTGCTTTTGACGGTCTATGTCATAATTATAAGATGATATGCGAAAAATAAGAAAGGAGAAGCAGGATATTCTGCATATATGAAAATGAAAATAATTCGTTATATTAAGCAGGAAGCACGTGTAATTCAAGATCGAGACCCCGCGATTAAGACAATTGGAGAGATTTTTTTATATCCAAGTTTTCGTGCAATTCTGTGGTATCGATTGGCGCATAAGTTATATTTAAGAAAACATTATTTTCTTGCACGTTTGATTTCTCAGCATTCGGCACACACAACTGGTATTGAAATTCATCCAGGTGCAACGATTGGAAAAGGATTGTTTATTGATCATGGTCATGGAGTAGTAATTGGAGAGACTGCGATTTTAGGAAATAATGTCACGTTGTATCAGGGAGTGACACTTGGTGGTACTGGTAAAGAAAGAGGAAAACGGCATCCAACGATTGGAAATAATGTCATGATTAGTGCTGGTGCAAAAGTTCTTGGTTCATTTACAATTGGGGATAACTGTAAAATTGGGGCTGGTTCAGTTGTTTTAAATGCAGTTCCGGCAAATTCTACGGTAGTTGGTGTACCAGGACGTATTGTAAAGAGAGATAATATCCGTGTGCCGCAGAAAGATTTGGATCAGGTACATTTACCAGACCCAGTGCTTGCAGATATTACAGAATTGAAGAAAGAGACAGCAGAGCTTCGTCATATATTAGAAGAACGAGAAGCAAGAGTAAAAAAGACACGCCAAAAGGCAGCAAGAAGAAAGAAAGGAATAGCACAATGAAAATCTATAATACATTAACAAAAAGAAAAGAAGAATTTGTTCCATTAGAAGAAGGAAAGGTTCGCATGTACGTATGTGGACCTACTGTTTATAATTATATTCATATTGGAAATGCACGCCCAATGATCGTATTTGATACAGTACGTCGTTATATGGAGTACAAAGGAATGAATGTTAATTACGTATCTAATTTTACAGATGTTGATGATAAAATTATTAAAAAGGCAAATGAAGAAGGAGTAAGTGCAGAGGAAATTGCAAATCGTTATATCGAAGAATGCAAAAAAGATATGAATGATTTGAATGTAAAGCCTGCCACAACACATCCATTGGCGACACAAGAAATTGATGGAATGATTGCAATGATCGCTGATTTGATTGAAAAAGGTTATGCTTACGAAAAAAATGGTACGGTATATTTCCGTACTCGTCGTTTTAGTGATTATGGAAAATTATCTCATAAAAATCTGGATGATTTGCAGTCTGGAAATCGAAGCCTTCTTGTAAGTGGTGCAGATGAAAAAGAAGATCCGTTAGATTTTGTACTTTGGAAGCCAAAAAAAGAAGGAGAACCATTCTGGAAATCTCCATGGAGCGATGGTCGTCCAGGATGGCATATTGAGTGTTCCGTTATGTCAAAGAAATATTTGGGAGATCAAATTGATATTCATGCAGGTGGAGAAGACTTAATTTTCCCACATCATGAAAATGAAATTGCACAGAGTGAGGCAGCAAATGGAAAAGAATTTGCTCATTATTGGATGCATAATGGATTTTTAAATATTGATAATAAGAAAATGTCAAAATCTCTCGGAAATTTCTTTACTGTTCGTGAGATTTCAGATAAATATGATTTACAAGTACTTCGTTTCTTTATGTTAAGTGCACATTACCGTAGTCCATTGAATTTCAGTGCAGATTTAATGGAAGCTGCAAAAAATGCTTTAGATCGTATTCTGACAGCTGTTGCGCATTTAGATCAGATGGCACAAGCAACAACTGTCGATACATTAAGCGAAGAGGAAACTGCTGTGCTTGCAGAAGCAGAAGAATTAGTAAAGAAATTTGAAGCAGCGATGGAAGACGATTTTAATACAGCAGATGCTATTTCTGCTGTATTTGAGATTGTAAAACTTTCTAATACAAGTGTAAATGAAATAAGCAGTAACTCATTAATAGAACAATTAAAAGATAAGATTGTAACACTTTGCGATGTACTTGGTATTATTACCGAAAAAGAAGAGGAAATGCTGGATTCCGATATTGAGGCATTGATTGAAGAACGTCAGGCTGCAAGAAAGGCAAAAAATTTTGCAAGAGCAGATGAAATTCGTAATCAGTTGTTAGAAAAAGGTATTATTTTAAAGGATACAAGACAAGGAGTAGTATGGAAGAGAGCATAAAAAATGAGCAGTGTCTGGATGATTCTATTATTATGGATTCAAAAGAAGATACGGTGCTGGATTTCATAGAACAAATAAAGAGACAATTTCAGTTAAAACAGGCAGAAGCGGTGTCCTATTCGCCGCTTGTGCTTGCCTATCTAGGCGATTGTGTTTATGAAATGGTACTTCGCACAGTTATTGTATGTCATGGAAATACATCAGTGAATCAGTTAAATAAAAAGACAAGTTATTTTGCAAAGGCAACAACGCAGTCTCAGATAATTAAGCATTTAATGAATGAATTGACAGAAGAAGAGATGCGTATATTTAAGAGAGGACGCAATGCAAAATCGGTAACCATTGCAAAACACGCGTCTATGACAGAATATCGAATGGCAACGGGGCTGGAAGCATTAGTTGGATATTTATATTTAAATGGACAATATGAAAGACTTGTTGCGCTAATTAAATCGGGAATTCAGCATTTGGAAGATGCGCAGGATAAAGAGAGGTTATTATGAGATATGAAGAGTTAACAATTGTTGGACGAAATGCGGTAATAGAAGCATTCCGCTCTGGAAAAACAATTGATCGTTTGTTTATTTTAGATGGATGTCAGGATGGTCCGATTAAATCTATTATAAGAGAATCAAAAAAACAAAATACGATGGTACAGTTTGTTACAAAGGAGCGTTTGAGTCAGCTTGCTCAAAATCGCAGCCATCAGGGTGTTGTTGCATTTGCAGCAGTATATGAATACGCAGAAGTGTCCGACATACTCGAAATCGCAAAACAAAAAGGAGAAGCTCCATTTTTGATTTTACTCGATGGTATTGAAGATCCGCATAACTTAGGCGCAATTATTCGTACTGCAAATCTTGCTGGTGCACACGGCGTAATTATTCCAAAGCGCAGGGCAGCTGGACTGACAGCAACTGTCGCAAAGACATCTGCTGGAGCAGTCTATCATACTCCAGTTGCAAAAGTGACCAATATGTCTGCAACAATTGAAGAACTGAAAGAACAGGGAATGTGGTTTGTGTGTGCAGATATGGGTGGAACAACAATGTATGATCTCAATCTTACAGGTCCAATAGGTCTTGTTATTGGAAATGAGGGAGAAGGCGTAAGCCGTCTTGTTAAAGAAAAATGTGATATGATTGCATCAATTCCAATGAATGGGGATATTGACTCTTTAAATGCATCAGTGGCAACGGGTGTACTTGCTTATGAAATCGTCAGACAGCGTTGGAATAAAAAATAAAGAGAGTGTAAAGGATTGAGTTTACGCCAATTTTTACAATAAAAAATAATAGCTAGAAAAATGACAGCAGGAAACAATACGGTAAACGCAAGCTTTATGAACAAATTGTAAACAGATAGTTCCCTGAGAAAATATAGAGGTTATTTTTGTTTAATCTCAAGATTTGTAAATATTTAAAGCTTAATTCAAGCTTATGTTTTTGTATTACTTCAACAAA
>JALFSR010000064.1 GCA_022778745.1 Clostridiales bacterium
ATTGGTTCACCCCAATATCTCTGACGGGAGAATACCCAGTCACGCAATTTATACTGTGTTGTCTTCTTACCAATTCCTCTTGCTTCAATTTCAATAGGAGCAGACTTCTTTAACTCTGCAGAGTCTCTTCCTGTCCATTCGCCAGAATTGATTACAATACCAGATGCTGTATAGGCTTCTGTCAATTCCTGCTCTTTTCCATCTGGAGAAATAACTTGGATAATCGGAATATTAAATTTCTTTGCAAACTCAAAGTCACGGTCATCATGTGCTGGTACACACATAATCGCACCAGTACCGTAGTCAGCAAGTACATAGTCTGATAACCAAATCGGGATCTTTGCTCCATTTAATGGGTTAATTGCATAACTTCCAGTAAATACACCTGTTTTTTCTTTATCCTGCATACGATCGACATTAGAACGCATAGAAGTTTTGAAAATATACTCCTCTACTGATTCTCTTGTCTCATCTGTTGCCAAATTTTTTGCCATCGCATGTTCTGGAGCGAGTACCATAAATGTAGCTCCATATAATGTATCTGGACGTGTTGTATAAACTTTAATTTTTTCGTCTTTTCCATCTACCGCAAAATCAATCTCTGCGCCATTGCTCTTGCCAATCCAGTCAGCCTGCATCTTTTTTACTTTTTCTGGCCAGTCTAATTTATTCAAATCTTCCAGTAAACGATCGGCATATGCAGTAATCTTTAACATCCACTGCTTTAAATTTTTCTTTGTCACTTCTGCACCGCAGCGCTCGCAGCGTCCATTGACAACTTCTTCATTTGCCAGACCAGTCTTACAAGATGGACACCAGTTGATTGGCATTTCTTTTTCATATGCCAGACCAGCCTTGAACATTTTTACAAAAATCCACTGTGTCCACTTATAAAATCCAGGATCAGTTGTGTTTACTTCCATATCCCAGTCATAAATTGCTGCAATCTGATTAATCTGTGTCTTAATATTTTTAATATTTTGTGCTGTAGAAACAGCTGGATGAACTTTGTTCTTGATCGCATAGTTTTCTGCTGGAAGACCAAATGCATCCCATCCCATTGGATGAATAATATAATATCCTTGTAATAATTTATAACGACTCCATACATCACTGATTACATAACCTCTCCAGTGTCCAACATGAAGTCCGCTTCCAGATGGATATGGGAACATATCCAGACAGTAATATTTTGGCTTTTTGCCGTCATTTACATTAATCGGGTGTTCTTCCCAATTTTTGCGCCATTTGGCTTCTACTTCTTTGTGCACATAAGATGCCATAAAAAAATCCTCACTTTCCATACAATCCAGACAAAACACAATCTGTGCTTCACTGGTTCGCGTGCAGCGGCAAATGAAAATGCGGGCATTTCCGCTTGCCTTATGCCTTCGCATAAAAAAGCCCCCTCGTCTCAACACAGATAGAGACGAAAGGGGAATTTCGCGGTACCACTCTACTTCATACCAATCAATGACTGATATGCACTCATATTTCCATAACGGGGAATACCGTCCTGACTTACTAAGTAACCGTTCTGCCAGGCTGCTCCAAGACCAGTTCAGTAATATGGGGCACTGTCTCACACCAACCGACAGCTCTCTGAAGCCTTGCACTACTTACTCTTTCCCTTCACCACATTTGCCTATAGCAACAATTGTACACCACATTAAAACAGTTTGTCAAGTATATTCTTGTCATTTTTTGATAAGGCATCTTGAATTCCGTCTAAAAAGAACCTTTTTCCTATATGATTATAAGAACCATTCCGGTTCTTTTCTCTGTGCACATTTTTTGCTGAACATCATTTGGACCATCTGATAAGCAGGTCCTCTGAATTTTCTTGCACCAGTCGGACAAACTTGGATACATGCCGTACAGCTAATACATTTCTTTTTATCTGTTATCTTTGGATTATCTCGATTGATTGCATGAGTCGGACAAACATATACACAATTCCCACACAAATTGCATAACTTATTTCCTTCTGGCTTTAATTCAACTTCACTAGATGGTCGATATGGTCGATTTCCTTTTACTGTTAATGGTCTATATGTATCGACAGAAAACTTTTTCAATTTTTCCATACACATCTGCGCGAATAGATCTATTTTCTCATAATCACCCCTATCTGGTCGTCCTTTTGCAACATTTGGAAAAATACTATGCTGTGCAACAAATGCTGCCGCACCTACAACAAGAAATCCCTGTGCTTTCAACAAATCACATAATTCAATCAGTGCATCTTCGTATTCTCGATTTCCATACACAACAACTGCAATTGCCGGTGTATGATCTCCTTTTAAATTTTTTAAACTTGGAATACAAATTTCTGGAATTCTTCCTGCATAGACTGGCATACCAACTACAATTACATTTTTATTTTCACATATAATTGATTTTTTTATCGGCTCTTTTACTAGATGATAGCAATCTTTTTCTCTTGAAATTTGCGAGACAATACGATCTGTTATTTTTTTTGTTGTTCCTGCTGGACTAAAATCAATTTGTTTTAATATTTTATTTGTTTTTATCTCTCTCATAATAATTGCCCAATATAATTAATTATATTTTTTCCTTTCCCTGATACAATCAGTTTTTTTATCTTCTTTTTCTTTTGTCTCTAATTCTTTTAACATCCGCCAAAGGCTATATTAATTTTTCTTATTATAGCACTATTATTACAAAAAAGAAAGTGAAGTTGAATGCTTTTATAGACATTCTCTTCACTTTCTTATGTCTCTCATTTCATATATTATCATTCGTATCGAAGATACAATACAGATAAATCGTATCGTTTCATTTTACTCTTATACATCTGCCTTTGCAGCTCTTGCCTCTACTTCTTTCTTCTGAATATCACCAGGTGCCTGCTCATAACGTGCAAATTCATACTTAAATTCACCAATTCCACCAGTCATGGAACGAAGATCTGTTGAATATCCAAATAATTCTGACATTGGAACATCTGCAGTAATAATTTGCTTTCCGCCAGGAATATGATCCATACCAAGTACACGTCCACGACGCTTATTCAAATCACCCATAACATCTCCAGCATAATTATTTGTTACTGTTACTTGCAGTGTAGCAATTGGCTCTAATAATACTGGTGAAGCATCCATAAATCCTTTCTTGAATGCCAAAATTGTAGCCATCTTAAATGCCATTTCAGAAGAGTCTACTGGATGGTAAGAGCCATCTACTAAAGTAGCTTTCACACCAACAACTGGATAACCAGCTAACGGTCCTTTTAATACAGATTCTTGTAATCCCTTTTCTACTGCTGGGAAATAGTTCTTTGGAACTGCACCGCCAACAACGCGTTCTGCAAATACATATGGTGTCTCTAAATCACCTGATGGCTCAAATTCAATCTGAACATCACCGTACTGTCCATGTCCACCTGACTGTTTCTTATGCTTTCCTTGTACGAGTACTTTCTTACGGATTGTCTCACGGAATGCAAATTTTGGCTTGGAAAGTTCGATTTCTACTTTATAACGATTTAATAACTTGCTTACTACAACATCGAGCTGCTGATCACCGATACCATAAATCAATGTCTGACGATTTTCAGAATCATTTACCGACTTCAAAGTTAAATCTTCATCCATCAATTTTCCAAGTGCAGTCGCAATCTTATCTTCATCCCCTTTATTCTTTGCCTTATATCTCATATAAGTATAAGGAGTGGAAATATCTGGTGCCTGATATAAAACAGTTGCACCTTTATCAGCAAGTGTATCACCTGTAGAAAGCTGTTCAATCTTTGTCAACGCTCCGATATCTCCTGCGTGTAATTCAGAAACTTCAATTGCTTCTTTTCCTCTGAGTAAATAAATCTTTGCAGCTTTATCTTCTCTTTCTTTATTTACATTGTAAATAACATCTCCTGCCTTTAACACACCAGTTACAACTTTAATCATTGAATACTTACCGATGAATGGGTCAACTAATGTCTTAAATACTTTTGCGGAAGTATGCTTTGTGCAGTCATACTGCAGCATAACCATCTCACCATTCGATGTATCATTACCATAAATTGGACGCTGAGAAGGTGCTGGGAAATATTTCTTAATTGCCATTAAAAGCATCTTCATACCTTGTGCATTAATACCAGAACCCATCAATACTGGAACAATCTGACCATCAATTACATGCTCACGCAGCGCAGTAGAGATCTCTTCGTATGTAAATTCGTCTCCTTCAAAATAACGTTCCATAAATTCTTCACTTGTCTCAGCAACTGCTTCAATCAACGCTTCACGGCTGATTGTCAGATGCTTTTCTGAATAATCTGGAATCTCGCACTCTTCATATTCACTTGTATTGCCAACAAATCTTCTGCCCTTCATCTTAACAACATTAACAAAGCCTACGAACTTTTCATTTTCACGAATCGGAATATGGAATGGTGCAATCTTACGTCCAAACTTTTCATTCAAAGAAACTGCGATCTGACGGAAACTTGCATGATCATCATCCATATTTGTAACAAAAATCATACGAGGCAAGTTATACTTTTCACAGAAATCCCACGCCTTTTCTGTTCCAACCTGCACACCAGACTTACCATTTACAACGATAATAGCTGCATCAGCTGCTCCCAATGCTTCTTCTACTTCTCCGACAAAGTCAAAATATCCTGGAGTATCTAAAAAGTTTACTTTTATATCTTCATATTCAACTGGAACGACTGATGTACCAATTGAAAATTTACGCTTTATCTCTTCTTTATCAAAATCACTGATTGTATTTCCATCATCAACTTTGCCCAGACGATTTGTCACACCAGTAACATATGCCATAGCCTCTACCATAGTTGTCTTACCCGAACCGCCGTGACCAAGCACTACTACGTTACGG
The DNA here is from genome assembly GCA_022778745.1 of Clostridiales bacterium. Lineage (GTDB taxonomy): Bacteria > Bacillota > Clostridia > Lachnospirales > Lachnospiraceae > Fimimorpha. The sequence continues at coordinate 4,870 of JALFSR010000064.1, forward strand.
ATTTGTTTTGTTTCATAAATATTCATTTTGCCTTCCTCCAATGCGAATTTATTTTATAGGGGTTTTCCCTGATCTTTATGAAATAGATGGTTCTACCGGTCTTTTCATATCCTTATTATGATTTTACTAAATTTTTTGGAAAATTTCAATATAAACCTACAATTTTAACAAATATTTTTTCATAAATTTTTTATAAACTCATCGGTTTATCTAGTTTTCAATTTCTTTTCTTTTTATTTGTCGTGAATATTTTCCATAAATTGACACAATACCTGTTTTTATCTGATTTTTCGTCTCTTATAAAGCGGACATTCAAAACTTACTTCTCCATCTTAGTATTCTTCACACTTAAAGTAGTAGGCAGATGTTATGAATATTCACCCTATATACTCTTTTAATTTAAAGCAGTAAAGCGTTGACAAAACATCTTTTTTGCATTACAATAATTCGAGTACATAAAATAAATCGTACAGGAGGAAATTATGACAACGTTTGGATTTATTGGTCTTGGTCTGATCGGCGGTTCCATTGCAAAGGGAATTAAACGTGTTCACCCAAATGATCATATTATGGCTTATGACCAAGATCAAAAAACACTTACTGCCGCTTTTCATGAGCATACTATTGATACAGTTCTTACAAAAATTGATGAACATATTTTAGATTGTGATTTTGTTATTTTATGCACTCCGGTCGCTTATAATGCTTCTTATTTAAAAGCAGTCCGTCCTTTTTTAAAGCCAGGCGCAATTTTAACAGACGTAGGAAGTACAAAAACATTGATTCATAATCAAGTCATTGCACTTGATATGGAAGATTGTTTTATCGGCGGTCATCCAATGGCTGGATCAGAACGGAGTGGATACGATGCATCCAATGATCATCTCGTTGAAAATGCTTATTATATTATTACACCTACTTCCAAATCAACACCGGAACAGATTAATCGCATGATTTCATTTGTATCTAGTTTATCAGCACTCCCAATGGTACTTGACTACAAAAAACACGATTATGTTGTTGCTGCAATCAGTCACTTGCCACATATTATTGCATCTACATTAATTAATCTTGTAAAAGATTCTGACACAGAAGAACATACAATGAGACAAGTCGCTGCAGGAGGTTTTAAAGATATTACAAGAATTGCATCCTCTTCTCCTGTTATGTGGCAGCAGATCTGTCTTGCAAACAGCGATAATATTTCTTGTGTACTGAAAAACTATATCACATCTTTGAACGAGATCGTTGACTACATTGAACACAAAGACAGCGATGCACTTTTCCGCCTTTTTGCAGACTCTGGAAAATACCGCAATTCTATTGCAGACCGTTCCAGCGGTCCAATTAAAAAAGAATATTCTCTTTATTGTGATATTATTGATGAAGCAGGTGCTATTGCAACAATTGCTACAACTCTTGCAATTCATCAGATTAGTATTAAAAATATTGGAATTATTCATAATCGTGAGTTTGAACAAGGTGCATTAAAGATTGAGTTTTATACGGAACAGGCGTGTATGGACGCTGCTAAACAGCTTACGAGCTGTAATTATCCGGTTTATATGCGCTAATTTGAAATCATGTTTGCTTAAAAATATGATTTAGTTTGAAATCGTACTAATTTTACTTTTCACAATAAAGGAAGGATAACAATTATGAATTTTCATAAAGTAAAACAACTGCGTGGAAAAATTACAATTCCTGGAGATAAATCTATTTCTCACCGTTCTGTTATGTTTGGTTCTATTGCAAAAGGAATTACAGAAATCCATGGATTTCTTCCTGGAGCAGACTGTATCTCCACGATTCATTGCTTTCGCAATATGGGTGTGTCTATTGAACAACATAGGGACTCGGTTATCGTACATGGAAATGGATTGCATGGTCTGAAAAAACCAGATTCTATTTTAGATTGTGGCAACAGCGGAACAACTACCCGACTTATTAGTGGTATTTTATCTGCTCAAAATTTTTCTGTTACATTAACAGGAGATGCTTCAATTCAAAAGCGTCCAATGGCTCGTATTATTGACCCACTCCGCATGATGGGCGCTGATATTACAAGTATAAATCATAATCAATGTGCACCGCTTCATATTAATGGCACCACTCTTCACGGAATCCACTATCACTCTAAAGTTGCATCTGCACAAGTAAAATCTGCCATTTTGCTTGCTGGTCTGTATGCAGAAGGAGAAACATGTGTGACAGAGCCGTATTTGTCCCGCAATCATACTGAATTAATGTTAAAAAGATTCGGTGCCGATGTGAGCAGTATTCAAACAACTGCTACGATTCAACCAGCAACAGAACTATATGGACAAAAAATTCTCGTGCCAGGCGATATTTCATCCGCCGCATTTTTTTTAGCTGCTGGACTTCTTGTACCAAATTCTGAATTATTGATAAAAAATGTAGGGATCAATCCAACAAGAGATGGCATTCTCCGCGTTTGCAAAGCAATGGGCGGTCATGTCACATTGCTTAACGAGACAACTACAGGCGGTGAACCTGCCTGCAATCTACTTGTCCAATCCAGTGAATTAGAAGGTATTACAATTGAAGGAAGTATCATCCCTACTTTAATTGATGAACTTCCAATTATTGCATTAATGGCATGTTTTGCAAAAGGTACAACTATAATAAAAGATGCTGCTGAACTGAAAGTAAAAGAGTCAAATCGAATTGCTGTTATGGTAAATAATTTAACAGCCATGGGCGCTGACGTGGAAGAAACAGACGATGGTATGATTATTCATGGAGGCAAACCACTGCATGGAGCAGTCATTGATACAAAATTAGATCACCGTATTGCAATGACCTTTGCAATTGCAGGACTGTTGTCAGACGGTGAAACAACATTATTAAATGCAGACTGTGTTGCGATTTCCTATCCAACATTTTATGAAGATCTGCAGCATTGTATCTGCTAAATTTTTCATTCTAATATACAAAAGGACTATTGCAAAATAAAAATACTTTCGTAGATTCTATCTTACAATAGTCCTTTTTATCACTTTTATTCATTTAAATCTCTGCCTCTGCCTTATCAATAAGAACTCCTGCCTTCAATGCCTGATTGATAATATATTTTACATCTTCCCCAATCTCTGATCCATCTTCTAAGCAATAAGGCTCTTCGCCCACAAATGCAACGGAAAGTTCCATGATATAACGCTCGTCTCCTTTCATTTCATCTGCCAATTGTTCACCTGTAATTTTCATATCCTTCAAGTTTTTTTCGCGCCGCGCAACAAGACCATTCAATGTCTCTAAAATCATTACAAAATGCTCCATATCCCAACTTGCTAAATACAAACATTTACAGAGTCCTTTTGTAAAAAATACACAGTTTTCATAACATTCTACTGCTTCACGAAACCGCTCTTTATGCCCTTGATTCTCAAATAATGATTCTTTGTCTAATAAATTTGTACATACATCACTCCAACTCATATCGTTCCCCTCTTTTTCTCAACCTAGTAAAACTAAAAAAACTATCCCAAAAGCTCTCTTAACTGATTACTTTTGGGACAGTCTTTTCTATAATAGGAATGGCCTCCCTATGATAATCCGCAATTATCTCTGCACACGACCGGAACCATCACCACCAACTAAAGCATCTACTTCTGCTCTTGTCACAAGGTTAAAGTCTCCAGGAATTGTATGCTTCAATGCGGAAGCAGCAACGCCATATTCCAATGCGTCCTTATAATTCTTTCCATCTACAAAACCACAGATTACACCACCAGCAAAGGAATCTCCTCCACCAACACGATCTACGATCGGATTAATTGTATATTTCTTGGAATGATAAAATTCTTTATCATCACGAGAATAAATACAAGCAGACCATCCGTTGTTGGATGCGGAATAACTTTCTCTTAAAGAACTGATTACATACTTAAAGTTAAACTTGTCTACCATCTGCTTAAAGATATCTACATAACCAGCTAATTCTAATTCACCACTTGTTACATCTGTATTTCCTGGCTTGAATCCGAGAACCTTTTCTGCATCTTCTTCATTACCGATACATACATCTACATACTGCATTAAATTTGTCATAACCTTCTGAGCTTTTTCAGAAGACCATAATTTCTTACGGAAGTTTAAGTCAACAGATACTGTTACGCCATGAGCCTTTGCAGCCTTTAATGCAGCTTCTGTTACTTCTGCAGCCTGATCAGATACAGCTGGTGTGATTCCTGTGAAATGGAACCAGTCTGCACCTTCAAAAATCGCATCAAAATCAAAATCTTCTGCCTTTGCTGTAGCAATAGAGGAATTTGCTCTATCATATACTACGTTAGAAGCTCTCATAGAAGCACCTGTCTCTAAGAAGTAAATACCAAGTCTTTCTCCACCTTTTGCGATGTACTTTGTATCTACATTATACTTTCTTAAAGATGCAATTGCGCAATCTCCAATTGGATTCTGAGGAACTTTTGTTACGAATGCTGCGTCATGACCATAATTTGCAAGAGAAACTGCTACGTTTGCTTCTCCTCCGCCATAATTTACATCAAATTCATCTGCCTGAATAAACTTTTCATTTCCTGGGGTAGATAATCTTAACATAATTTCTCCCATTGTAATAACTCTTGCCATTTTTCTTCTCCTTAATCATTCACTATATTTTATGATTTGGGGCAAAAGATGTCTTGACCCCATAATACTTAAGAATTACTCCACACTATGTGCTTATGCAATCCTAAAAAAGACCCTAATTCAGCTAAATTAAGCACGTCCCTGAGCTTTACGAACTGCTGCTACGAATTCTGCTGCTTTTGCTGTTACTGCTGCGTAGTCGCCAGTCTTAGCACCTGCTGTTAAGTTAGAGCCTGTACCAACTGCTACTGCACCAGCCTTCATCCACTTATCAACGTTATCTACGTCAACACCGCCTGTTGGCATAAATACGCCCTGTGGCAATGGTCCACGGAAGGAGCTAATGATTGATGGTCCGAATGCATTACCTGGGAATACTTTTAATATATCACATCCTAATTCAAGTGCTGTTACAGCTTCTCTTACTGTCATAATACCTGGCATAACAGGTACTCTGTAACGGTTACAAAGTTTTACTGTCTCTTCACTTAAGGATGGAGATACTACATATTCTGCACCTGCTAAGATGACAGCTCTTGCTGTTTCTGGGTCTAATACAGTACCTGCACCAATTACAACATCTGTACCCTTATACTTAGCAGCTAATGCTTTAATAATATCTACAGCACCTGGAACTGTCATTGTTACTTCAATAAAGTTAATTCCACCAGCTACGATAGCGTCAATTAACTTCTCGCCTTGTTCCTGATTCTCTGCACGAACAACTGCCACAATCCCCTCTTCTTTTAATTTTGTGATTACTTGTTCTTTGTTCATATTTTACTTCTCCTTTTACTGATACTAAAATTTGAACCCATTGATACTGTTACTCCAGCAGTTACCCCCATTAGGTTCTATCTTTATTTTAATCAAAGATTGTCGAATTGTCAATGTCTGATTGCAAATTCCTGTATTTTTCAAAAATATATATAATTGTTATATCAAAACACAAAAAAATAGGCTATACAGAAAAAAAAACTTATAGTATACTAAAGAACAAAGTGTTACTATCTGACAGGTTGTGATAAACAAATACTAAAATGGATAACAACTATCCGTTTGACAAATTTTAAAGGACATTCTTAATTCTCAAGAATGTTTCTTGTATATATATTATATTTATGGAGGTTATTATGGAAAAAATTGCAAGTTTTCAAGTAAATCATTTAAACTTATTTCGAGGAATTTATGTTTCCAGAAAAGATACGATACAAAATCATACCATTACAACTTTTGATATTCGTATGAAGACACCAAATAAAGAACCCGTTATGAATACTGCTGAGATTCATACAATTGAACATTTAGGTGCTACTTTTTTGAGAAATCATCCAATTTATAAGGATCAAACAATTTATTTTGGTCCAATGGGATGCCGTACTGGCTTTTATGTTATTTTTTCTGGGGATCAAAGTTCTTATGATATTATTTCTATTATAAAAGAAATGTTTGCTTTTATTATGAATTTTGAAGGAACTGTTCCAGGGGCTGACGCACGTTCCTGCGGAAATTACTTAGATATGAACTTGCCAATGGCAAAATATGAAGCAGCGAAATTTTATAACGAAGTATTATGTAATCTTCAGCAGAAAAACTTAGAATATCAGCCATAATCATATTCTATCACAACGCAAGATGTTCAAAAACGAAAGGATTTTAATTATGAAAGCAATTGGAATTATTGCTGCTATGGAAGAAGAAATGTCGGCAGTAAAAGCAAAAATGACTCATATTAAGACAATGTCAATTTATGAAAAAACTTTTTTTACAGGATTTTTATCAGGAAAACAATGTGTTCTTGTAGAATGCGGAATTGGAAAAGTCAACGCAGCCCGAACAACTCAGCTTATAATTGACCACTTTTCACTAATCTGTATTATTAATGTCGGATCGGCAGGAGCATTAAATTATAATCTTGATTATTTGGACATTGTCATTTCAACAGCTTGTGTACAATTTGATTTTGATTTAACTGTTTTTGGACGAAAGCAAGGAGAGCTTCCAGAACTTGGATGTTATCTGACTGCTGATACCTCACTTGTTAGTTTAATGGAAAAGGCAATTCGTCTAACTGATTCTAAACATCGCATTTTTTCTGGCATTATTGCTACGGGAGATCAATTTATCAATGATCCAGAAATCAAGCAGACAATGCACGAACAATTTCACGCAGAATGCGATGAGATGGAAGGAGCGGCAGTTGCACAAGTATGTACGCTCTGTCATCTCCCATTTGTTATTATCCGTTCCATTACAGATAAACCAAATTCAAAAGAAAAGGTTGATTTTTATGAATACCTTGATGAAGCCTCTGCACGCTGCGCTTGTTTTTTAGAGCAGGCTGCCATACTTATTTCTACAGAATAAACTATTTTTGACTTCAACAGCTAAAACACGTTAGGTTCTTATATAGATAGCATAAGGCTCGCGTCAAAATCCTATTAATTATTATATAATAATTAATAGAGTTTTGACGCGAGCCTTGAGCACATTTATTACAAAACAGACATTCAAAATCTGCTTCACTACTTTTGATATTGTCAATATTGGTTGACACATTTATCTCAAAGATATCACTGACTATGCAGCCAGGTCCAAAGATTGATAGTATCTCTGGCGCTTGATGATCGGAGGAAGCCCACCATTAGCAGAGCAGATCCTCCTGTTATTCCAGTAACTGATGAAATATCTCCAAATGAGAACCTTCAGTTCCTCTGTGGTCATAGTTTCCGTATTGTAGCGGTCATAGAGAAGCTCGCTTTTCATTCTGGCCCACATGCTTTCACATCGGGCATTATCATGGCACCTGCCACCAGCACTGTTCATGCTTTGAATAATACCGTATTTTGCCAGAGCCTTACGATAGGTTTCACTGGTATATTGTGTTCCTCTGTCAGAGTGTAAAATGGCGCCTCGCAGATTAGGATATGCAAGATAGGCATTATCCAGGGTATGCTCACACAAAGTTGCTTTCATGTTGGTTTCCATCGCCAGACCAAGGACACTGGAATCAAAGCAGTCAAAGATAGCTGAAACATACAGTTTTCCATCTTTAGCCTTGATCTCTGTGATGTCAGTTACACATTTTTCAAGTGGCTTATTGGATTTGAAATCTCGCTTCAGAAGATCATCCGATTTACGCGCTTCCCGATCAGCTCTGGTAATACCATTTGGCTTACGCTTTGGCCGATGGCTAAGGCCTATTTCATCCATAACCCTGTAGACAGTTCGCTCACTGGGGATTTTGAGTCCTTCCAGATTCTTAAGGAGAAGTGCCTGATACATGCGAATACGCCCATAGGTATCATTGCATTCATCCTCAGAATTAATCGCTCTCATAGCATCAGCGAGATCCTGATATTTCCAGGGACGATCTTTAATAGCAAGATATTTGTAAAAACCCTGGCGGCTGACACCGAGCATCCGGCAGTAGAATGAGAGTTTCCCCTTAATCACGCCGTCTTCCGTTTTTATGGCAATGAACTTCATTCTTTGGTTCTTGCTGACTTCCGACGGCTGGCTGCGAAAAAAGCACTTGCTTCCTCGAGAAATTCATTTTCCTCTTTCAGACGCCGGATTTCTTTATCTTGATCCTTAACGCGTTTGCGGAGCATCGCAAGCTCCTCAGCAAGACTCATCGCACTTTCTGGAGTATGTGCACCATCGCCAATATCCAATGTGCCTGCTCTAACTGCTTTCAGCCATGTATGGATAGTTCCCTCCGGGATACCTAATTCTTTAGCAGCTTTAGCACCACCTATTTCTTTTGCTAACTTAACTGCCTGTACTTTGTATTCATGGTCATATTTACGTGCCATTTTGAGTACCTCCTTATTCTCTTGATTCTATCATGAAATCCTTGAGAATAAGATGTCAACTTTTTTTATACCACACCA
>JALFSR010000080.1 GCA_022778745.1 Clostridiales bacterium
TAAAACAAGAAGAAAGTTATACGTCAAAATCATCGTTTTGGGATAAACATGAACTTTCGGTTTACAATGACGATAATCCTAAAACATATATATTCAGCGGTAAAAGAGTACACCGTGGAATGTATCGATGTGCAAATGGCATATGTCTGAATGCTGATATAAACAGTGCATTAAATATCATGCGTAAAAGTAATGTTGTGAGCCTTACAGCTCTATACACTAGGGGCGAAGTGGACACGCCCGTAAGAATAAGGATTGCCTAGTAATAGGTGGAAACTGAAATATCAAACTTCTTAAATAGATGCGTTAGCATCTTAGAAGCCCATTACCTTTCGGTGATGGGTAGTTCACTAAAATATGATTGAACCATAGAAAGGATGAGTAGGATGGAATATACCACACAGATGGATGCTGCGAGAAAAGGCATCTGCACGAAAGAAATGAAAATTGTTGCTGAAAAAGAGCAGATGGATGTCAATGAGTTAATGAAGCTTGTTGCAGAGGGAAAAGTTGCGATCCCTGCAAATAAAAATCATAAGGCATTGGAGCCAAATGGTGTTGGTTTTGCGTTAAAGACAAAGATTAATGTAAATCTTGGAATTTCCAGAGACTGTAAAGATTTAGATGTGGAATATGAAAAAGTAAAAAAAGCTGTTGAGATGGGTGCAGAATCTATTATGGATTTAAGTAACTACGGAAAGACAAGAGAATTTCGTACAAAACTGACACAGGAATGTCCTGCAATGATCGGTACAGTGCCGATTTATGATGCAGTTGTATATTATCATAAGGCATTAAAAGATATTACAGCAAAAGAGTGGCTTGATGTTGCAAGAATGCACGCAGAAGACGGCGTAGACTTTATGACAATTCATTGTGGAATGAATCGTGATACAGCAAAGCGTTTCAAAGCAAATAAGCGTTTGACTAATATCGTATCTCGTGGTGGTTCAATGATGTTTGCATGGATGGAAATGACAGGAAATGAAAATCCATTTTATGAATATTATGATGAATTATTGGATATATGTAGAGAGTATGATGTTACAATCAGCTTAGGTGATGCATGTCGTCCAGGCTGTATTGAAGATGCAACAGATATTGCTCAGATTGAAGAACTTGTAAAACTTGCAGAGCTGACAAAGCGTGCATGGGAAAAAGATGTTCAAGTAATTATTGAAGGACCAGGACATATGCCTCTTGATCAGATCGAAGCAAATATGCGTCTGCAGCAGCAGATTTGTCATGGTGCACCATTCTATGTACTTGGACCACTCGTAACAGACGTTGCACCAGGATATGATCATATTACATCTGCAATCGGAGGAGCAATTGCTGCTACTTATGGGGCTTCCTTCCTTTGTTATGTGACACCGGCAGAGCATTTACGCCTTCCAACGTTAGATGATATGAAAGAAGGAATTATTGCTTCTAAAATTGCCGCACATGCAGCAGATATTGCAAAAGGTGTAAAAGGTGCAAAGCAGTGGGATTACGAGATGAGCAAGGCAAGAAAAGAACTTGATTGGAATAAGATGTTTGATATTTGTCTTGATCCGGAAAAGCCAAAGGCATATCGTGCATCTTCTGTTCCAGAAAAAGAAGATACTTGCAGTATGTGTGGAAATATGTGTGCGATGCGTAATATGAACCGTATTTTAGATGGAGAAATTGTAAGCATCTTTGATGAATGATGATAAGTGTTTATGAAGAAGAAAAATGAATTCTAAATGAATGCGTTATCGTGCCAATAAAAAAGGAGTTTTTATTAGAAATTTATGAAAAAAATTTTGACAATTGCTGGGTCTGACAGCAGCGGAGGCGCAGGGATTCAGGCAGATTTAAAGACATTTTTAGCAAATGGAACATATGGAATGAGTGCAATTACTGCGATTACAGCACAAAATACAACAGGTGTATTTGCAATTCAAGATATTGATCCAGCGATTGTAAAAGCAGAGTTGGATGCAGTATTCACCGATATTATTCCAGATGCAGTAAAAATTGGAATGGTGTCCTCGCCAGAATTAATTCATGTTATTGCAGAGGCATTAAAGCAGTACGATGCAAAAAACATTGTATTGGATACAGTTATGGTTTCCACAAGTGGATATTCTTTGTTAAAACCAGAAGCAAAGCAGGCGTTAATTACAGAATTGCTTCCACTTGCGGCGATTATTACACCAAATATTCCAGAATCAGAAGTTCTTGCACAAAGAGAAGTGAAGACAAAAGAAGATATGGAAGAAGCAGCGAAGATCATTGCAGCGAAAACAAATGCAGCGATTTTAATTAAAGGAGGACATTTAGAAGATACTGCCGATGATTTATTATATATAGAAGGAACGATGCATTGGTTACGTGGAAGACGAATTCAGACAGAAAATACACATGGAACAGGGTGTACACTTTCTTCCGCAATTGCAGCGAATTTAGGAAAAGAATTATCATTGCTTGATGCGGTAAAAGCAGCAAAAGAATATCTTGCTGGAGCATTAGAAGCAGGACTTGACTTAGGAAAAGGAAACGGTCCTGTGGATCATGGCTGGGATTTGAAAAAAACTAAATGATTCTGACAACCAGATAAAGTACGATATGTGTTTTACTGGTACTATGCGTTGGAGCTGTTGCATTAAGTGGGAATCATACATGACATAGTAATGCTGATTTGGATAGGTGACTATATCTTGTAGAATTCTCTCTTATTGCCACAGCTCCTTATGTTTTTCATAAATAAAAAACAAAGAAATCTCATTGGAGGCAATCTTACTTTTTGTAAGGCTTTCCTGTCGTTGGTTATATGTTTTGCTTTTTCTTAACATGGTCGATAGACTTAATATATTCCGATAAAATACGTACTGCAGAATCGCGAAGCGGTGCATCCAATTCTCCGAGCATTTCTATAATCATATCCATCTGATAACCATATTGTTTACCAAAAATAATATAATCAGCAGAAATATTTGTACTGGAACATATTTTAAACAATGTTTTTGATGTAATACTTTTTTGGCCGTTTTCAACAGCAGCAAGAAAACTGTCCGATATATCACAGCGTTCGCTGAACTGTTCACGTGTCATTTGCAGCACCTCACGTACTTCTCGAATACGTAACCCTACCATTAAATTAAAATCTTTATCAATTGTCATAAGATACCTCCTCTATATTAGAATGATTTGCAAACTTATAAATGGATAATAAGATTGATTGGAATAAGAGAACAGCCATACTTTTTGTATAAACAAAATGTACGACTGTTTGACCCTTGTATTATACATAATGGACATAATGATATTTTAACAGTATAAATTTTAATACTATACATTCTATTGAATATATAATATAATTCTATAGAATGAATTCATTGTTACAGATACTGCTTTGCTAAAAAGTGCGTTTAGTAAGAAAAGGTATCAAAAAAGAAAGCGATAATCAAAGTTTATGGTCATCGCTTTCTTTTTATTCTATAACATTTTGTGATTTACTTCAAAAATAGAGCGTATTTGTTTGATTTCTTCGGAAGTTGCTTCAGGTGCGGGTTCGTAGTATCCGTGATTTTTTGCAATTTCGTAAAGTTCATATTGAGATGCCTCTCCTGCATTTCTCATCTGAATTAAACATTGGCGAAGTTGTTGATTCGCTGTCTGTGAAATCATTTGTCCAAAGTTAGAAAGAGTCGCATTGACTTGTGTTAATGTATCTGCAACCATTGTTTTTTCCTGCATAATAACCTCCTGTGCCAATTTTGGCGTCACGTATTATTTTAAAAATCCCATTAATTGATTTTTGGCGTCTTTTGCTGTCTGCGCAGCTTTTTCAAAATATTGACGCACTTCTGGTGTTTCTGCCTGCTCTGCATAAGCAGACATTTTACAGCTTGTTGTGTCGTTTGCCATAATTAAATGGCGAAGTGTCTGAAGTTCCATTTCATTTAATGTCATAATAACCTCCTGTGAAATCGAATAAATTATCAGTATCAATATAAGATGTATTTTGATGCTGTTTGTCGTGTCACAATATTAATATGGACAAAGAGATGAAAAAATATAAAGGAAATATTTTCAAAAAAGTTAAAATAGAAAGTGGGAGCATTCGGTTCGTAAATCAAATAGTTAAATATTTGGTAAAAATAGAACGGTTCATATATAGATAAAAGTGAAAATAAGGTAGAGTAAATAAAATATTATTCTTGCAGTGAAAGTAAATTAATAAAAAAAATCGAGCAGATTCTTTTAAGAGAATTTTTGAACAGATGCTTTACTGTAAGTGAAAAACATGATATAATTTTGTGCAATATGACATAATGGAAAGGGGTTTTTCTATGAGCCGTTTGAATGTATTTACTCAAAGTAAAGCGCAGCGAGTCGTAGAGGGGTTGTATCAAGATTTAGAACGACGCATTACAGCAAGTCCTCCAGGACTCTGTCCAGTTGACATTTCTTCTTCCTTTTTGAAACTTTGCCATGCTCAGACATGTGGAAAATGTGTTCCATGTCGTATTGGTCTTGGGCAGTTAGAAAATCTTTTGGAAGATGTTCTAGACGGAGAGGCAACACTTGAGACAATTGATTTAATTGAAAAAACAGCACGTGTAATTGCAAATACTGCCGACTGTGCCATCGGATATGAGGCTGCAAACATGGTATTAAAAGGAGTGCAGGGATTTCGGGAAGATTATGAAGAACATGTATTAAATGGAAGATGTCTCTGTCATCTTGAACAGCCAGTGCCATGTGTTGCACTTTGTCCAGCTGGTGTAGATATTCCAGGCTATGTTGCACTTGTGGCAGAAGGAAGATATGATGATGCTGTCCGTCTTATACGCAAAGACAATCCATTTCCGACTTCCTGTGCACTTGTATGTGAGCATCCGTGCGAAGCACGCTGCCGTCGAAATATGGTAGATGCTTCAATTAATATTCGTGGATTGAAACGGTATGCAGTTGATCATTGTGGCATCGTGCCACCGCCACCAAATGCACCATCGACGGGAAAGACGGTAGCGATTATTGGAGGTGGTCCAAGTGGACTAAGTGCAGCATACTATCTGCAGCTGATGGGTCATCAGACAACGATTTTTGAACAGTGTCAGTCATTGGGAGGAATGCTTCATTACGGCATTCCGAGTTATCGTTTGCCAAAAGAACGTCTTGGAGAAGATATTGACAATATTTTGGAAACTGGTGTGCAGGTAAAATTAAATACATCTATTGGAAATCAAGAAGGGCAAATTCCATTTTCAAATATTCGAGATCAATATGATGCGGTTTATATTTCAATCGGAGCACATACTGACAAGAAAGTTGGAATCGAAGGAGAAGAGGCAGAAGGGGTAATATCGGCCATTGAATTGCTTCGAGAAATCGGAGATGGTAATAAACCAGATTTTACAGGAAAGACAGTAATTGTTATTGGTGGTGGTAATGTTGCTATGGATGTAACACGTTCGTCAATTCGTCTTGGAGCGGAAAAAGTGAGTATTTTATATCGAAGAAGAAAAGCAGATATGACGGCACTTGCTGATGAAATTGAAGGAGCGATCGCAGAAGGAGCAGAAATTTTAGAACTTTGTGCACCAAAACGGATTGAAACTAACGAAAATGGAAAAGTGACTGCAATTTATGCAGATCCAAAAATTATTGGGCTTATTGATTCTGCTGGAAGACCACGCCCAGCTGATTCAGGAGAAGAACGGATTCGTATTCCTTGTGATATTATTATCGTGGCGATTGGTCAGGATATTGTCTCAGGAGATTTTGCTGACGACGGACTTCCACTCAATCGAAATGCAATCGTAACGACGGAAACTGGAGAAGTAACAGGAATTGATGGAGTTTTTGCTGGAGGTGACTGTGTAACGGGTCCTGCGACAGTAATCAAAGCAATCGCAACTGGAAAAGTGGCAGCGGCAAATATTGATAACTATCTTGGATTCCATCATGTCATTTCCGTTGATGTGGAAATTCCATCGGCACGTATTGACGATCGCCCAGCATGTGGTCGTGTCAACATGACGGAACGGAATTCTAATGATCGAAAGAAAGATTTTGAAATTTGTGAAAATGGAATGTCATGCAAGGAGGTAACACAAGAGGCAATGCGTTGTCTGCGCTGTGATCATTTTGGATATGGAGTGCTGAAAGGAGGTCGTATTAGCCAATGGTAAGTGTAACAATTAATCATAAGACGATTTTTGTAAAAGAGGGTACGACGATTCTGGAGGCCTGTCAAATCGCTAAGATGCCTGTACCCAGCCTTTGCTATTTAAAAGGAATCAACGATATCGGTGCATGTCGCGTTTGTGTTGTAGAAATTAAAGGAATGGAACGTCTTGTGCCAGCATGTAACAATGTTGTACAAGAAGGAATGGAAATCCGAACAAATTCTCCTCGTGTAAGAGAAGCAAGAAAAATTAATATTGAATTAATTCTTTCTCAGCACGATTGTTTCTGCCCAACCTGTGTAAGAAATGGCAACTGTACGTTACAGTCAATCGCCTGTCAGCTTGGTGTAGAACATGTTACTTATAAAAAAGTGCTTCCAAATTATAATTGGCCACAAGATTTTCCGCTGATTCGAGATGCTGGAAAATGCATTAAATGTATGCGTTGTATTCAGATTTGTGATAAAGTGCAAACCTTAAACATATGGGATGTGGCAAAAACAGGTTCCCGTACAACGGTTGATGTATCGCGTAACCGTAAGATCAAACAGTCCGATTGTGCACTTTGTGGTCAATGTATTACGCACTGTCCAGTTGGTGCATTGAAAGAACGAGACGATAAAGAAAAAGTGTTTACCGTCAATGCACCGTTAAGTACAAAAAAGAAAATATGTGTCGTCCAAGTCGCACCAGCAGTACGTGCATCATGGGGAGAAATGCTTGGTCTTTCCAGAGAAGTTGCGACACCAAAACGACTTGCTGCAGTTTTAAAAATGATGGATTTCGACTATGTATTTGACACCAACTATGGAGCAGATCTTACGATTATGGAGGAAGGAAGCGAATTTTTAGGGCGAATCGCTCATAAAGAAGACTATGAATATCCAATGTTCACTTCTTGCTGTCCAGGCTGGGTGCGCTTCTTAAAATCCCAATATCCAGATATGGTGCAAAACCTTTCTACCGCCAAATCTCCACAGCAAATGCAAGGTGCGATAATAAAAACATATTTGGCACAAAAACTTGACGTTTGTGCAGATGATATTTTTAGTGTATCCATTATGCCATGTGTCGCAAAAAAAGCAGAATGCGATATTCCAAATATAAACAGTTCCACTAAAAAAGACGTCGATGTTGTATTAACAACAAGAGAAATGGTACGTCAGATTCGTTCTATGAATCTTGATATCGCAAATATCCCAGAACAAGAATTTGACAGTCCTCTCGGAGAAGGAACTGGTGCAGCCGTAATCTTTGGTGTGACTGGAGGCGTTATGGAAGCTGCATTACGCTCTTGCTACTACCTTATAACTGGAAGAAATCCAGACGCCGATGCATTTTATGCAGTGCGCGGAATGAATGGGTGGAGAGAAGCTTCCTTTAATCTGAACGGAACCGTTATCCGTGTTGCGATTGCAAGTGGACTTGGCAATGCAAGAAAATTAATCGAAGCATTGAGAAACAAAAAAGTCAAATATGATTTTGTAGAAATCATGGCATGTCTCGGCGGATGCGTCGGCGGAGGAGGACAGCCGATTCACGATGGACAGGAATGCGCAGAAATTAGAGGAGATCATTTATATCATTTAGATCAGACAGCAGCACTGCGCTTCTCCCATGAAAATCCAGATGTGATTCAGACATATGAACAATTTTTAGGGAAACCATTATCCCATAGAGCGCATGAATTGCTGCATACCGATCATATGGGATGGAAAATGCCAGGAGAAAAGTAATGAGAGATACAAGGAAAAAGAAAGTTGCATTTATCTGTGTTCATAATTCCTGTCGCAGCCAGATCGCAGAGACATTAGGCAAATATTTGGCAGCAGATGTTTTTGAGAGCTATTCTGCTGGGACAGAAACAAAGCCACAGATCAATCAAGATGCAGTGCGGATTATAAAAGAGATTTATGGAATTGATATGGGACAAGAGCAATATTCTAAATTAATCACAGACATTCCAGTACCAGATATAGCGATTTCTATGGGCTGTGACGTGGGATGTTCTTATATCGGAAGAGCATTTGATGATAATTGGGGACTGACAGATCCGACAGGAAAAGAAGATGAGGTATTCCGAGAAGTCATTGAACAGATTGAAACATATATTTTGGAGCTGAGAGAACGATTATGTTAAGGGTTCCGTTTAAATAATAGATTTTCAATTGGAGCTGTTGCATTAAGTTGGAATCATACATGATATAGTAGTGATACTTTAGTGAGATAACGATATCATGGAGGATGCATTCTTACTGCGGCAGCTTTTGTTTTATTTCACTCGGAACGATAGTGCTGCTTGCCTATGTGCTGTCTGTGATTTCATCCATCGGTGTGATCGGGATATGGGCAGCGATTCCAATTGGATAGGTGTTGGCTGATTTGGCAGGGACGATTTATTATATTCGATGGGAAAAACATTTTGGTTTGAATGTAAGGCATGAAAACGCTTGTAACAAATAATGACTTGGGATATAATAATATACACAAAGATAGTTCATGCGGGGGCAGTAAACTTCTGAACGTATGTCCCACTGATTTTATTCAAATGCGATTGGAGGTTGTAATGAAAAGTTTACTAAAGTACTTGGGCAAATATAAAAAAGAGTCGGTATTTGCTCCGCTATTTAAATTATTAGAGGCTCTGTTTGAGTTATTCGTGCCGCTTGTTATGGCGCGAATTATTGATGTTGGTATTAAAAATCAAGATATCAGTTATATTTTAAAAATGGGTGGTTTACTTATCTTATTAGGAATTATTGGTTTAGTCTGCTCGCTGACAGCACAGTTTTTTGCGGCAAAAGCGGCAGTTGGATTCGGTACGGCGTTACGACATGACTTATTTCACCATATTCAGTCATTAGCCTACTCGGAAGTTGATACGATCGGTACATCAACATTAATTACACGAATGACAAGTGACATTAATCAAGTGCAGTCTGGTGTGAATCTATTTTTACGTTTGTTTATGCGTTCTCCGTTTATTGTATTTGGTGCAATGGTTATGGCGTTTACGATTGACTGGAAAGCAGCGTTGATTTTTGTTGTGACAATTCCAGCATTATCTGTTGTTGTATTTGGAATTATGTTGATTAGTATTCCAATGTATAAAAATGTACAGAGTCGTCTGGATCGTGTGACACAGCTGACGAGAGAAAATTTAGTTGGAACACGTGTTATCCGTGCATTTAACCGTCAAGAAGAGGAGAGAAAATTATTTGTAGATGCAAATGCACTGTTAATGAAAGTGCAGATATTTGTAGGAAAAATCACAGGATTATTAAATCCAATTACTTATATTATTGTGAATTTGGCGATTGTTGTACTGCTTTGGGTCGGTGCCAATCAAGTCGATCAGGGAATTATTTTACAGGGAGCGGTTGTTGCTCTTGTAAACTATATGTCTCAGATTTTAGTTGAGCTTGTAAAATTGGCAAACTTAATTATTAATATTACAAAATCACTTGCGTGTACAAAGCGAATTGAAGCGGTAATGCAAATGGAAGCAAGCTTGAAAGAAAATAATACGACAGATGTTGAAAATACAGATGCAGAGGACTATATTTGCTTTGATCATGTGACATTTTCGTATAAAAATGCGAAAGAACCTTCATTGAGTGATATTCATTTTAAAGTAAAAAAAGGACAGACGGTTGGTATTATTGGAGGTACAGGTTCTGGAAAGTCTTCGCTTATCAATCTGATTCCTCGTTTTTATGATGTGACAGAAGGAAGTGTTACGATTGGCGGTATAAATGTAAAAGATTATCCGTTGCATCAGATTCGTACGATGGTTGGTATTGTGCCGCAAAAGGCAGTTTTATTTAAAGGTACGATTGCAGAAAATATGCGTTGGGGAAAGAAAGATGCGACAGAACAGGAAATGATGGAAGCATTGACAACGGCACAGGCGGCAGAAATCGTAGAGGCAAAAGAAGGCGGGTTGAATGAACTAATCTTGCAAGGCGGAAAGAACTTGTCAGGTGGTCAGCGTCAGCGTTTGACAATTGCAAGAGCTTTAATTAAAAAGCCAGATATTCTAATTTTAGATGACAGTGCATCTGCGTTAGATTATGCGACTGATGCAAAGTTAAGAAAAGCAATTCAGCAAATGGACCCAAATATGACGGTATTTATCGTATCTCAGCGTTCAACGACGATTCAGTATGCTGATCAGATTATTGTATTAGAAGATGGAAAGATCGCTGGAATTGGCACGCATGAACAGTTGTTGAGTTCCTGTGAAATATATCAGGAGATTTATTATTCGCAGTTCCAAAAGGAGGGTCGTCAAAATGGGTAAAAAGAAAAACAAAGAAGTAATGGCAAATGTATTAAAATGTATTCGCCCATATTGGTTTTTTGTTATCGTATCGTTTGTAATGGCAGCGATTACAGTGGCATTGACTCTGTATGTGCCGATTTTGATCGGTTATGCGATTGACTATATTATTGCAGCAGGGAGTGTAAATTTTGCAGCGGTATGGGAAATTATGAAAAAAATTGTGATTGTTATTGTGATTACTGCACTTTGTCAGTGGCTGATGAATGTATGCAACAATCGAATTACATTTGGTGTAATTAAAGATATTCGTACAAAAGCATTTCATCGTCTCGAAAATCTCCCATTAAAATATATTGATGGTCACTCATATGGAGACGTTGTGAGTCGTATTGTATCAGACGTGGATCAGTTTTCTGATGGTCTTTTAATGGGATTGACGCAGTTGTTTGCAGGAGTAATCACAATTTTAGGGACACTTGGATTTATGATTTATTTAAACTGGATTATTGCAATTGTTGTTGTGCTGATTACACCGCTCTCCCTATTTGTAGCAAAATTTATCGCACAGCGTACGTATACGATGTTTCATAAGCAGTCCGAAACAAGAGGTAAATTGACATCTCTGATTGATGAAATGATTGGAAATCAAAAAGTAGTACAGGCATTTGGATATGAAGATGATGCATTAAAACGTTTTGATGAAATTAATGAAGATTTAAATAAGTTTAGTTTAAAGGCGATTTTCTTTTCTTCGATTACGAATCCAGCAACTCGTTTTGTCAATGGTGTTGTATACGCAGGAGTTGGTATTGTAGGTGCGATCGCAGCAGTGAATGGTGTGCTTACTGTCGGTCGTCTGTCAAGTTTTCTGAGTTATGCAAATCAGTATACGAAACCGTTTAATGAAATTAGTGGTGTTATTACAGAACTGCAAAATGCACTTGCATCTGCTGCCCGTGTGTTTGAACTAATTGAAGAAGAACCACAAGTTCCAGATGCAGAGGATGCGGTTGTATTAACGGATGTTGATGGAAGAGTAGAGATGGATCATGTTTATTTCTCTTATACACCAGAACAGCATTTAATTGAAGATTTTAATTTAAAAGTAAAGCCAGGACAGAGAGTGGCGATTGTTGGACCGACTGGATGTGGAAAGAGTACAATCATTAATCTGTTGATGCGTTTTTATGATGTGGATGAAGGATGCGTAAAGGTTGAAGGTGAAGATATTCGTCATATTACAAGAAAGAGTTTGCGCGAAAATTATGGCATGGTTCTCCAGGAAACATGGCTGAAGTCTGGTACAATAAGAGAAAATATTATTTACGGAAAGCCAGATGCGACAGAAGAAGAGATGATTTTGGCAGCAAAAGCATCCCATGCACATAGTTTTATTAAACGTTTGCCGCAAGGATATGATACCGTAATTACAGAAGATGGAGGAAATCTTTCTCAAGGACAAAAACAGCTTCTCTGTATTACAAGAGTTATGCTCTGTCTCCCTCCAATGTTGATTTTAGACGAAGCCACGTCTTCGATCGATACAAGAACGGAAATCCGTATTCAAAAAGCATTCGCAAAGATGATGCAAGGAAGAACAAGCTTCATCGTAGCACATCGTCTTTCCACAATTAAAGAAGCCGATGTTATACTTGTTATGAAGGACGGAAATATTATTGAGCAGGGAACTCATGAAGAACTGCTTGCACAAAATGGATTTTATGCAAATCTGTATAACAGTCAGTTTGCGGTATAAGAAATTAGAGATAAGTTTTCTATTTAATAAAATATCAAAAGGCTTGTAGGATGAAATATCTGCAAGTCTTTTGTATATGCCTATTTTGTTTTGAGTTTTCCTTCCAGCAAGACAGAAACTGTCTTGGAGCTTTGGTTTATAGTTTCTAGCAACTTTATTATACCATATCCGTGAGAAGATTTTTTGATTTGTAATAAAAAAAATATGACGTATTTATGCGGTTTGTGGCGTTTCGCAAACGCCTATAAAATATTATTGACTAGGAGGAGATTATGGTTAAATTTGCGATTTGTGATGATCAAAGAATCACTGGAGAATTTTTAATTAATATATTAAAGAAATATGAAAAAGAAAAAATATAGAGTTTCAATATTATTTATTTGAAAGTGGAGAAGCAATGGAGAAAGTAATAGAAAAGGGAATATTCTTTGATATTATTTTTTTAGATATTCAGTTTGATGATAAAAGTAAGGAAGAAACTTTTTGTAAAAGAAAAAAGAATGGGATAGAAATTGGACAGAAGATTCGTAATATATACAATGATCAAAAAACGCAAATGGTATATATTTCATCGTATGAATCTTATGCTATTAAATTATTTCAAAATCACCCATTTGATTTTGTTATAAAACCGCTAACAGAAGAAAAAATATATCATGTATTGAACCAATTAATTCGTTTGTATTTTAATGGTGAACAAAAATTTGAATATAATGTAAATGGGATAATATATGAAGAAAAAATACAAAATATCTTATATTTTAGAAGTAATCTCAGAAAAATTGAGATGGTTACGATTGAAGGAATAAAATTGTTTCATGGAAAGATCAAGAAATTAATGGAAAAAGTAACATTGAGATCATTTATTCGCATTCATCAATCGTATTTTATTAATCCACAATATATTGAAAAAGTAAAAGATAAAATAATCATAATAAATGGGGAGGAATTACCAATTTCCAGAAAGTATATGACATCATTTAAAGAGCAATTAAGGAAAAATATGATGAAGAAAGTGGGAAAAGAAAATGAGCTTATATGATATTTCCTATATTTTGTGTAATATATTAATGATGTATACATTATCAAAATTTATCAAAATTTTTTTTGATGCTAGATCAATAAAGCATCCGTGGATAGAAAGGATTTGTTGGGGAATTTATCTAATTATGATATCTCTTATCTATTTTTTGCATCGTACACCAGCCATTATAGCAATTTGTAATATTTTTTGCTTGGTACTTATTACATTGAATTATTCATCTACTATATTAAAACGAATTATAGTAGCATTAATTATATATGTGACTATGGCGATTATAGAAATAATATTTGCCAACGGGTTTGCAAATATTAATGCAAGTTCGTTTGAGAGAAAAGAGGATATAGGTACATTTTTACTTATTTTAATACGTATTAGTTCTTATTTTTTTGTTGTGATATTAGAACATATCATAAAAATAAAAAGGAATATAAGAGTATCTATATCTTATAAAATAACTTTGTTGTTTGTCCTATGCAGTATGATGGGGATTTTAGCCATTATTTTTCAAGTGCCTAATTTGGAAAGCAAATTTGTAATTAAAATTGTTATTTTAGTTATGGTTGTAAGTTTGGCAATACTTTATTTGTATGATCGAATGACAACTTCTCATGAGATTGAATTGGAAAAAGAAAGATTGATTCAGCAGAACCATTTTTATGACCAACAATTGCGTTCAATGGAGGAATCAATGAAACAGATGAGAAAATTATGTCATGATTGGAAAAATCAGTTATATGTATTGGAATATTTAATTATAGAGCAGGATGTAAAAAAAGCAGAAAACCATTTACATAATATTAAGGAAGAGTTAGAAAAGAGTGTATTATTAGCTCAAACAGGAAATTCCGTTATTGATAGTATTTTAAATTATTATGCACAAAGAATAGATGAATTAAAAATAAAATTTACTATAAATATAAAAATTCCTAAACAGTTAAAGATAAAATCATATCATATGACAGCTCTGTTTAGTAATTTAATAGAAGATGCCATAGAAGCAGTAGAAAAATTAGAGAAAGAACGTTGGATTTCCATCGACTTATTCTATGATACAGGAAAAATTTTATTTATAATAGAGAATGCATTTGATGAGAGGTTAATTAATAAAGGAGAAAAAACCTCCAAACCAGATAGAATCAATCATGGATTTGGAAAGGAGAAAATTAAAGAAATAGTAATGTGTTATCAAGGAGATATGGAAATTAAAATAGAGAAAGATCGGTATTCAGTTTCAATTATGTTATTAGAATAATAAGTTTATAGAATTAATGTTAATTATTACAAATCATATGTTAATTATTACAAGTGTATTGTAAAAAATTTAGAATGTGTTAAGTTAAATATACACTAATTGAGACATAAGAACTTTTCGGAATCTTAATAAATTAGATTTATCTGAAATTTGACAACTGAATATAATACAGGAAAGAAAATTGAAGAAAAATAAACATAAACATTGGAGATAGTAGGACTATGATTTGAGAAATCTTATGTTTGGAATTAAGATATCATTATTAAGATATCAATCTTAATAATAAATCTTGAAATGCCTTGAGAGGACATTTTCCAGACATTAAGATGTTATAGAGGTGGTAGTACCACATCTTTGTTGAGCGGTGCCTGATGTCTTTTAACTCGAAAGTATTCTGATAGGCAGGCAGTATGTCCGTCAGAGTTACAAGGTAATATCAAAAATCACCTTCAATGAAAAAATATACTTTTGATTAAGGGTGCAAGGCACATATTTTTTAAGAACTTTTAACAAAAAATTGGGCGATTTTTTAAATATGGGGTCTGAAACCTTTATAAAATAAGGGCTGAAGATTCCGAGAAGTTATCATAATGAAACGGAATACTACTTACAGACGGTAGAAATATCAAATAGCGGTTACTGGTAATCTTGGTTAATGTGATCAAAGATAATCAATTATTAAGAAAAAGCTTATAGGATTATTAGGCAAATAAAAAGATAAAAGGATAATATATTTACAAAATAAAAGTTTTATTTGTTAATTAAATAGTATGAAAAAATCTTAGTTTTATTTATCGTTTATTTGAGTAGATAATTGCAAAATTCATTGACTAAAATTGATATAATCTATGTAAAAAGTAAAGTTGAATGAAATAGATTTTGTTAGAGTTTCTTAGTCACTTACTAGCAAAAACATTAAAGAAAGGAGCTTTATATGGAAAACCAAAAAAATTTGCAGTTTAATCTTGTGATGATTCAACTACGATTATTTTTACGGAGAATACCGATTTTGTTAATAGGCATAATGGGTACGGTGATTAGGAGTGGTGCTTTAATTTTTTTTATCAATAGTGCTTCGGAATGGGTATTGAGTTCTATATGTTTTATGTCGTTATCAGATTATTGTTCAGGCTGTTTTATTATGTATTTCTTATGGGGTGTTTTCTTGTTTTCAGGAAAGAAGTTTGGATGAGACATTAAGTTCTTATCATCATAGAAGGAAAATGTCCGATCTTGATTTCTACGCATATTGTGGAAGATGTGGAGGCTCTTTGTAACCAAATTATTGTGATTTCAAACGGAATGATATTGACATGTGATTCGACAAAAAGAATTATGGATTATGGAAAAGGAAAGCTATTTCTCGTTCGAGAAGAACAATTATTAAAGTTAGAAAAAGAATATTATTTGGAACGATATATTGAAGGAGAAGATGGAAAAAAATGCCAGAATATTAGTGTTAGAACAAGAAATGCAGAAACTATTGGAACAAGACCAAAATAGTATGCTGCAAATTCCAACAGTAGAGGATGGCTATATGATGCTATTGAAGACAAAGCAAACAGTAAAGGAATAAGAGGGGATATGATTGGAAAAGAAGAAGTTAGATATAAGACGAGAATTATCTATTTGTTATCTTGGATTAAAAAATATGAAATTGTTTGTTGCAATTCCGATTATTCTACTTATTCTTGTCTTTTTAGTTCAGAGTAGTTTGACAGAAAAAATGGAGCTAATGCAAGTAAGAGAAAAATTTTTTCGGATCGGTCAAATTGGAATTCCAATTGGAAGTATGTGCTGGCCATTTTTATTCATGCGTATCCGTATGGAACAAGATTATTCCGGTAACTTTTTGAGAGCAAATAAAACTGTCTGCATCGGTCTCAAAAATCGCTTCTTTTAATCCATCCCAGTCATTCATTCCAGTTTCGTAACGAATATTTTGCGATACATCTCCCATAATTGTGAAATAACAATTTGGCAGTAATGCCTTTAATACATAATAGATCATTTCCCCGAAGTCTTGTGCCTCGTCAACTATGATCTGGCTAAACTCGTCAGATTCCTTCTTCTGGAAAATGCGTTTCCAAATCAATGCAATGGCAGCGACATCATAAATATCAAAGTGTCCTTTTGATACGTCTTTTTTTGTATTAGAAAATGAAATTTCGCTTTGAGATGCTGCGTTGACATCAAGTAGTTTTGCGTTTTGTTCCATCCAATCCAAAAACTGCGTATAAATGCCAATCTCTGTGCAGCGATAATCAGAAAGATGAAAATAATTTTTATATTTTTGTAAAATGGCTTTCTTTGCAGCTTGTTCTGTCTCGCTTCATAAAAACTTAATTCGTGATGCAATTCGATTATGGAAAAGCTTTTCCAATTGATATAAGGAAAGCGATGCATTGCTCTTTTTTGTTTCTTTCATATTGGAAGCAGAAAAAATTAATCCAATTTCGTCATCTCGAATTTCATCGATAGGAAGATATTGATCCCTCCAATCTGATAAGAATTGTTCAAGCTGCTTCACGAAATGAAGTTTACTCTTGATGCAGGCATCTTGCTGATCTGGAATTAATATATATTTCTTTTTCCATGATTTTCCCATTAAATATAGAATAAAACAGTCCATTCGCATTTGAGATACATGGTTGACATCCAACTCTGGAAGTCCACTGGAAATATAGTGAAGCAGCATATCATTGCTTCCGACGATACAAAATTCGGAAGGTTTGTATCGATTTTCATAATTATAAAGAAGGTACGAAATCCGATGCAGTGCAACGGTTGTTTTTCCACTTCCAGCGACGCCTTGTACGATAATATTTTTAAATGGAATGTCTCGAATAATCTGGTTTTGTTCTTTTTGAATGGTTGCAATAATATCTCCAAGAACCGCTTCTTTATTTTGGGAAAGATATTGACGAGCAATTCATCATTGGTAGCGACATCATCATCATAAAAACCAAGCAGCGTTCCATTTGAGATATCATAGGTACGTTTTTTCTTTAAATCAATGGAAATTGGTTTGGCATCGGGAACGTCATAGCCGCCGTCTCCAAGTTCATTTTCGTAATATACACTCGAA
>JALFSR010000030.1 GCA_022778745.1 Clostridiales bacterium
TGGCGCAGAAGTTACAGTTCTTACTATGGGTCTTCCAAAGGCAGAAGAAGTTCTTCGTGAAGCATTAGCAATGGGTGCTGATAAGGGTATCCTTGTAACAGACCGTGTTCTTGGTGGAGCTGATACATGGGCTACATCTACAACTCTTGCAGGTGCAATCAGAAATCTTGAATATGATTTAATTATCACAGGACGTCAGGCAATTGACGGTGATACAGCTCAGGTTGGTCCACAGATTTCTGAACATTTGGATATTCCTGTAATTTCTTATGCACAGGATATTAAGATTGATGGTGATTCTGTTATTGTTCAGCGTCAGTATGAAGACAGATATCACGTAGTAAAAGCAAAAATGCCTTGTTTAATTACTGCTCTTTCTGAATTGAATGAGCCTCGTTATATGACACCAGGCGGAATCTTTGATGCATATGCAGCAGAAATCACAACATGGGGAAGAAAAGATCTGAAGGATGTTGATGATTCCAACCTTGGATTAAAGGGATCTCCTACACAGATTGCAAAGGCTTCTGATAAGGTTAGAAAGGGAGCTGGAGAAAAAGTTACTCTTGATCCAGAAGAATCCGTTGCTTATATCATGGGTAAATTAACTGAGAAACATATCATTTAATAAACAAGAAAGAAAAGTGGTGAATAGAATGGGTTTAGAAGAATATAAGGGTGTATATGTCTTTGCTCAGCAAGTAGATAACAAATTAAGTGGAATCGCTTTTGAATTACTTGGAAAGGCAAAAGACCTTGCAAAGGATTTAGATGCAGAAGTAGCTGCAGTATTAATTGGTTATGAAGTAAAGGATCTTGCAGATGAGTTAGCTGCATACGGTGCAGATAAAGTTATCGTTGTAGATGATCCTGAATTAAAAGAATACAGAACAGAGCCATATGCACATGCATTAGCATCTGTAATTAAGGAATTTAAGCCAGAAATTATGTTAGTTGGTGCAACTGCAATCGGTAGAGATTTAGGTCCTCGTGTATCTGCAAGAGTTGCAACAGGTTTAACAGCTGACTGTACAAAGCTTGAGATCGGTGATTTCCCAATCAACCCAATGCCAGGTCGTGAGCAGAAGCACAATCAGTTATTAATGACTCGTCCAGCTTTCGGTGGTAACACAATCGCTACAATTGCTTGTCCAAATCATCGTCCTCAGATGGCAACTGTTCGTCCAGGCGTTATGCAGGCAATTGACAAAATTGAAGGCGCTAAAGCAAACGTTGTAGAATTTAATCCAGGTTTTGAGCCAAACAATAAGTATGTTGAAATCTTAGAGGTTGTAAAGGCTGTATCCGATACAGTAGATATTATGGATGCAAAGATTCTTGTATCTGGTGGTCGTGGTGTAGGAACTCCAGAAAACTTCAAGATTCTGGAAGATCTTGCAGCAGCAGTTGGCGGAGAAGTAAGCTGCTCTCGTGCAGTTGTTGACTCTGGCTGGAAGCCAAGAGATATTCAGGTTGGACAGACAGGTAAGACAGTTCGTCCTAACGTATACTTCGCAATCGGTATTTCTGGAGCAATCCAGCACGTTGCAGGTATGGAAGAATCTGATTTAATTATCGCTATCAATAAAGATGAATCCGCACCAATCTTCGATGTAGCTGATTATGGTATTGTAGGCGACTTAAATAAGATTGTTCCAGCATTAACAAAGGCCATTAATGAAGCAAAGGCACAGAAGAACTAATATTAATTAAATAAGATTATTCCAAATTTATAAATGACTGTCATAACAGAAGAAAAAGTAATTTCTGTGTTATGGCAGTCTTCTGTATAATTACGAGGAAAATGAATGGAGTCCGGTTATTTAAAATTGAACGAATAGAGGAAAACTGATAGAAATGCTGAAAAATCGCAGGGTAATGCGGTGAGAGAGGGGAAGCGTATCATTATGAGACTTTTACTGGCAGAGGATGAAAAGGAATTATCAAATGCATTGGTAGCGATTTTAAAGCATAATCGTTATTCGGTTGATGCAGTTTATAATGGTCAGGATGCATTAGATTATGGGATTTCAGGAAATTATGATGGAATTATTTTGGATATTATGATGCCGAAGTTGGATGGAATCACAGTTTTATCTCAATTAAGAGCAAAACAGATTATGACGCCAGTTTTGATGCTCACAGCAAAGGCGGAGGTGGAAGATCGGATCAAGGGATTGGACAGTGGCGCAGATGATTATTTGACAAAACCGTTTGCGATGGGAGAATTGCTTGCTCGGATTCGTGCAATGACTCGGCGTAAGTTGGAATTTGCTCCTGACTTGCTGCGATGTGGAAATATTACATTAAATCGTCAAAATTTTGAATTATGTGGAGAGACAGGTTCCTTTCGTTTAGGAAATAAAGAATTTCAGATGTTAGAAATGCTGATGAAATCTCCAGGACGATTAATATCTGCGGAGCAGTTTATGGAAAGAATCTGGGACTATAATACAGAGTCAGAGGTTAATGTTGTCTGGGTGTATATTTCGTATTTAAGAAAAAAATTGGCATCATTGAATGCTAATGTAGGAATTAAAGCAACAAGAGGAGTGGGCTATACACTGGAGGAACAATGATGATTAAAACGTTACAGAGAAAATTTGTGTTAATTGCAATTAGTTCGTTGACTCTTGTAATTGCAGCTTTAATTGGAACAGTGAATTTAATAAATCTATATCAGATTGACAAAAAAGCACAGGGGCTTTTGATGATACTTTCAGATAATGACGGCAAATTTCCTGAATTTAAGAAAGGTGCTCCCCCAAAACATATTAATGATATGACGCCAGAGACTCAATTTGAGACACGATATTTTTTTGTTAAGACGAATGCAATGGACGAGATCATCCAAATTAACACTGGTCATATTGCAGCGGTTTCTTCATCCGATGCGGAAGATTATGCGCAAAATGTGTTAAACAAAAAGAAAAAAGAAGGATATAATGGAGTATATAAATATCGAGTGACTGAGTATGCGAATGGAGATAAATTAATTGTATTTGTAGATTGCAGCATTAGGCTTCAGTCTGCTATGAGTTTTTTTATCAGCTCTTGTAGTATTGCAGTCTTATGCATTTTTGTTGTTTTTATTCTCGTCTCTATATTTTCAAAACGTGCGATACGTCCTGTAATGGAAAGTATGGAAAAGCAAAAGCAATTTATTACAGATGCTGGTCATGAAATTAAAACACCGTTAGCAATTATTTCTGCGAACACAGAAGTGATTGAACTCACAGCAGGACAGAGTGAGTGGACGGAAAGTATTAAGAATCAAGTAAATCGGCTTAATGACTTAGTGAAAAATCTGCTTACATTATCAAAATTAGAAGAAGAGCAAGAAACATTCGTGTTTGAAGATTTTTTTATCAGCGAAACAGTAGAAGACACGGCGCATTCATTTCTTCCTCTTGCTAATAATCATGGAAAGCAAATGGAAATCTCCGTACAGCAGGGGATTAATATGAATGGGGATGAGGCAAGCATTCGTCAACTTGTTAGTATTTTAATTGATAATGCAGTAAAATATACCGATGAGAATGGAAAAATTATCGTAACTTTTGAAAGAAAAGGAAAGATATTATTGCTGCAAGTATATAATGATTGCAAAAACATTCCAGATGAAGACTTAAATCGTTTGTTTGAACGGTTTTATCGAGCAGATAGTTCCAGATCAAGAGAAACAGGAGGATATGGAATTGGTCTTTCCATTGCAAAAGCAATCGTTCAGGCACATAAAGGAAAAATTTGTGCAAAAAGACAACAAAATGGAATTTGTTTTCAAGTGTCATGGGAGTTGAACGCAGAACGAGTAATTTCTTGTGGACTACGTGATGTCAAAGATGCGGAGTATTAAAGAATTATCGATATTTTAAGAAAGGAAAGAATGTTATCGGTATCCGATAAAAAGAATGGGTCTAATTGACATCACAAAGCATGAAATGTCAGGAAATCAGGTTTTTCTCTTGGTACAATATAGTTACAGAACAGGAGGAATTGGATGTGGAATGGATAGCAGGGATTCAAAGAGCAATTGATTATATGGAGACGCATCTAACAGAAGAGATAAATTATGAAAGTGTGGCGAAAGAGGCCTATTCGTCAGTATTTCATTTTCAAAGAGTATTCAGCATCTTGTGTGGGTTTACTCTAGGAGATTATATCCGTATGCGGCGCCTTTCTCTAGCAGCAGCGGATCTTATCCAAACGGGTGATAAGGTTATAGACATTGCATTGAAATATGGCTATGATACGCCAGAAAGCTTTACCCGCGCTTTTGTCCGTTTTCATGGAATTACGCCTACGGAAGCAAGGCATGGAGGAAATGTCAAATCCTTTTCTAGACTGTCTGTAAAACTTATTTTATCAGGAGGTAGTATGATGAATTATAGGATTGAAAGATTGAACGCTTTTCAGGTTGTTTGTAAACGTAAGACAGTGGATAAGCCTGCAAGTGCAATGGCAACAGCGGATATTTCTGCATTTTGGGGTGAATGTGCAGCGGATGGCTCTACACAGAAAATTCTCAGCTATTTTCCAAAAGAGCCTAAACTGGGAGGTTTGCTCGGCATATGCTTTTCCGGAGAAATGAAAGCTTCAAAGTTTCCGTATGGTATTGGTGTAGAGTATGATGGCAGACCAGTGGATCAGGACGATATGGAAATTATAGAAATTCCTGCACATACTTATGCTGTATTCACCTGCAAAGGGAAAATGCCCGATGCATTTGTGGAAACCTATCGTAAGATTGTTTCAGAGTTCTTTCCACAGAGTGATAAGTATGAGTATGGCCATGGCATTGAGTTAGAAGTTTATCCTTCCGATCAAGTCAACGACCCAGATTATACATGCGAAATTTGGATTGCAGTGAATGAAAAATAAGTGTCATATGAGGGCTGTTTGTGGCTGCGAGCTGCGAGCAGCCTTTATTTTTTTATGTAAATATGGAAAAATTATAGTGAAAGGGTTTCTCATGATTGACAATGACAAAAAATAATACTAATATAACAGTATGTTGTGATTGCTGGAAATATAACAAATATCCGTAAGGATACCAATTTTGGTAACGTAACGAATCAAACACTTTATGCGATAAGCTTGCATTGGAAGGCATAATATTGGAATGCCGACTGTGTAGGTGTTTTTCTGGCAATTTAATTGCCGAGTAGTTTACAAAAATATGGCATAAGAAAGGAAGAAGAAAAATGGAATTATATACAGAAAGAATGATACTTCGTCCGTGGAGAGAGTCCGATGCAGAGGCTTGTTATGAATATGCAAAAGATCCAAATGTGGGACCTATCGCAGGATGGCC
This sequence comes from Clostridiales bacterium, assembly GCA_022778745.1. GTDB lineage: Bacteria > Bacillota > Clostridia > Lachnospirales > Lachnospiraceae > Fimimorpha. The sequence goes on from JALFSR010000030.1 coordinate 5,315, forward strand.
AGTACATACAAGTGTCGAGAATAGTAGGGAAATTATTAAAAATGTGCTGATGGCAGACGAAACATATGCTGTTTGTATGAAAGAAGATAATAAAGCAATCGGCAGCATAGGGCTGATGATAGGCAAGAGATCAAATATTGATATTCCAGAAACGGAAGGTGAGATTGGATATTGGATTGGAGTACCGTTCTGGGGACAGGGATTGATTCCAGAGGCGGTCAGAGAACTAATTCATTATAGTTTTGAAGATTTGCATCTTGAAAAGCTATGGTGTGGATATTTTGAGGGTAATATTAAATCAAAACGTGTTCAGGAGAAGTGCGGGTTTGTATATCACCATACGAACAAGGATATACACTGGAAACTGATGGATGATATCAGGACAGAGCATATAACATGTTTGACAAAGGAAACGTGGGAAAATGGGCTATGAAATAAAAAATATGGATTGTGTCAGATCGTTATCTTATATGTCAATCAGGATACATCTTGTGCGAACTACCAATCACCGAAAGGCAATTGGTAGTTCACAAGTATAGTGTTAATTTCCATAAATATTATTATGAAGCCGTTCAATGGTAGCTGCATAATCAGGAACAATATCCTGACCGAGATAAGAATACATGCCATCATACGGAACACGGTCTTGTATAATATTATATTGAATCCATTCAGGGACTTTTAACAGTTTCTGTGCTACCTCTGTCTCGGGAATATTATGAGAAATTAGAGGAAGTACTTTGCTAATTAAGTCATTTAATTGAGAGAGATTCAACTGCCTTGATTTTAATACAACTTGTTCCAGTACACGACGCTGTCTGGAAGTACGCTCATAATCATAGTAACCGACATATCGAATTCGAGAAAATGCAAGTGCCTGCTGACCATTCATATGAACCATACCAGCAGAAAAATTTGTGCCAATTGAATTATTTAGATAATCAGCTTCTTCTTGGTATAATTCTAGATCGACACCGCCAACAAAATCAATAATTTGAGACATGGAAGTGAAATCAACACTTGCATAATTGTGAATGTCAATTTTAAAATTGTCTTCCAGCGTCTGTACAAGAAGAGGACCTGCACCTCTTGCGTAGGCAGAATTTAGCTTTCTTGGTCCAATATTTGGAATGACAACATATAAATCACGCATAAAAGAAGTCATATGAACTGTCTTTTTTGATTCATCAATTGACAATAAAATCATAGAATCGGAATTGCCGTACCAACTTGTGTCACGTCGGTCAGAACCGATTAATAAAATATTATAAATGCCTGTGCTTGATGGAGCTTTTACATGATCAAGCGCTTTTAAATCTGCCTCCAGCTTGTCAGCATCCTGCTGAGACAATGTAGCATCTGTTTCTTTATCATCAGAATCTGTGTTTTCTGCATCATTTTCATAATGAATGCTAATGTCTTCATCTTTAATATAATGACTTTTATTATAATATGTTTTCCATACAGCATAGATAACAATTACAACAATAAAAAGAAAAATTAATATTCCAATTATAATAAATGGCAATTTCTTTTTTGAACGTTTCATAAAAATTACATCCCTTTCTGTAGATAATATAAGAATTGTAGCACAATAGCAAATACAGTACAAGATAAAAACACTTACAAAAATCTTAAGATTGTAGGGCTACAATACATGTATTATAACGAAATAGAAAAAGTGAGGATTAACTCTTTTTGTGTTGTGTCATTTCGATGGTTCTATTGTATATTCCCAAGCGTAATCATCGTAGTTAGTATTTCTGCTAACTTAGTCTGGTGAACCATTTAATGTTGATTATTTAGTTTCTGATAAAGATTCATCAGAGATTGAAAAGTCAGCATCAATAGAATATACAACTCATGTTCAAAACATTGGATGGCAAGATTATGTAGCAGATGGTGCTATGTCTGGAACAAGTGGAAAAGGCTTACGATTAGAAGGAATCCGAATGCAGTTAAATCATGTAGCAGATGGAGGTATTTCGTATCGTGCTTATGTTCAGAATATCGGATGGCAAGATTATGTAGCAGATGGAGCAATGGCAGGAACAAAAGGAAAAGGATTGCGATTAGAGGCAATTCAAGCTCAGTTAACAGGTGCTATTGCAGAAAAATATGATTTATATTATCGTACTCATGTACAAGATCTTGGATGGCTTGGATGGGCAAAAAATGGTGGTAAATCCGGCTCAGCAGGTTTATCAAAGAGACTGGAAGCTGTTCAAGTTGTATTAGTAGAAAAAGGTAATGGGAACGATATACCAGGTAGTCTTGAAAATGCTTACATAACAAATAAAAAGACTTCAAATCCAAGTGTTATTTATACAACCCATGTACAAAACATTGGATGGTAAAAAGAAGTGACAAATGGAACTTTTGCAGGAACAAAAGGAAAAGGCTTACGATTAGAAGGAATTAAAATTCGTGTTAATGGTGATGATTTAAATGGTGGAGTTGAGTATTCAACGCATGTACAAAATCTTGGATGGCAGACATGGGTGAAGGATAATGCAATGGCTGGAACAAAAGGAAAGAGTCTTCGCTTAGAGGGAATTCAAATCCGACTTATCAAAAAATAAGAAAATAAGTTGCTTATGAACAAGGTATGAAGAGTTACAGTATAGTATAACTATCATAGATGATAAACGGTATTCTAACATATCTGTTAGAATACCGTTTATTAAGAAAATTATAAGAAGTAAAAGGAGTTCTATTATGACAAGTCAAACTTTACGTGATGCACGGAAATATGAAGAAACAATGGAGAAAATGATTGCAAAAGACGAAAGACCGGCATTTCATCTTTCTACTCGAGTGGGTTGGCTGAATGATCCAAATGGTTTTTCTTTTTATAAGGGAGAATATCATTTGTTTTATCAATATCATCCATATGATTCTAAATGGGGTCCAATGCATTGGGGACATGCAGTCAGCAAAGATCTTTTACATTGGGATTACCTTCCAGCAGCGTTAGCACCAGATACTTTATATGATATAGAGGGATGCTTTTCTGGAAGTGCAATTGAATTGCCAGATGGCAGACAGCTGTTAATGTACACTGGAGTGCAAAAAAAACCTTTGCCAGATGGAAAATTGCGAGAAGTGCAGACACAATGTATTGCAATCGGAGACGGAATTGATTATGAAAAATATCCAAATAATCCTGTCTTAGATGAAAATGATCTTCCAGAACATGGAAGTAAATATGATTTTCGAGATCCAAAAATATGGAGACACCGTGATGGAACTTATCGCTGCGTAATAGGAAACTGTACGGAAGATAAAAGTGGATGTATTTTGCTTTACAGCAGTCCAGATGCTATCCATTGGAAGTACGAAAAAGTGTTGGCAGAGAATCAAAATCGATTTGGCAAGATGTGGGAATGTCCAGATTTCTTTGAATTAGATGGAAAGCAGGTATTGCTTACGAGTCCTCAAGATATGTTGCCAAAGGGCTTTGAATATCATAATGGAAATGGAACATTATGCTTGATTGGGGAATTTGATGAAGAAACAAATACGTTTACTAGTGAACATGACCAATCAATTGATTATGGAATTGATTTTTATGCACCTCAAACTATTCTGGCTCCAGATGGAAGAAGAATTATGATTGGATGGATGCAAAATTGGGATACTTGTAATTTGCATCAGTCGAATAAAAATTGGTTTGGACAAATGAGTTTACCGCGTGAACTTTCCATAAAAGATGGACGTTTGATTCAAAGACCAATTAAAGAATTGGAATATTTGCGTTGTGCAGAGGTAAGATATGAGGATGTTTCCTTTACAGATACAATCAAATTAGATGGTATAAATGGACGCAGAATTGATATGGAAATCACACTTCGATCAGGAGATGAGCAGAACTTATATCGAAAATTTGCAGTACGTTTTGCACAAAATGATAGTTACCATACTTCTATAAGTTTTCGACCATATGAATCAATCTTAAAAATAGATCGAAAGTTTTCTGGCTCTCGAAGAGCGGTTATTCATCAGCGCCGTAGTCTTGTAAGAGATCGAAATGGAGAAATAAAGTTACGAATTATATTGGATCGTTTTAGTGTAGAGGTATTTGTTAATGATGGAGAGCATGTTCTTTCTGCTACTATATATACAGATCAATCTGCTGATGGAATTTCATTTTTTGTTGATGGAAAAGTGACTATGGATATAGATAAATATGATTTAAGAGATGGAGGAAACGTATGAAAACATATGATGTCACTGCAATTGGAGAATTGTTAATTGATTTTACAGAGAATGGTGTTAGTTCTCAGGGCAATCCATTATTTGAAGCCAATCCGGGAGGGGCACCATGTAATGTGTTGGCGATGTTAACAAAATTAGGACATAAGACAGCATTTATTGGAAAAGTTGGAAATGATTTTTTTGGAAAACAATTGAAAAGTACGCTTGAAGAGGTTGGTATTCATGCCGATTATTTAAAGATGGATGAGAAAGTACATACTACACTTGCGTTAGTACATACATTTCCAGATGGAGATCGAGATTTTTCCTTCTATCGAAATCCAGGTGCAGATATGATGCTGACAGCGGAAGAAGTGCCAGAAGATTTAATTCAGCAATCCAAGATCTTTCATTTTGGAACGTTATCTATGACGCATGAAGGTGTAAGAGAAGCGACAAAAAAGGCAATTCGTATTGCAGAGGAAGCTGGAGCAATTATTTCTTTTGATCCGAATTTACGTCCACCATTATGGGATTCATTAGATAATGCAAAGGAACAGGTACTTTATGGATTAGAGCACTGTGATATTTTAAAAATCTCTGATAATGAAATTCAGTGGCTGACTGGAGAGAAAGATTTTACAGATGGTGTTAATTGGATTAATAACAGATATCATATTCCATTGATTTTAGTATCTATGGGCAAAGATGGAAGTCGTGCCTACTATAAAGGTAATATGGTAGAAGTAGCAGCATTTTTACAAAAAAATACAATTGAAACGACAGGGGCTGGGGATACATTTGGCGGATGCACGTTACACTATGTGTTAGAACATGGATTAGAAGATCTGACAGATGAAGATTTGAAGGAAATGCTTACATTTGCAAATCGTGCAGCATCATTAATTACGACAAAGAAAGGCGCTTTACGAGTGATGCCATCAAAAGAAGAATTAATCAATGATGAAAATTTCAGATGATGTCTAGAAGTTTTAGCATAATTGTCACTTAAAAAATAAAGAGCTTAAAAAATTAAGAAAAAACTCAAAAAATCTTAAGAATTCACCACTTGAATAAATTCAAAAGCTATACTATAATTCGAATCAAAGAAAAATTCAATATACATTAGTGTATTTATTGCAATAGGAAAGTGTTATGGAAATAGCATAAATTTGATTTGACAGTATTTAGCAAAGAGACAGGGAGTGGTTGTTTTATGAAACTATTAAAAAAACATAAGGAAGTAGTCATGGTATTATTGTATGGAATATTCTATATGATATCGTTTTCTTACCTAGAGCAAGGGAGAACACAGACTGCATATTATATTATCCACACCCAGATAGATGAGTGGATTCCATTTTGTGAGCTTTTTGTAGTTCCATATTTATTATGGTTTGCATATGTTGGTATTACATTATTTTATGTTACATTTATAAATAAAGATCAATTCTATAAATTTGTACGCAGCCTTGTATTTGGAACAATTACCTTTATTATTATCTCAGCAGTGTATCCAAATATGCAGGACTTAAGACCGACTGTATTTGAGAGAGATAATATTTTTGTTGGGGTTGTTCGTATATTATATATGACAGATACACCTACAAACGTATTTCCAAGTCTGCACGTCTATATGTCTTTGATTGCGAATATGACGATTTGCGATGAAGGTGCTTTTAAAAAGAATGGAAGAATCTGCTGTATTAGTCAGCTTTTATGTATATCGATTATACTTTCTACGATGTTTATTAAACAACATTCAGTTATAGATGTCGGTATGGGAATTGTCATGGCATATATGGCATATGCACGTTTCTATAAGCAAGAACAAGCAATGAATAGAAAATGGATAGAAATATGGAATAATTAATTGTTTAAGATTCTGGAAAAAGCAGAAATATTATATAGTGGAGCTGTCGCATTAAGATGAAGTCATACATGATATAGTAGTATTACTTTGGTAAGATAACTATATTATGCAGGATACATTCTTAATGTGACAGCTCTATTTATATGTTTATTTTACCTTTCGGCGACGAGTAATTCACAGTTATAGCACAGTTTTTTAAGTGTGAAACCTATGTTTTCCTCTGCAATTAAAATTTCTTTTTTAAAAAGATGTTGTATTAGAAGATGGTTAATTTCAAAATCAATAAAAAATCACAGAAATTTAAAATAAAATTTAAAGTTCATTTTAGGATTGGTTTATATAATAAAATTACAGCAACGATAAATAAAACGATGATGGAGGAATTTTATGAGTCAGTATCAAGATGTATTTAAACGATACGAAAAGAAATATTTATTGAGCGAGCAGCAGTATGAACTGTTTCAGCGTCGATTAAAAAAATATATGACAGCAGATCATTATGGACAGACAGATATCTGTAATATTTATTTTGACACACCCGATTCTTACTTAATCCGCAGTTCGTTGGAAAAGCCAGTTTATAAAGAAAAATTAAGACTGAGAAGTTATGGGATACCAAAGAACAGTGATACGGTATTTATTGAGTTAAAAAAGAAATACAAAGGAATTGTTTATAAAAGACGTGTGGATATGACGTTAAAAGAGGCAACACAATATTTATATAAGAAGCAGCAGTCATCCTATCGCTCACAGATTATCAATGAGATTGATTATTTTCTTAGCTATTATAAGGATGTGCAGCCGAGAATGTATATTTCTTATGAAAGAATTGCATTTTATGGGAAAGAAGACCCAAATCTTCGAATTACGTTTGACAAAAATATTTTATGGAGAACACAGGCATTAAATTTAGAAAAAGGAATCTGGGGCAGCCCTCTTTTAGAGAAGGGACAGCGGCTGTTAGAAATCAAAATTCCGAGTGCGATGCCGCTATGGATGGCAGATAGTTTGGATGAACTTGCAATTTATCCTGTTTCTTTTTCTAAATACGGAAGAGCATATGAGACAGTATCCGAACAAAAAAGAAAGGGGGATGTGATCTGTGCTTAATCAAATTTTTTCTAGTATATTAATGACAGATGCAGCAACAGGAGCAATTACAATACAAAGTATGCTGCTTTGTACGATATGTTCTCTTGTATTAGGATTTGCTGTAGCTTGGATACATATCGTTCGAAATACATTTACAAAGAGTTTTATTATTACATTAGCAGTACTTCCTGCGATTGTTCAGATGGTTATTATGCTTGTAAATGGAAACTTAGGAACTGGTGTTGCGGTAATGGGTGCATTTAGTTTAGTTCGTTTTCGTTCTGTTCCAGGAAGTGCAAAAGAAATTGGAAGTATCTTCTTGGCGATGGCAGTTGGATTAGCGACAGGAACTGGATATTTGGCAGTTGCAGCAGTATTTGTTCTTATTATTGGAGCAGTTGATATATTATATACGATATCTAATTTTGGAGAACAGAGTAGTACGCAAAAGAAATTAAAAATTACAATCCCAGAAAGCCTCGATTACAGTGAAGTATTTGATGATATTTTTCAAAAATATATGAAAAAATGGGATTTATCGGAAGTGAAGACGAGCAATATGGGAAGTCTGTATAAATTGGACTATATTGTTGTACTCAAAAAAGGAGTGAAGGAAAAAGAATTGATTGATGAACTGCGCTGCAGAAATGGAAATTTGGAAATTTCTTGTGGAAGAGTTTCAACTGGAGTAAATGAATTATAATGAGATGATTGCTTTATTAGAAAAATAAAAAAAGGATAGGAGTTTGTTTGGAATGAGAAAAAATAAAACAATAGTGGCATACCTGTTAGCAGGAGCATTAGTGGCAGGAATGTTAAGCGGATGTACAAAAAGTGAACAAAGTACAGATGCAGCAATTCAAAGCCAAACAGGAAGTAATGTCACTGTAGAAAATGCAGAACAAATAGTAACGTCATCCGCATCGATTGATACAGAGTTTACGGCGCGCGATATGGAAGTTGGATATGAACAATCGACAGCAGTACAGATTCAGCTAAATCATGATAGTGTATCGATCAATGGTGCAGGAGTTACATTTGCAGATCAAATATTGACGATTAATAAAGAAGGTACTTATATATTAAGTGGACAGTTGGATCAAGGACAGATTGTTGTGAATGTGACGGATAATGAAAAGGTTCAGATTGTATTAAATGGAGCATCAATTCACTGTGAAAACAGACCAGCAATTTATATAAAAGAGGCAGATAAAGTATTTATTACATTGCAGGAAGGAACAGAAAATACGTTGACGGATACGCAAGCGGAGTATGCATCGGACGGAGGTTCCAATCCAGATGGAGTAATATTTAGCAAGGCAGATTTGACAATCAATGGCAGCGGAAGTTTGACAGTTACAGCAAATTATAAGCATGGAATTGTATCAAAAGATGACTTAGTCATTACCGGAGGTAATTTCCATATTACAGCAAATGGACAGGGATTGAATGGAAAAGATTGTGTAAAGATCAAAGATGGAACATTTGAATTAAATACGCAAGGAGATGGAATTCAGTCGGACAACACAGAAGATGAAACGAAAGGATTTGTATACATTGCAGGAGGAACATTTGCGATTACTGCGCAGACAGATGGCATTCAGGCAGAGACGGTACTTCAGATAGATGGAGGTACAATCACAGTGACGACAGGAGGCGGAAGTGAAAATGCAAGTACAGATCAAAAAGGAGATATTCGTCCAGAATGGGGCAAATGGGGACGAAGCGATTCTAGTAATGCAGATACTTCAGCTGAACAGACAGCAAGTGCAAAAGGATTAAAATCAGGAAGCGAACTCATTATCAATAATGCAGTAATGACGATCAATTCTTCGGATGATTCTATTCATTGTAATGGAAATATTACAATTGCAGGAGGAATAGTGACGGCACAGTCAGGAGACGATGGTGTACATGCAGATAATGCGTTGTTAATTCAAAATGGTACAATTAGCGTTGAAAAGAGCTATGAAGGGCTGGAAGGAAATAATGTAACCATTACTGGAGGAACGGTGAATGTGACAGCAAGTGATGATGGAATTAACTCAGCAGGGGGAACGGACACGGCAATGCAGCAGCGTCCAGGAAAAAATTCATTTAATGAAAATAGTGATATATTTATCCGAATCAATGGAGGAAATATAAAGGTAGATGCTGCAGGTGACGGTTTGGATTCCAATGGTAATCTTTATATAGACGGAGGAACAGTGTATGTAGAAGGACCGACAAATAGTGGAAACGGAGCACTAGATTATGAAGGAAGTGCGATAGTGACAGCAGGTGTAGTTGTGGCAGTAGGAAGTGCTGGCATGGCAGTGGGATTTTCTGATTCTTCAACACAATATTCTATTCTCCACAATTTATCTTCTGCAGCAGCTGCAAATACAACATTGGTATTGAAAGATGAAACTGGCAGTGAAATATTATCTTACACGCCGCAGAAGCAGTATCAGTCCGTTGTTATTACTTCACCAGATATAAAAGAAGGAACGTATCAGTTTACAGCGGGACAATTGACAGAAGAAATTACAGTATCTTCTATTGTAACCTCTAATGGAAGCAATGGAGGAATGCAAGACGGCGGAGGAAAACAAGGAATGAGAGGAGAGAAGCCAGATGGAGTGCAGCCGCCAGAGAATGAAAATCAGATGCCATCAGCACAATCAGTAAATCCTGAAAATAGTCTGTAAAAAGAAGAAAATGAAAAAAGCTAAAAAGAACAATCTGTAAAGCAAAAATAGAATAATAGATTGTATGCAGAAAACCACGGCTTTAGCGATATTTGATCCAATCGCAGAAACCGTGGTTTTCGTGTAGAAACTAATACAATAATAATTCAATAATTGTTTTAAGAGTTTTGGGCGGGAATTCTCGGTGACTTGTCTCCGAGATGAAAGCCCGTTTTTTTTATCAAAAATTTGTTACTATATATGTTGATAATAAATATTGTTAGTGTATAATTATTATTGGCAGAAATAGAAATTATTCCTGAAATAAAAAGGAAGTAGAGAAATTCCCTACTTCCCAATCATACAGTTTTTCTTTATAATGTTAGTTGCAACAAAAACAGATAAAGGAGACTGTATGATGAAATCTATTATAGAGGAAAAACTGATATCTTTCAAGGAGTTGGAGCAAAAAATTTTTCGATATGTCTGTGAGATTGGCTGTGAGATCACACAGATCATGCTGGAATCCTATGATGCAGAACTGTCGGAAACACGGGATAAGAAAAAGTACAGGGGCAAGGGAAAGAGAAAAACCAGTATCAAGACTGTGTATGGAACCGTAGAGTACCATCGTACGGTATACCAGACGGCTCTTGAGAACGGTGAAAAGGCATATGTGTATCTTCTGGATGAAGCAATGCAGATGGATAAGATCGGCTTGATCTCTACAAACCTTGCAGAAAAGCTAGCAATGACAGTAACCGAATCTCCTTACCGTGTGACGGCAGACGTGATCAGCAGTACCTGTGGCCAGGACATCAGTGCCGGGGGTGTGTGGAATGTGGTGCAGCGTCTGGGCGAGCGGATCAGCGAAGAGGAAGAACATGCGGTAAAGCAGATGAATGCAGACCAGACAGAAGGGGAAAGAAAAGCGGCGGTACTCTTTGAGGAGATGGATGGTGTCTGGCTAAACATGCAGGATAAGCACCATAAGAAGATGAAAAATCAGGAAATGAAAGTGTTTACCATGTATGAAGGATGGGATGAAGAGAAAGAAAAGCAGAACCGAAGCACCCTTGTGGAAAAGAAGATGCTTGCAGGGATGGAGAAAAGTGCGGAATTTCATGAAAAACGGGAAGCATACATTCGGAAAAAATATAATGCGGATGAGATTGGGCAGAGAATCCTAAATGGGGATGGAGGAAGTTGGATCAAAGAACCCTATGATCCGGATGTGATCTTTCAATTGGACCGTTACCATATTTATCAGGAGATACTAAGAAAGATCAGGGATAAAGAGGCACAGAAAGAGATTCGGAGGCTTCTGGAAGAGGAAAAGCTGGATGAAATGCTGGACTATATAGAGACCTATGCCACAAGCGTGGAAAGTTCGGATGAAAGGGATAAACGAAGCAAAAAAGCCAGAGAACTGTATCAATATCTAAGCAATAACCGGGAAGGACTCCTACCGTATGACAGACGTGGGATGGACATACCAGAACCGGAAGAAGGGATCCTGTATAAAGGGATGGGGATACAGGAGAACCAGAACTGTACGACCATTACGCTGCGGATGAAGCACCGCCGGATGCGCTGGTCGGTAAGTGGAGCGAATAACCTTGCAAAGGCACTGTACCGAAAAGAAAATAAAGAATTGATAGAGACAATAGACAGATATACGGATGGCCTGATATTTACGATGCAGATGAAAGAAATCGTAGAAATGTTAAGTGCTGCAAAAGCACCAAAGAAGGATGGGAAGGGAAATCCATATGTTGATGTTATTGGCGCTCACATACCATTGTTGGGAGCAATGCAGACAGCATCCAGAAAAGCATTTCAGAAGGCATTCTGTTAGGAAAAAGAAATAGTCTAACAGGGCTTATTTGTGATACAAAAATTAGAATATCATTATTGAGAAAAATAAAGTGATAAATTGCCAACGAACACTTGACACAAACTCTATCTTCTAATAATATTTACTTTTTTGTTTATTTGTGGTAAAATAAATTTGCAATATTTATTGTAAAGAAAACGGTTGCGTCAAAAAACTTGTACCTTAACATATATAAGATATTAAGACACGAACTGTATTGAGGAGGATTTTCTATGACTTACGAACAAATAAGGGATATTCTTACACAGCATCATCAGCTTCATTTGCTTAACTATTATGAGGAACTTACCCCTGATCAGCAAAAAAGTTTATTAGAACAAATTTCCAGCATTAACTGGAATTTATTAGACTTACTTCAGAATAGAAAAAATACAAAAGATGAAAAAGGAAAACTAGAACCACTTGGAGCGTTGGAAATCAGTGAAATTGAGGCACAAAAAGAAGAGTTTACGAAGATTGGTATTGAGGCATTAAAAACACAGAAAGTTGGCGCTGTTTTACTTGCGGGTGGTCAAGGTACCCGTCTTGGATTTGACAAACCAAAAGGAATGTTTAATGTTGGAATTACAAAAGAACTCTACATTTTTGAATGTCTTATTCATAATTTAATGGATGTCGTTCGTCAGATTGACACATGGGTTCCGTTATATATTATGACAAGCGATAAAAATCATAACGATACGGTTTCTTTTTTCCATGAAAAAAATTTCTTTGGTTATAATCCAGAGTATGTTCATTTCTTTAAACAAGACATGGCTCCATCCGTTGATTACAATGGCAAGTTATTGATGGAAAGCAAAGATCGCCTTTCTCTTTCTCCAAATGGAAATGGCGGCTGGTTCCATTCTTTACAAAATGCTGGTCTGATTTCACAGATGAAAGAAATCGGTGTGGAATGGCTGACTGTGTTTGCAGTAGACAATGTATTACAGCGAATTAATGACCCAGCTTATGTCGGTGCAGTAATTGCTTCTGGCTGTGACTGTGGCGGCAAAGTTGTACGTAAGGCAGATCCATACGAGCGTGTCGGTGTTCTCTGTCTTGAAGATGGACATCCATCTATTGTAGAATATTATGAAATGACAGATGACATGATTCATCTCAAAGACCAAGACGGAAATCTGCTTTATAATTTCGGTGTTATTTTAAACTATATGTTCCGCCTAAATAAATTAGAAGAGATTGTTAATAAACAACTTCCAGTACATATCGTGGAAAAGAAAATTCCATACATTGACGACAATGGACAGCTTGTAAAGCCATCGGAACCAAACGGTTATAAATTTGAAGAATTAGTTTTAGATATGATTCATTTGATGGATACTTGCCTTCCTTATGAAGTTGTACGTAACTACGAATTTGCACCAATTAAGAATCCAACTGGCATTGATTCTGTAGAATCTGCACGAGAATTATTAAAACAAAACGGTGTTACTTTATAATTTTGCAGCTCGTAAAATATGAGAAAATAGCCCGATTCAGGTAATTCTCGAATATTTTTTCTATAAAAAATAACGGTGTTGGCGATCTTTGTTGATCAGTCCACACCGTTATTTTAATAAAATAAAACGAGCAGCAAATCAAATTGCAGCTATCTGCTTTTACTATGTTTATTCAATTAATTTAATTCTAATAATTTTTCCATAATACGGAATCCTTCTTCTACATAATTTCCAGTTTTTTTCGCTTCTTTTTCATTGTATGGACAGCCTGTTACTTTTTTTGTACTGTCATATAATAAATATGGAACTGGATCAGATGTATGTGTTCTGCAATAAATTGGTGTTGGATGATCTGGCATAATAAGCATACGGAAATCAACATTCTTTTTCTCTAACTGTTCCACGACTACTCTAATCACTCTCTGATCTAAGTGTTCAATTGCCTGAACTTTTCGTTCTGCACTTCCCTGATGACCCATTTCATCTGGAGCTTCCACATGAATATAGGCAAAATCATACCCATTCTCTGTCAAATCCTTTACTGCAGCCATTGCTTTTCCTTCATAATTTGTATGAAGGGAACCATCTGCACCTTCTACCTCTACAACATTCATTTCTGCTCCGACAGCAATTCCCTTTAATAAGTCAACAGCTGAAATCATTGTTCCTTTTTTGCCCGTTTTTCCTTCAAAAGAATCTAACTGTGGTCTTGTTCCAGCACCCCAGAACCAAACAGAATTTGCTTTGTTTAAGCCTTTCTTTGAGCGTTCCACATTAATTGGATGATTATTTAAAATACCAAAACTCTTTTCCTGCATCATACGAAGCATTGCATCGTCTGGAAGATAAGCTCCGATTTTCTTTCCAAGAATATCATGTGGAGGTGTCAGTTCTGTTACTTGACCTTGATTCCAAATTAACAGATGACGATAACTTGTTCCAACATAAAACTGATATGTCTCATTTTCAAATGCCTGCTTTACTGCTTCTAATAAAACAGCTGCCTCTTGTGTAGAAATCTCACTTGAACTATGATCTATAATCGTACGTTCTTCGTAAGGAATTCCTTCCTCTTCGGATACCGTTACAATATTACAGCGAATCGCTACATCTGTATCTTTCATGTCAACGCCAATGCTTAACGCTTCCAATGGGGAACGTCCTGTATAATACTGTTTTGGGTTATAACCGATTACAGCAAGATTTGCTGTGTCACTGCCTGGCTTCATTCCATTTGGTATTGTCTTTGCCAGACCAATTTCTGAAATAGCAGACAATCGATCCATCTCTGGAGTTTTTGCATATTCCAAAGGAGTCATTCCTCCTAATTGTTCCAATGGCTGATCTGCCATGCCATCTCCAAGCACTACAACATATTTCATAATTAATATCCTCCATCTTACAATCCAACAACTGTATACTGCTTCTTTATTATGATACAAAATAATCAAAAAGTCCAGCAGTTTTCCTGTCAATATTCCACATTCATTAAGCAAAGTCCTTCGGCTGGCGCAATTCCAGCAGTCAATTCTCGGTTTCCTGTCTCAAGAATCGTCCGAATCTCTTCTGGCTCTGCATTACCTTCTCCGATTTTCACAAGCATACCGACAATCTTTCTCACCATATGATAAAGGAATCCATTGCCACAGAAAAAAATCTTACATTCTTTTTCCGTAACTTTCCAATCAATCCGTTCGACTGTTCTAACCGAAGACTTTTTCATGTTTTTTTGATCACAAAACGGTAAAAAATCATGCTCACCAAGCAAATATTGTGCCGCCTGTTTCATTCGTTCTATATCTAATGGCTTTCCATAATCCCATACATAGCTGCGTTCAAATACATTTCGCACTGGTGATAAGTGAATACGATAGCAATACGTCTTTCTTACTGCATTCAGGCGACTGTGAAAACGCATTGAAACTTTTTCTATGGAACAAATTACAATATCCTTTGGAAGATATTCGTTTATATAATCCTGTATCTGTTCTGGCGTCTTGTCTGTATTCAGCTTTGCATTTGCCACTTGTCCAAGTGCATGTACACCTGCATCAGTACGACCAGATCCATGTATTTCTATTTGTTCTCCAGTCATTTTTTCAAGAATCGCTTCCATCTTACCTTGAATCGTTTTATTTGTATTGCCCTGTTTTTGCCAGCCGTTATAACGTGTCCCATCATATGCAATTACCATCTTATAATTGTTCATTACTCTTTTTCTCCAAACGGTTTCCACCCAAAAATTGAAACTTCTGGAGCTTTCACCTGCTTCCAAAGCTCATAATACGTATCTTCCATCTCGCTTCCAAGATACTTATAAATTTCACATTTATCCATGCGTTCTTCCGTTGCAAACACACCAGGATCATTTAAATATTCTGGATCAATCATTTCTTTTGCAGCATCATTTGGAGTAGCATAAGTAATATATTCAAAATTTGCATATGCCGCATCTGCTGTACAAAGAAAGTCAAGCCATTTATGTGCATTTTCAACACTTTTTGCTTCACTTGTAATAACCCAGCCGTCAAACCAAAGATTCGAACCTTCTTTTGGCACTGCATAAGCAAGATCTTCATTTTCCTCATGGCAATACAAATATTCTCCTGAATAAATAACTCCGAGTGCAGCTGCATTATTAATCATTTTGTCACGCACTTCATCAATAGCATATGCTTTAACAAGTGGCTTTTGCTCTTTTAACAGTTCCATCGCTTCATGCAGTTCATTTTCATTTGTCGAATTACAAGAATAACCAAGTAATTTTAATGCTACCATAAATGCATCCCGCACAGAATCCTGCATAATAATATTATTTTCATATGTCTCATCCCAAAGTACACTCCAGCTGTCAATTGGTGTCGTTACCATCTTTGTATTATATAAAATTCCAACTGTCCCCCATGTATATGGAACTGTATATTTATTTCCTGGATCAAAATCTTCCACACGTCTCATACATGTCTCATCCATATTTTTAATATTTGGAATCTGATCCCAGTCAATTTCCTGCACAAGATTGTTTTCGATCATTTTCTCAATCATGTAATCGGAAGGACAGATCACATCATACAGCGATGGATTGGCAGCGATCTTTGGATACATTTCTTCATTCGTTGTAAATGTATCATAAATAACTTGAATTCCATATTCGTCTTCAAACTGCTGAATTAAACTTTCATCAATATATTCGCCCCAGTTGAACACTTTTACAACTCCATTTGGATAATTGACCTGCTGTGCCTGTTCTTCTGTCTGGTTTTGTTCCTCTGCTGCAAACGGTGATCCTGAACCACCATTGCACCCTGCCAAAACAACAGTTATCCCAAGCAAAATCGTTCCTACTGCGATACAACGTTTCATTCTATTCCCTCCTTTTTCTTTCGATTACTCAAAATTAATAATATCAATACTGATACAAACATAATAGTAGAAAGTGCATTCATCGACGGTTTGATTCCCTTTCGCACCTCACTATAAATCAGTGTAGACAATGTATTAATTCCTGGTCCTCTTGTAAAATACGTAATAATAAAATCGTCCAGTGACATTGTAAAAGCGAGCAAAAAACCAGAAAGAATTCCTGGCATCAGCTCTGGAAATACAACTTTAAAAAATGCATACACTGGTGCTGCACCAAGGTCAACTGCTGCTTCATACGTACTGCGGTCAGTCTGTTTCAATCTTGGCATAACACTTAAAATGACATATGGAATACAAAATGTAATATGTGCAATTAAAATTGTCGGATATCCAAATCCAATTCCAAATGCAATAAAAACAAGCATTAAGGACAAACCTGTTACAAGTTCTGAATTGAGCATTGGAATATTGTTCAATGATAAATAAATACTTTTTGCCTTTCCTCCTAAAGAATTCAAACCAATACACGAGATTGTCCCAATAATTGTTGAGACAAGTGCTGAAATAATTGCAATAATTAATGTATTCCAGAGGGCATTCATAATCAGTTCACTCGCAAACAATTCTTGATACCATTCTAATGAAAACCCTCTCCATTGACCACCTTTTCCTTGATTAAATGAAAACACAATCAATGTTACAATCGGTGCATAAAGAAATATAAAAATCAATGTCATATAAATTTGTGAAGCTATCTTTTTCATTAGAATGATGTACCCTCCCCATTTTTATCATAATGATTCAGCATCGCCATACTGATTAAAATAAATATCATCAAAACTAGCGACAAGCCAGAACCAAGATACCAGTTATCTGCCGTTGAAAACTCTTGTTCAATAATATTTCCGATCAGCATGATCTTTCTTGCACCAAGTAAGTCCGAAACAACAAATGTTGTGAGAGATGGCACAAAAACCATCGTAATTCCGCTTACAATTCCAGGGAAACTCAGTGGCAAAATAATGCGAAAAAATACTTGTATATTATTTGCTCCCAAATCCTTTGCTGCATTAATTATATTTTCATCAATTTTCATCAATGCATTATAAAGCGGCAGCACCATAAACGGA
Source organism: Clostridiales bacterium (assembly GCA_022778745.1). Taxonomy (GTDB): domain Bacteria; phylum Bacillota; class Clostridia; order Lachnospirales; family Lachnospiraceae; genus Fimimorpha. Next base: position 22,978 of record JALFSR010000030.1, read on the forward strand.
AGAAAGTTATAAACCATACCGAGAATAATCGCAGCATTTGTTCCAATTAAGCTGACAGTTGGAAGTCCAAACCGTTCACAAATTGTATGAATAATTCCCCCATCATCCAACAAATTTAACCATGCATACGTTCTTAAAAGAAAATTCATCCACATTGGCAAAATAAAAATAAAGACAATAAAACTGCTTTGGTTGACTCCTTTACCTCTTAAAATCATTGCAAGTGGATACGAAAGCAAAAGGCAAACAATCGTACAGACAACAGACAGCTGCAATGAAAGAAATAACGCTCCTAAATGCTCTGGACGTACCATAGCCATGACATTCTCCCATGTAAAGGAACCATTTCGATCAATTAATCCGTAATAGACAATCATTAAAAGCGGAATCACTGTAAATGCAATCATCCATATCAAATATGGTGCTGCAAGTAATTTTCTACTTTTCTCCATTTCGTCCTACTGCCTCCTCATCTTCTGATTCTGGTTTATTCATAATTTGAATATTGGATGGCTCTACACGAATTCCAACTTCAGTTCCTTCTGGGAACATACGTGTACTATGCACTTTCCATACAAATCCGCCAGCTTCTACCGCCATCTCATAATGGACACCGCGGAATATCACACTTTTTATGATTCCTCTTAACGGTGCACGCTCTGGATCTAATAAAATGACATCTTCTGGACGAATTACAACATCAACAGGACGGTTTGTTCCAAATCCAGTATCAACACAATCAAAGCGAACACCTAATATCTCAACAAGCCGATCCCATATCATAATTCCATCTAAAATATTACTTTCTCCAATAAAATCTGCTACAAATGCATTTTCCGGCTCATTATAAATCTTTTCTGGCGTTCCCATCTGCTGAATATACCCTTGATTCATAACAACAATCTTATCCGACATCGTCAATGCCTCTTCCTGATCATGAGTGACATAAAGGAATGTAATTCCAAGCTCATTTTTAAGACGAATCAACTCATATTGCATGTCCTGACGCATTTTTAAATCCAATGCACCAAGCGGTTCATCCAAAAGCAATACTTTTGGTTCATTTACAATTGCTCTTGCAATCGCAATTCGCTGCTGTTGTCCGCCACTTAAAGAATCTGGTTTACGCTTTTCGTATCCTTCCAAATTCACAAGCTTTAATGCATATTTGATCTTATCTTGAATATAAGATTTGCTCTTTCCCTTAATTTTCAATCCAAAAGCAACATTTTCAGCGATTGTCATATGTGTAAACAATGCATATTTTTGAAATACTGTGTTTAGCATTCGTTTATGCGGAGGCATCTGTGTAATATCTTGTCCCCGAAACATAACATGACCTTTATCTGGTGTCTCAAATCCCCCAATAATACGTAATGTTGTTGTCTTCCCACAACCACTTGGTCCTAACAATGTTACAAATTCATTTTCGTAAATGGATAAATTCAAATCATCCAAAATTACTTGCCCGTCATAACTTTTTGTAATATTTTTTAAATCAATTAATGGTTCTTTCATTCTTTTTCTCCTACCAGTTTATTTTCCATATATCCCTTTTCCATAATTCCCTTAGAAACTTGGAGGGGAACTTACCCATAAAACAACAGCTCCTGTCTTTGATGTGACAAAATGAGGGCGATCTGGTGTAAAATAAAAAGATTCTCCTTTTTTCGCTTTATACACTTTCGATCCCAAATGAATGGCAATGCTTCCAGAAATCACATAGCCAAATTCTTCTCCTTCATGTGCATTATCCAAATAAGTTTCTCCATCTGATTCTAAATTCAGAAGAATCGGCTCCATCTGATTTTTCTGAGCATTCGGAACAATCCACTTGATTGTATTATGTAGTTTTCCATCCTGCTTTTCAAAATAATCTTCTCGTGAAAACACAATTTGTTCTTCTGGATCATCGTTAAAAAATTCTGCTGGCGTTGTCCCTAAACACTGCAAAATATCAATTAACGTAGCGATGGATGGTGACGTATAATTCCGTTCTACTTGTGAAATAAAACCTTTTGATAATTCTGCTCTGTCTGCTAATTCTTTCTGTGTCAATCCTTTCAAAATACGTAATTGCCGAATTTTTTGTCCGATATCCATACTAGTTCCTCCATGCTGCTCAAAAGCAGCTTAAATAGTGATGAAAAACTCACAATTCGATTCCTTCTCATTAGAATCGAACTGCTTGCAATTCTGTATCACATTCTCTTTTTTAACCTAATTTTTCTTCAACTTTACAAAATAATTGCTTTCAATTATTTATGTTGCAAAATCTATATTTTTTAAACTTTAAGTTTAGTAACACTAAACAAATTCATTATACATGAAATAGTATTCCTGTCAAGTGTTTTCAAAGAAAAACGGGTTTTTTTGTTTGAATTTTTTCTTTTTTGTGATATAATGACTTTAATATGATTTTTCAAAGGAGGATGAAATCAATGGGAACAAAATATGCTGCATACGTTGGCTGTTATACATTCCATGGTTCTAGCAAAGGAATTTGCATTTTTGATGTAGACGTTGAAAAGGGTCATTTAAAGAAAAGAAAGGAAGTATCTGTCAACAATTCTTCTTACTTGACAATCTCTCATGATAAAAAATTTCTCTATACTGTAGTGGATGAGGGTGTCGCAGCATTCCGCATACTACCTGATGGTGACTTACAACATCTTAACACTGCGACAATTAAAGGAATGCGCGGTTGTTTCCTTACTGTAGATAAGAAAAATAAGTTTCTTCTGACAGCTGGATATCATGATGGAAAGATGACAGTTCTTCGATTAAAGGCTGATGGCTCTGTCGGAAAAGTAACAGATGAGTTTTATGATAACGGTATCGGAAGTGTTGCAGAACGTACATTCCGTCCTCATGTCAGCTGTGTTACGTTTACTCCAGACGAAAAATATATCTGTATGGTAGACTCTGGAATTGATCAAGTTCGTATTTTCCATTTGGATCGCCAAAGAGGTACACTCCGTCTTGTAGATATTCTTCACTGCGAGTTAAACTCTGCTCCTAGACACATTCGTTTCAGCAAAGATGGTCGTCACATGTACTTGATTTCCGAATTAAAGAATTACATTACTGTTTATAACTATATTCCAGGAACAGAACATCCAGAATTTGAATTTAAACAACTTGTTTCTTCTGTTCCAAAAAAACATACTGAAATCTCTGCTGCATGTGCATTAAGATTTTCACCAGACGGAAATTATGTATTTAGTTCAAATGCTGGTGAAAATACCGTTGGTTTCTTTGAGCGTGACCCAGAAAATGGTCTTCTATATAATAAATGCATTCTTCCTATCAGCGGCGAATATCCAAAGGATGTTGCAATTTTCCCTGATGGAAAACATATTGTATGTATGAATCAGAAGTCCAATTCTTTAACATTCTTTACATTAAACTACGAAGATAATCTTCTGATTATGAACGGACTTCCTATCAAACTGGATAATCCAAACTGTTGTGAATTTGTTGAATTAGCTGATTAATTTGATGGAGCTGTTGCAGTCTGAACCTCTCCCCGTCAAGTAGACAATTGAAAAAATATAAAATTTTTCCTGCCAGTAGATTAGCTGCTGGCAGTTTTTTATGCGGCTTGCCAGTAGATTTCATGTTTTTCCATAGGAGTTAAAACTCCAAGATTTCTTTGTAAGCGTTTATTATTATAATAATCTATATA
>JALFSR010000099.1 GCA_022778745.1 Clostridiales bacterium
CCTGCACCCATATCAAATGGATGTGTCTCCAGCCATTTGCGGTATATCTTTTCCAACTGCTCATTCAGACAAATATCGTTCTCTTCTTTTAAAGCATCCAAAATTCCAACAACATATTTTGCATTCACCATTCCTCCAGAACCAGTTCCACTCTTATAATAATCGAACTGAATTCTTCCAAATACGGAAAGTGTCTCACCAGTTTTCACTTTCTCGAAATACAAGTGAAGTGTTTGTTTCAGAAACATATGTATTTCATATGAATTTTTTAGAAGGAAATTCTACAGACATCTGTTCCACCCGTTATCTTACTCTATTCATGAATCAAGAATTTTCTATGCCTCATTCTATCTCACCTAATCATCCGACATACGTTTCTTTACGAAAAATTTTTTCTCAGATTGCATCTTTATATAATAAAGAAATGATTGGATATGAGATTGCTTTAAAATCATTATTTTTGCAGACGATCTTTTTGCTGCTTCAATATAGTGAGAAAATTTTGTTTGAAACAGGAGGGCTTTCTGAAAAACTTAAATATGTATTAGATTATATCGAACTGCATTATTCCGAATCTATTTCTGTTTCGGATCTAGCAAAATTATGTTATTTTAGCGATTATCATTTTATGCGTTTTTTCAAAAAACATATAGGTATGACTTGCGTGGAGTATATCAATAACTTACGGCTGGAAAAATCAGTAGAACTATTTAAGCAAAGAAATGATTCTATTTTAGAAGTTTCTTTGTCAGTAGGATTTCACAATCCTTCTTATTTTCATCGGGCATTTAAGAAAAAATATCATATGACGCCCCGTTCTTTTATAAAAGAATTAAACACAGGGCGAGCAGCCTCTGCGTCAGCTGAAGTGACGAGAAACTGCCCACTTTAGTCCTAATCAAATTAAGAATTAGAATTTGCGTTTGCAGCGGCGATAGATGCGGCAGAGGCACATAATGCAGCTTGCTGTGCAATGATCAATGACATAATTCTGCTTAATGCACTGCTATGCATTGTGGAAATATTTGATATAGAATCACACATCGTAATAATACCTGCATACATAAGGCGTTGTTTTGACCCAACACCGAAGAATGTGCCAAATCCACTCTGTGTTCTTAAAAACTCATCAACTTCTATCATATCTTCTGCAAATTCCTGCAAATCACCATCAATCATTGCAAGTACACCTAATGTCGCTAATTCATAACCTGTGCCATACTTATATCCTCGACTTTTTAAAATATGAAACAACTTTAATGCTCTTTTGCATTTATATTCACTTGATCATTGTCCAAGTGTTAAAATATGGCTCAATGACTGAACGGAATTTTTTGAGAAAAATTCTGGTTTTAACCACTTATAACAACATTCCATCTCTTGTATCGCATATTCTTCATTAAGATCAGACAATGCGAGCAATGCTGCAAAACCACTGTCTTCACTCGATGTCAAAAATGGGTGGTTTTGCTTCATATTATCATAAATACTGCGTGTTCTCTGCACAATCATTTGATATTGATTCGGATCTGCGATCTGAACAATTGACATTGCTGCAATTGTCAAATACTCAGATGGGAAAAATAACTCTTTTAACTTTTGATAAACACCCAACAGTTGATCCATCGTTTCTTCTGGATTCTCCTGCATAGAAAGCATTGTAATTACTGCCATCTTAGAAATGCCACGAAAATTAGAAAAAAATTCCGTTCGTTCATTTAATATTCTCTTGCATTGTATTAATTTTTCTTGATCCGCTCGTTCTTCTTGTGATGTAAGAAAACTGCTGCATAACGGATACAAATAAGAACTTTGCCATACGAGCGTTTCTTTGATAATTTCTCGATTTTCAATAAATAATTTACATCTCCATGTTAATGATTCTTTCATAAAATTCAATCCTTTCCTTTTTATTTAGTAAAGCGAACATTTACAATCCACTTTCTTATAAACCAGTTTTGCTATAGGTCAGGCGGGTCTTTTTCATCCCCACCTGACACGAGTAAAGTTAAAGAAGTCCTTCCAAATCATAAAGAATTCGTTTCACATACTCGATTGCTTCTAACACTTGTTCCTTTGCTTCTGCAATTTTGGACTGAACAATATAGTCAGTAACAAAACCATCAAAGAAAAAATCCGCAAATGTTAAAAAATCACCAATCTCCATACGAAGATCTACAGGAAGCGATACATCCTTTAATTCTCCCTGAAAAATAAAAAGCTTTTGTTTTGCATCTTCTATCGCATTTGATGCACTATCAATTTTTGAATACTTCATCATGTTAGTGAAGAAACCTCCACCAAATATATCCACAATTCCCCAATTACGCGCAAGCTGTAATTGATTTTGTGCTGTCTTCAGACTGCTTAATGCGTCTCTTCCCGCTTCGATTGCCTCTAATAATTCTTTCTTGTCATCCATACAATAACCCTTTCTTTTTTCGTATATTACAAGTCCCTCAATTTATACAAGAAAAGAGAGTAATTTTCTAAATTACATATTATCTAAATGTACTTGCCATATGCCGTATCTGGCACTAATCACTCATAAATCCCTTACTTCAGCTATGGGGAGAATGTCAATTATATAATATGTAATATTTTTGCTGTAGAAGATCCTATGTAATAAAAAAAGACCTTTATTATGACATTTGCCACAATAAAAGTCTTGCTATCTCATTTGATACGGATATCTCTCGATATCGGCTGACGTTCTCAAACCCACCGTTTAGTGTTTGGCTACTCCCTTTGATTGTATGAATAGATTATATCACAGCTTTATCTATTTGTAAAGAGGTGAATGATATTTTTTTAACAATATTTTTAATAAATCCTTAAAACTTATAGTCATCTTTCCAGACTATGAAAAAACATATTTTTTATCTATAACATATATGTATCTATGAATTGTTTGTCAATTCCTTCACTCTTTATATACAATTTTTCGAGGCTCTTTTCCATATGAATGAGCCTTAGCGATTCCACCAAACCATTCATATATTGTGTCCATATGATTTTTCTCTTTGATTACTTCTTTCACCGCTTATTTCCAACTATAATATATCTCATAGCCTCATCTGCATCATTCATCAGCCATATATGATGATTGATCTGATTTAATTTCACTCTTTCAAACATTTTATCCTCCTTATGTCAACTGTCCATCGCCAAAAGAAGATAAATTACATTTCTTTTTTAATAATATAACATAAAAATAAAAAGCCTTACAAAAGCACAATGTCATTAACTTAAGAAAACAATAGTTTATTTCAGTCATGAAATAGATTATTGTTTTCTTTTTTTGTTTAAATGTAGTAAGAATTTATCAAATATATTATTGAATTTTTTATGATTTTTATGTATTCTAACAGTGAGAGGTAATGCATATGTTTATCAAAATACTCACAAAAACTTACGGAAAGAAAAAGCATTATTATGCCAGTCTTGTTGAAAATAGGCGAGTAAATGGAAAAGTTGTACAGACTGTAAAAGCAAACCTTG
>JALFSR010000075.1 GCA_022778745.1 Clostridiales bacterium
ACAGTCTCCTTTATCTGTTTTTGTTGCAACTAACATTATAAAGAAAAACTGTATGATTGGGAAGTAGGGAATTTCTCTACTTCCTTTTTATTTCAGGAATAATTTCTATTTCTGCCAATAATAATTATACACTAACTTCAAGAAAATTCGTTCGTATTATGCCTTCACATAAAAAAACAGTAATTATGGAAATTCATTACCTGATTACTATGTTCTGTAATCAGGTAATTTCATAACTACTGCTTTTTTATTAAGAAACAATTATTTCTTATAAATAGTTAAATCCACATATTGTTAATGAAACAGACGGTTTGTTTCATATTTTGGTTCAGATGTAAGGTTGACACCGAGCTTTTTGAACACTTTTTTATCTACATCGGATAACATAACGGATGTGTGCACTTCACATCCAGCTAACTTTGGAAGCTGCTCTAACGCTAATTGTGCGACTGGATTCATCGTAGCACTCACGGACAAAGCAATTAATACTTCATCGGTATGCAAGCGTGGATTTTTACTGCCGAGATAAGATACTTTCAGGCGCTGAATTGGTTCTATTGCGCTTGGTGCAATCATATGAACTTTCTTATCAATACCTGCAAGCTGCTTCAATGCATTTAATAATAATGATGCAGAGGCACCGAGCAAGTCAGATGTCTTACCTGTAATGATAGAACCATCTTCCAATTCCATTGCTGCGGTTGGTGACTGGCGTTCTTCTTCCAATTGATTTGCCGCTGCTACGACTTTACGGTTTTCTGTTGTAATCTTTGCTTGTTTCATTAATAGTTCGATTTTATATACACTTTCTTTTGTGCCTTTGCCAAGCAATAAATCGGAAAGTGCGGCATAATAACGACGGATAATCTCTTGCTTGGACGCTTCACGGCAAACTTCATCATCAATAATACAGTTTCCAGCCATATTGACGCCCATATCGGTTGGAGATTGATATGGACTTTCACTTTCGTAGATCTGCTCAAAAATTGAGGTCAATACAGGGAAAATCTCAACGTCACGGTTATAGTTTACTGTAGTAACTCCATAAGCTTCCAGATGGAATGGGTCAATCATATTGACGTCATTTAAATCCGCTGTAGCAGCTTCATAAGCCAAGTTTACTGGATGCTTTAATGGAATATTCCAGATTGGGAATGTCTCATACTTTGCATATCCAGCACGGATTCCACGCTTATGCTCATTATATAACTGGGAAAGACAGGTAGCCATTTTTCCGCTTCCTGGTCCTGGAGCAGTAATGACAACTAAAGGGCGGCTTGTTTCAATATACTCATTTTTGCCATAGCCTTCATCACTTAAAATTAATTTGATATTGTTTGGATAGCCTGGAATCAGATAGTGTATGTATACACGGATTCCTAACTGTTCTAATTTTTTCTTAAACACGTCAGCACTATGCTGCCCAGAATACTGTGTAATTACAACACTTCCTACATACAGCCCTTTGCTCTGGAAAGCATCCATCAGTCGCAGTACATCCGCATCATACGTAATTCCAAGATCGCCGCGAATTTTGTTTTTTTCAATATCAGAGGCACTGATTACAATAACAATTTCAGCCTGATCTGCAAGTTGCATTAACATTTTTAATTTACTGTCTGGGGCAAATCCTGGCAGTACTCTCGAAGCATGGTAATCGTCAAAGAGCTTTCCGCCAAACTCCAAATACAACTTATTGTCGAAATGGCTGATCCGTTCTTTGATATGTTCCGATTGCATAGTTAAATATTTTTGATTGTCAAATCCCATTTTCATAATCGTTGTCCCTTGCTTTCTTTTGGATATTGGTTCATTCAAAAACCTAGTACAATATTATACACGAAAAAATACAAAACGTAAAGGAGTATCTTACTTCTTTTAAACGTTTTATAGATGTATTGCGTTTCATTTGGTTTATAAGAATATATGAAGCAAATAAAAATACTTATGAATTTATTAAGAATTTATGAACCATATTGACAGTCAATCTAAAAAATGATATAGTTTTTTCAAGCAATTGAGAGGGAGTAGCCGAACACCGAGAGGTGGATTTGAGATCGTCAGCCGATACCGAGAGGTATTCGTATCAAATGAGACAGCGAGACTTTTATTGTGGCAGATGTCATAATAAAAGTCTTTTTCTATCCTAGATCGCCTAGGATTTTTTAGTTAACATAATATATTTATGTAATCTTATTTCAATTCCCTCTCTTTTGTATAAATCAAATATAAAAAATACGGAGGTTTTGTATGGGTTGTTTTGGTAATTTATTATGGTTTGTTTGTGGCGGAGCAGCAAGCGGATTAAGTTGGCTGCTTGCAGGATGCCTTTGGTGTATCAGTATTATTGGAATTCCAGTTGGACTTCAATGTTTCAAATTTGCAAAGCTTAGCTTTTTTCCATTTAGAAAGGAAGTAAACTATGGAGGTGGCGTTGGCTCTACATTACTGAATATCGTTTGGCTTATTGTATCAGGAGTTTGGCTTGCTTTAGAACATGCATTGTTTGGACTGCTCTTGTGCGTTACAATCATTGGAATCCCATTTGGATTGCAGCATTTTAAGCTGGCAAAATTAGCATTACTTCCATTTGGATCGGAAGTCTATTAAGTACAATGAAAAACTTCCATACTAAGGAAAAACCTTAGTATGGAAGTTTTTTGCATAGTAAACTGAGACAGAATTGCCCACTTTATTTTTATATTGATTTTCATTAAATCATTCGTATTTGACACACAAAAAGCAAAGGATTTCCTTGATTCAATTAAAAATCATCAAGATGATCCATATCTTCAATTGCAATAATTTTTGCATCTCTCCAGATTCGATCTAAGTCATAGAAAATACGACCTTCTTTATCAAAGATATGCACAATAACATCGTTATAATCCATTAAAATCCAATCTGCACTCTGATATCCTTCCATATGATGGAAATGACAGTCATGTTTTGCCATCTCTTCTTCCACATTGTTTGCCATTGCCTGTACTTGATTATAGTTATCTCCTGTTGCAATCACAAAATAATCAGCAATCATAGTAACATTTCGGATATCCATAATTACAATATTTTTTGCTTTTTTATCATCTAATGCATGATAAATTGTCTGTATCATTTCTTTTGCCTGCATGGTATTCTCCTTATTATTCCTGATTCAGTAAAGCAGCCGTATGATTTTGAGAATAAAACTCATAGGCGCGTACGGTCTGTTCGTCTAAAATGGCACGTTTCTTTTTTAAATAAACAAGTGTGTCACTCATAATTTGACAAACTGCTTGATCAATGTCTTCAAAAGCCAGTTTACGGACAACAGAAAGATTTGGAGCTTTGTTTCTTCGTGGTTCGATATAATCAGCTACAAAAATAATTTTCTCCAGCATCGTCATATCTGGTCTTCCTGTTGTATGATACATGATTGCACTGCAAATGGCTTTATTATCCACACCATATTTATCATTTGCCAAATAAGCGCCAAGTTTTGAGTGAAGCAAGGATGGATTTTTGCGTTCCGTATCGGAAATCGGAATACCGTACTTCTCGCATTTGCGTAATTTTATCTCATCAGGCAGACATTTTGCACAGTCATGGAGCAATCCTGCGACTTCTGCCTCGTATAAATCTACGTCATATTTCATTGCCAGACTCATTGCTGTAAATGCCACTCCGAGTGTATGCTCATACCGCTGCTCATCTAGCTTCTTTTTTATTTTTTTACGAATATAGATTGTATTCTCTTGCATTACCCTTTATCCTTTCTTTTATGGGGCTTCGTCTGTACGTTCATAATCTTATCATCCAACAATATCCTTATACCCTTATACATAGAGTGCGTGATCGTAAATAAACTGTTCTACTTTCGATGGAACTTTTCCCGATATTGTCTGATGATTTGCAACTAAGCTTCGGATTTCGCTGGAAGAGACATCAATCTCTGGACAGTTCATCAAATAAATCGTACCGTTGTAGGTTTTCTCTAACATTTGTTTGACAGAAATAACACGGTCAAGTGACTGCGTATTTCGCATAGCAGCTAATATCGTTGCTTTTTGGAAAATGATGCTTGGTTGATACCAGCGGTCCATATAATCAAGAGAATCTGCACCAACGATATAATAAAATTGATCATTTGGATTAGCATTGCAAAGCCAAGTCAATGTATCCGCTGTATAAGTTTTTCCTTTTCTTTGAATTTCTAAATCGGAACATTCAAAATAAGGATAGTCTGCTATCGTAAGTTCGACCATTTGAAGACGAAGGTTTGCATCCAGCACATGCTTTCCCTCCTTATGCGGAGGATTTCCTGTTGGCATAAAGCAGATGCGATCCAAAGAAAATTCATGATAGGCGGCATCGGCTAATGCCAAATGTCCATTGTGAATCGGATCAAATGTGCCGCCCATAATACCAATCTTGCTCATCGTATCTCCTCCTTTTATGGAAGAACAATTTTTCTCTTTTCTTTATTTTTGGCAGGACGATATAATACGATCTTCTTTCCGATTACTTGTACTACTTCGGAATGCGTACGTTCTGCAAGTACCTCTGCGATAGATCTTCCATCATCCAAACAGTTTTTCAGCACTGTAATTTTAATTAATTCTCGTGCTTCTAATGCTTCATCAATCGCTGCAGTATTTTCTGGTGTCAAGCTTGATTTTCCAATTTGAAAAATTGGTTCCATCGTCATAGCAAGACCCTTTAAATAGGCACGTTGTTTACTTGTCATCATGTTATCAAAGCCTTTCTTTTTTTGTTTTACATGAATTTATTTGTAATAATCAAACTGAAGTCCATACATCCGAACGGTATCGCCTTCTTCAATTCCTGCTTGTTCGAGTTCTTTTAAAATACCGCTTTCTTTTAAGAATTTTTGGAAGAATGCAAATCCCTTTTCAGAATCTAAATTTGTATATCCAAGCATTTTTTCAATACGAGGTCCTTCTACTACGTAGAGATGTTCGGATTCTTTTTCTACAGTATATGGTAAATTTGCTCCAGCATCCACTTCTGGAATGAATTCTTTTTCAAATACAACAGGTGCGGGATCGATATGGCTGAGCAGTTCCTTCACATAATAGAGCAGCTCTTTTAATCCTTTTCCGCTGACTGCTGAAATAGCAAATACTTTCATTCCTTGTGGTTCAAATTCTTGGCGAAGTGCTTCTACAGGATCATTGTCTTCACTGTAGATTGCATCAATTTTATTTGCAGCAATGACTTGCGGACGCTTTAACAAATCTGAGTTAAATGCTTCTAATTCTTTGTTGATTGCTTTAATATCGGCGATCGGATCACGACCTTCGGTGGATGCGGCGTCTACCATATGAATGAGTACCTTTGTACGTTCGATATGCTTTAAAAATTCATGTCCGAGACCAATTCCTTCAGATGCTCCTTCAATTAATCCTGGAATATCTGCGATTACAAATCCATCACAGCCATCTAAGTCTACAACACCGAGGTTTGGATTCAGTGTCGTGAAATGGTAATTTGCAATTTTAGGCTGTGCATTTGTCACACGAGAAAGCAATGTGGATTTTCCAACATTTGGGAATCCAACTAATCCGACATCGGCGATCACTTTTAATTCTAAGCGAACCCAAAGTTCTTGCCCTGGTTGTCCCGGTTTTGCATATTTTGGCACTTGCATCGTGGATGTTGCAAAATGCATATTGCCAATGCCGCCCTTACCGCCTTTTAAAATAATTTCTCGTTTATTATCACCTGACATATCTGCAATGACTTTGCCAGTTTCATCATCTCGAATAATTGTTCCTTCTGGAACTTTCAAAATTAAATCATCGGCATCTGCACCGTGGCAGCGGCGCTTACCGCCCTCTTCTCCGGCACGTGCGACGTATTTTCGGATATGGCGGAAATCGTTCAGTGTATTCAAACCTGGATCTACTTCAAATATAATATCTCCGCCTCTTCCACCATCTCCGCCGTCTGGTCCGCCATTTGGAACATAGAGTTCTCTTCGGAAACTCACATGTCCATCTCCGCCTTTACCAGACTTAATAAAAATTCTTGCACTATCTGCAAACATGGGGCTCACACTCCAATCTGAAAAAAATGGCTTCAAATCCAATCCTGTTAGACTTGAAGCCAATTTGTGTATTCTGTAACTTAAAATTATTCAGCAACTGGGTAAATAGAAACCTGCTTCTTATCTCTACCCTTTCTTTCAAAGCGAACAACACCATCTACTAATGCGTATAATGTGTCATCACCACCACGGCCTACATTAACACCTGGGTGAATCTTTGTTCCACGCTGTCTGTAAAGAATATTGCCTGCTAATACGAACTGTCCATCTGCTCTCTTCGCACCTAATCTCTTGGATTCGGAATCACGTCCGTTCTTTGTAGAACCAACACCCTTTTTATGAGCAAATAATTGAAGATTCATCTTTAACATGAGTTACACCTCCTCGAATAGGATTTTTATATACTGACTGCCGTAGGCTTCCTCAATAGATGTAAGACCTAACACCATGGAATCCATCAACAGTTTTGATTCTTTGCTGACTTCTCCGACAAATCGAAACTTCAACACACCTTTTTTTTCATCAAGTTCACAGCGAAACCGATCATCAGTTAACGCCTCAACAGAATTTATTGTATTCTGTGCTAATACAGATGCAGAAGCACATACAATGTCTTTTCCGTACTCATCATAACCGGCATGTCCTCTGAAATAAAATCCTCGGTAAGTACCAGAAGAATCTTTTTTAATCGTTGCTTTTACCATTGTCTATTATGCATTGATCTTTTCAATCTTAACCTGTGTATAAGCCTGTCTGTGACCATTCTTCTTATGGTATCCAGTTTTTCTCTTATACTTATAAACAATAACTTTTTTCGCCTTACCGTCACCCATAACAGTTGCGGATACAGTTGCTCCAGCTACAGTTGGATCACCAATTACTAATTCTCCATTGTTTACAGCTAAGACCTGATCAAATGTAAAAGTAGAACCTGCTTCTACACCAAGCTTTTCTACGCGGATAACATCGCCTTCGGCTACTTTGTACTGCTTACCACCTGTTGCAATAATTGCGTACATATGGCACCTCCTATTATCTTTACTCGCCAACTATGGTTCCATAAAAATGGATTGAAAACCTCGTTGTGCGGCACACGCTTATAGAATAGCACGCAAACATTTATTTGTCAATTTCTTTTTTTATTTTTTCTCATTTTTTTCTTTATAAAAAATCATACTAATATTCTTTGGATAATAATTCATACAGCGGCGGTTTTTCTTTTTTTCGTGTTACTTCTACAAGATTTAGTTTTGTAATATCCACTACAACTGTCTTGACTGGATCGGATGCGACAAAACGTTGCAGTGCTTCCATTAGCTGTACGCGGTATTCACTTGATTTCATATTAATAAAGTCAATTAAAATCATTCCAGACAAATTGCGCAGACGCAGCTGTCTGGCGATTTCTTTTGCCGCTTCTAAATTAATTTTCAAAAATGTCTCTTCGCTTTGCTTTCCATTGATTGCTTTTCCTGTATTGACATCAATGGCAATTAATGTTTCGGTTGGTTCAATAATAAGATACGCACCTGATTTCAGCCAAACTTGTCTATTTAACAGACGACCCAACTCAATGTTAAATCGGTATTGTTTTTCCAATGGCAGCAACAAATCATCATAATAGCGAAGCTTCTGCACATCATTTGGAAACTTTTGCTCAAAATATTGCTTGAGTTCCTCAAAAATCTCCGCATCATCTGTAATAATCTCACCCAAATCGTTGGAATACGTATCACGGATGGCAGTCAGATAATCACTTTCTGGCTTATATAAGCATGTATAAGCAGTGCGGTAAATGGCAATACGTTTTATTGTCTCAAGCTGATCGTGAATTTGGCAGAGTTCATTTTTTAACTCTTCTTTGGAAACGTATTGGGCATTTGTTCGGATTAAAATGCCATCAGAAAAGTCAAGCGGCTCAATCATTTCCTTGATTTCTTTTTTCCAGGCAGCATCTTTAATTTTAGATGAAAAATGAAGGAATGATTGTCCGTATACACAGATTACATAACGTCCATTGATGCTCCATTTCGATGTCGCAACAGGTTCTTTTGTTTTCATTGCTTCTTTTTCAATTTGAATGACAAGTTCGTCTCCGATGCAGACTTGGTTTCCGTTTGTTGCTTTCGTAAATAATGGCAGCGGATTTTTATTTAGATTATAATAAACGATTTGTCCATCGCCAATTTCGATAAAAGCGGCTTGAATATTTTTTGCAATATGTTTTACTTTTCCAATATAAATTGCTCCAAGTAATCGGTCTTTTTTTGATAAATCCAATTGAATTAATTCTTTTTCTTCAAACAATCCGCTTATAATTTGATCATTTTTTCTTACAATAATTCGCCTATTCAATCTCTTCCCCCAGATCCTCCAGAGAAATTAATGATCCGTCTTCTTTTTCACTGTACGTCTCCAGACGATGCACTTGAATTGCAAAAGGATTCCATTCTATTTGGCTATATTCATAAAATGCCTCAATGACTAACTCTGGTTTTAAATTTTGTACACTTCCTGTTGCTGTTTTTAAGAAGATTTCCGATCCTTCTATTTTGTAATCATAGATTAAAGGACGAATATCAACTTCCTTTTTATTTTTTTTCGTTTTCTTTTTGATCATGATGGAATCTTTTTTTAAAAATATATCCAGTTTTTTCCAAAATTCTTTTTCCTGCTCTGGTGCGTAACCATCACGAAAGCTTAGATGATAATCCGATGCAGCAACAATGCTCATTGCATTTTTAGCTTTATCAGGAAGCAAACGATACGACAATACTTGCATTCCTTCCACCATTGCTTCATTCAGACGGCGAACCATTTCTTTGGAACAATCTGTAGAATTTACTTCAATATCGACATATTCTGCTTCACTTGTTACACCGAGTCCAAGAGGTGCAGAAAACGACATAATTTGATGAGGACTAAATCCTGTTGTATAACAAATATCTACGTCTGCACGGCGCATTACTTTTTGAAAAAAACGCATTACATCCAGATGACCAATAAACTTCATACATCCAAACTTTGCAAATCTAATTCTTATTTTCAAAGCACACACCTCCTCCAAACTGCATCACACCGCATCCAGAACATCTCATTCTGCAATTTGGTGTGACGGTCTCTTCTTTTGCATGATTCCATTCTCTCTTTAAAAATTCTTTTGATACGCCAGTGTCAATAAAATCCCATGGCAGCACTTCATCGACATTTCGCTCTCTTGTATTATAAAAATCGATACTTACATTGCACTGTTCAAATGCTTCCATCCAGCGGTCATTATCAAATGTCTCACTCCAAGCATCAAAAATACAGCCCTTTTCATATGCTTTTACAATAACTGGAGCAACTCTTCGATCACCTCTTGCAAGAACACCTTCCAAAACAGTGACATCTGCTTCATGCCAGTTGTATTTCAGGCTCTTTTTATTTAATTGTTCTTTAAAGGTACGATTAACAAGACGTGCGCGTTCTAAAAATTCTTCTTTTGTACACATTTTTGCCCATTGGAATGGAGTGAATGGCTTTGGAACGAAGAAGGAAGAACTTGCCACGATCTGGACTTTACCATGCCGCTGCTCTTTTGGAATTTCATAGTAGCGTTTTGCGATTTTTTCAGATAATTCTGCAATTCCTTTCATATCTTCTTCTGTTTCTGTCGGAAGTCCAAGCATAAAGTAAAGCTTCACACGATTCCATCCGCCTTCAAATGCCATGCCTGCACCTTCTAAAATTACTTCTTCGGTTAAGCCTTTATTAATGACATTTCGTAATCGCTGAGAACCTGCTTCTGGTGCAAATGTAAGGCTGCTTTTCTTAATGTCTTGTACTTTACTCATGACATCGAGAGAAAATGCATCGATTCTAAGAGATGGAAGGGAAATATTAATTTTCTTTTTCCCGCATTCTTCAATCAAAAAGGTAACGAGTTCTTCTAAATGACTATAGTCGCTGGAGCTAAGGGAACTTAATGAAATTTCTTCATGCCCCGTACTCTTTAACATCTTTTTTGCTTGTTCTTTTAAAAATTTTAAGCTGCGTTCGCGTACTGGACGATATACCATGCCAGCCTGACAGAAACGACAGCCTCGAATACACCCTCTTTGAATTTCTAATACAACGCGGTCTTGGGTTGCCCGAATATGTGGAACTAGCGGCTTATCTGGATAGTAGGTTTCATTCATATTTAAGACAAGTTCTTTTCTTATTGTTTTTGGAATGCCTTCTCGATTTGGCTGAAAACTTTTTATTGTACCATCTTCATTATAAGCGACATCATAAAAGGCTGGAACATAAATACCAGGAAGCATTGCTGCTTCTGCGAGAAATTCCATTCGGGAACTATGATTTGCTTTATGCTTTTTATATAAATCAATCAGAGGATAGTATTGTGTTTCGCCCTCTCCCATGTAAAATAAATCGAAAAATGGAGCGATTGGTTCTGGATTATACGTACATGGTCCTCCGCCGATGACAATAGGATCATCTTCGCTTCGTTCAAATGCAAAAATTGGGATTTGACTTAAATCTAATATTTGCAAAATGTTCGTATAGCACATTTCATATTGAATCGTAATGCCAAGAAAATTGAAACTTTTTACTGGCTCTTGTGATTCTACTGCAAAAAGCGGGATTTGCTTTTCTCTCATAATTTTGTCCAAATCCATCCATGGAGAGTATACACGGTCGCAATATACATCATCACGGCGATTAAACATATCGTAAAGAATTTGAATGCCTAAATGGGACATACCAATCTCGTATACGTCTGGAAAACACATACAGACAGAAACATCTACGGCGGACTTGTCTTTGTTGGCAGCATTTACCTCATTGCCGATGTATCGTGCAGGCTTTTCTACCTGCAGTAAAATTTCATCGGATAATGATAATTTTCTCATAAATAAACAATCCTCTCTTATTCTCTATTGACCTAACGGTTGGCCAACTCTCTTGTAATGTCTTCCCATGTCACACCTTTTTCTACCATTAAAACCATAACATGGTACAGGAAATCGGAAATTTCGTATTTGATTTCTTCTGGATCTGGATTTTTTGCGGCAATTACAATCTCGGTTGCCTCTTCTCCACATTTCTTTAAGATTTTATCAATGCCTTTGTCAAACAAATAGTTTGTATAGGAACCTTCTTTTGGATGAATCTTACGATCTTCGATAATCTTGTATACATCTTCAAATACTTTATGTGGGTTAGTAACTTCTGCACCTTTATCCAGTAATGGTTTAAAGAAACAGGAATAGGAACCTGTATGACATGCAGCACCTACTTGAGCGACTTTTGCAAGTAATGTATCATTGTCACAGTCAAGATATAATGATTTTACATATTGGAAATGACCAGAAGTCTCTCCCTTTAACCAACGCTGCTTGCGGCTGCGGCTGAAATAGCACATACGTCCAGAAGCGATTGTTTCTTCAAAAGAAGCTTCATTCATATAGGCCATCATTAATACTTCATTCGTACGGTAGTCTTGAACAATACACGGAATTAATCCGTCACTGTTTAATTTAAATTCTGACCAAGAAATGGAGGATTCATACGTTGTGACGCAAAATCCTTCTTCTTTTAATTGATTTTTCCAACTATAAAAATCACAAGAAGCATCTGCTTGCACAAAAATGTAAGAATTATCATTAGAAATTGTTCCTTTATATGGAATTGGGTGAATATCCATACAAATGACACGATCTTCTCCAAAGCGGTCTGTTGCTTCGCGATAAACAGCCATCTCAGTCTCTGAATTTTTATTGATAATGACTTGCGCAGCACCAGCATAGAGATATTTTTTTACATCTTCCAATCGTTTGATATTTCCTCCCATGTACAATGGAACTTCCATTGTTCGTACAATTTCTTTGCATTCACCAATTGTATTGTCGTGTTCTTTATCGTTGGATGAGCAGTCAATGACAAAAATACCATCAGCTCCGTTGTTATTATAGGCAGCGGCGAGTTCTAATGTTTTTTGATTTATAGAAGATGGATCGATCGCTGCATTGGCTCCGTTAATATAAAATGTTGGTATTAATTGAATGTTTTTCATAATTTCTCCTGTAAATTGCAAATAGAACGCCAAAATGGAATAAAGAAGAATTTCTCATTCTATTTGCAATTTCCTTTCTAATCTAAGCTAAAAAGTTTTGTGTTATGTAGATATATAGTAAAACGAATTGCTGTTTTGTATTTATACTGTTTTGCCTCTGGGATACTTCCAGATTGTTATGCATTCATGTTTCTTTAGTATCATAGTATTCTGGAATCTGGCATACAGTAAGGGAATTGTTTTCTGGTACAATGAGTCGTGCTTCTAAAACGCCTGCCCGATTTGCTCGTTTGTATTGTTGTATACATGTGCCAACGCGAACTTCAAAACGGGTATATGGCTCTAATGCAGTTAATGTCATTTTTATTGACCATTCTTCTGCGTTTCGTTTTTTGAAGTGACAAATAACATTACCGTCTTTATCTTTTTTCACAGAATAGTGTTTGGCACATTCTAAAACTTCATTATTTGCACCATTCATGACATTAATAATTAATGTTAATTCTCTCATAAAATCACCTTTATTATTTTATTCCTAACAGGAAAGGAAGGAAGTATTCTAATTCAACTTTCCACCAGTTCCAATCATGGCATACATCAAAGCCCCAATAATCAATCCATGCTTCGATTCCTTTTTCTTGCAAAATTAACTGAAGCTCTCTGGCACTTTCTAGCATGACATCTTCCCATGCACCCTGTCCCATACAGATAATGTTTTTATTTTGGTTGTATAATCGAATATATGGATGATTTTTTGGCATATTTCTTAAATAATCAATTGGAGAGTTATTATAAGTGTTTTCATCCATATAATCGCCCATAAAATAAGAAGCTTTGAATAATCCACTTAAGGAAAGATTACCGATAAAAATGTCTGGACGACGGAAAAAGAAATTAGTGGAATGATAGCCTCCCATGCTAAATCCCATCGCAATAATACCTTTTGCTTTTCCACCATCAGTATGCTGATTATTAATTTGAAAAATACGAGGCACTAATTCATCTACTACATAGTGATACCAGCGTTCATGTGAATTCATACGGACACGAGGACT
>JALFSR010000091.1 GCA_022778745.1 Clostridiales bacterium
CAGAAGAATTACAGGTAACTGTGCAAAGCATCAGAGAGCTTTAACAGTAGCAATCAAGAGAGCAAGACATCTTGCTTTAATGCCATACGTAACAGAATAATTCACTCGGGTATCGTATTATCAATGATATAAAATCAGAATAAGTATTTTAGCTTAGTTTGTGCGTAATATAAAAAGATCTGCTGGAGTTTATCCATGTAGATCTTTTTTTGCTATTCAATCCTATAAGCTTTGATTTATGCGGTTTCTCTTGATTGATGTAAGGTATATGCTCTAGGAATTTTAAAATTATAAATATTATATCATAATAATGAGCAAATTAGGGAAAACTATTAAAAAAGATAAGTAAAGACAGGCAGGATTCATATGAAAATAGTACGGAATTCCATGAGAATAATACTCTAAGAAAAAACCAATATATGGTAGGATTAACAAAATCATTTGAGTGTAAATTTTTGTGTATATTGATGAATAAATAGAAGGAAAATGGAAATAATTACTATAATGTAAATAAAGTGGGTTTGTATAAGAAGTTGTTTTTTTAATAAATAAAATCGCAGGAGGATAAAAATGACAAATTTAAACAACTCAAAGCCTTTTAGTATAAAAGACAAAATTGGCTATATGTGCGGAGATTTTGGCAATGATTTCTTCTTTATCTTAGTAAGTAGCTTTTTGATGGTATTTTATACAAATGTTTTAGGTATTAGAAGTGGTATTGTAGGTATCCTATTTCTTGCAGTACGATGCGTGGATGCATTTACAGATATCGGTATGGGACGTATCGTAGATACAGGAAAAGCAGGAGCAGAAGGAAGATATCGTCCATGGATTAGACGTATGAGAATACCAGTTGTATTAGCAGGTATTTTAGTATTCATTCCATGGGCAAAGAATTTACCAGATGCAGGAAAGATTGTTTATATTTTTGTAACTTATATTCTATGGGGAAGTTTTTGTTACACAGGTATTAATATTCCATATGGTTCTATGGCATCAGTTATTACAAATGATCCTGTAGAACGTACTGCGTTATCTACATTTAGAAGTATTGGTGCTGCTTTAGCAGGTGTTATCGTAGGTTCTCTTACACCATTGATCGTTTATGTACAAGATGAAGCTGGAAATCAGGTTATGGTTGGCGAACGTGTTTTTATTGTAGCATGTATATTTGCAGTACTTGCATTTATCTGTTATACAATCTGTTATAACTGGTCTACAGAACGTTTAGTTGTAGAAAAAAAAGAAACAGAAAAGGTCTCACCAGCGAAGTTGATCAAAGGAATGGTAACAAACCGTGCATTAGTTTCCATTATTGTAGCAGCGATTATTCTTTTGCTTGCGATGCTCTTAGTACAGTCCTTAAATATGTATTTATATATGGACTATTTTAAGAATAAAGCAGTAATGTCAGTTGCAGGTATGATCGGTACAGTTTGTACATTGCTTCTTGCGCCATTTGCAGGTGTTATTACAAAGAAAATTGGTAAGAAAGAAGCTTCTGCAGCTGCATTAATTTTAGCATCCGTTGTATATGGATTATTATTTGTTTTAAAAATAAGAAATCCATGGGTATTTTGTGCATTTATTTTCATCGGTAACTTAGGCTCTGGTTTGTTTAACTTGATGATCTGGGCATTTATTTCTGATATTATTGATTACCAGACAGTACAGACAGGATCTTCTGATGGTGGTACAGTATATGGTGTTTACTCTTTTGCAAGAAAACTTGGACAGGCAGCGGCAGGAGGATTAGGCGGTCTTGTTCTTGAATTAATTGGTTATCAGGAAGCAGTTGGCGGTGTAGCCGTTATTCAGACGGAAGAAGTAACAAGTGCGATTTATTCCGTGACAACTGGTATTCCAGCAGTAGGATATTTTATTATCGCATTAATTTTGATCTTCTGGTATCCATTGTCAAAGAAGAAAGTAGCAGAAGTAAAAGAAGAATTAGAGAGAAGAGCAGTAAACTAAAATAATAAGGAGGGTGGTAATCAGATGAGAAACTCTATGTTGTATCCAAGAGCAACATCACAAAGACGTGTGATATCGTAGGACGTGGATTTTATAAAAAATAAAAAGAAGAGGTGTTGCGCATGAAAATGACATTTCGATGGTATGGTCCAGATGATCCAGTGACGTTGGATAAGATTCGCCAGATTCCGGGAATGACAGGAGTTGTCACTGCTGTATATACAGTTCCGGTTGGTGAGGTATGGCCAGAAGAAGAAATACAAAAGCTTAAAAATCAGGTAGAGCAAAGTGGTCTTGAAATGGAAGTAATTGAGAGTGTTCCAGTTCATGAAGATATTAAGCTGAGAAGAGGAGATTATCAAAGATATATTGATAATTACAAAGAAAATATCAGACGTCTTGCAAAAGCAGGCGTAAAATGTATCTGCTATAACTTTATGCCAGTATTTGACTGGACAAGATCACAGCTTGACAAAGAACTTGGGGATGGTTCTAACGCATTAGTGTATTATAAAGAGCATGTTGATCAGATGGATCCAACAAAACTTGCACTTCCTGGATGGGATTCTTCCTATTCTACAGAGGAAATGACCGAGTTAATTGATGCATATAAACAATTGGGAGAAGAAGGCTTATGGGATAACTTAGCATATTTTATTAATGAAATTATGCCAGTTGCAGTAGAATGTGATGTGAACATGGGTATTCATCCGGATGATCCGCCGTGGTCCATCTTTGGTATTCCAAGAATTATTACAAATGAGCAAAATCTGGATCGTTTCTTATCACTGTATGATGACACACATCATGGACTAACTCTTTGCAGCGGAAGTCTTGGCTGTGCGAAGTTCAACAATTATGCAGCGATGGTAAGAAAGTATGCAGCGATGGGAAAAATTCATTTTGCACACGTAAGAAATGTCAAGATTTTGGATGATGGTTCCTTTGAAGAAAGTGCTCATTATTCGCCATGTGGTTCATTGGATATCGTGGAGATTTTAAAAGCATATCATGATGCAGGATTCCAGGGATATTTACGACCAGATCATGGAAGAATGATTTGGGGCGAAATTGGAAAGCCAGGATATGGATTATACGATAGAGCGCTTGGTGCGATGTATATGACAGGAATCTGGGAGACATTGGATAAATTGGATAAATAGTGGAGGTAACAATTTATGAAAATTCCATTTCAAATTGATTTAAAGGATAAAGTTGTTGTTGTAACAGGTGCGGGTGGAGTGCTTTGCTCGATGTTTGCAGCAGCGGCAGCAGCAAATGGTGCAAAAGCTGCTCTTTTGGACTTAAACGGAGAGGCAGCACAGGAAAATGCAGATGCTATTACAGCAGATGGTGGCATTGCAAAAGGATATGCTTGTAATGTATTAGAAAAAGCAAGTATGGAAGCTGCAAGAGAGCAGATTATTGCGGATTTGGGAACTTGTGATATTTTAATTAATGGTGCAGGTGGAAATAATCCAAGAGCTACTACTGATAATGAATTTTTCAAAAAAGAAGATTTGAACCAGATGAAGACATTTTTTGATTTAGATGTCTCTGGTGTAGAATTTGTATTTAACTTAAATTATCTTGGAACATTGATTCCAACCCAAGTATTTGCGCAAGATATGATTGATAAAAAGGGTACAGGTATCATCAATATTTCAAGTATGAATGCATTTACACCATTGACAAAGATTCCAGCATATAGTGGAGCAAAAGCAGCGATTTCAAACTTTACACAATGGCTTGCAGTACACTTCTCAAAAGTAGGTATTCGTTGTAATGCAATCGCTCCAGGATTCTTTGTAACAAAACAAAATGAAAAATTATTGTTTAACGAAGATGGAACTCCAACTGCACGTACCGAAAAAATTCTCAGAAATACACCAATGGATCGTTTCGGAAGATCGGAAGAGTTAGTTGGAACGTTATTGTATTTGATGAGCGAAGAAGCCTCTGGTTTCGTAAATGGAGTTGTTATTCCAGTTGATGGAGGATTCGCAGCTTATTCTGGTGTATAATTGCTAGCCATTAGGTAATGTAAATAGAACCTCCATGTATTTGCATGATCCTGTTCAACCTTATTAAAGAAAAGAGCCGTCGTATCAAAGATGAATTATAAATGAACCTCTCCCCGTCAAGTAGACAATTGAAAAAATATAAAATTTTTCCTGCCAGTAGATTAGCTGCTGGCAGTTTTTTATGCGGCTTGCCAGTAGATTTCATGTTTTTCCATAGGAGTTAAAACTCCAAGATTTCTTTGCAAGCGTTTATTATTATAATAATCTATATAATCCACGATCATTTTTACGAGTGCTTCCTTATCAGTGAATTGTTTTCCGTAGTAACGTTCTCTCTTTAATATTCCCCAAAATCCTTCCATCGGTCCATTGTCGATGCATTTA